>JAZGFO010000261.1:0-27098 GCA_036479655.1 Saprospiraceae bacterium
TTTTGTCAATAAACAACACGACAAAGTAAATGTATGGAGAACTCATGTTTCAGAAACGTATAATAGTGGGTTTTTGGGACGATTATGGGGATATTTTTCATTCGTCTTTTCTAGTATTTGGGCAGGACTGTTCAAGACTAAAGAGAAATATGATATTATCTTAGTGACTTCTCCACCGTTGTTCGTTGGTATCACGGCATACATATTGTCAAGATTTAAGCGAATACCGTTTGTATTTGAAGTGAGAGATCTATGGCCAGAATCTGCAATAGATACAGGAGTAGTGACTAATAAGGTAATCATTAAATTCGCTTATTGGTTTGAAGCATTTATATACAAAAGAGCAAAGCTTATTAATGTATTGACCCCCGCATTTAGAGATAAGCTTATCAATGAAAAAAACGTACCCAAAGACAAGGTGGTTTTTATCCCAAATGCAGCAGATTTTTCATTGTCAAGTGAAGTATTACAATCAGACTTTAATGCTGATGAATTTAGATCAAAAATGGGATGGGCTGACAAAATGGTAATTACCTATGTTGGAGCACATGGAGTCGCCAATCACCTAATCCAAGTAATAGAGACGGCAGAATTAATAAAAGAAAAGTTTCCTAATGTATTATTTGTCTTAATTGGTGGTGGTATGC
Organism: Saprospiraceae bacterium; assembly: GCA_036479655.1. GTDB lineage: Bacteria > Bacteroidota > Bacteroidia > Chitinophagales > Saprospiraceae > CAJXUU01. The sequence continues at coordinate 648 of JAZGFO010000261.1, forward strand.
AAAAAGATATGTTGATCCAAGAGGCTAAAAAACGAGGTTGTGAAAATGTACAATTTATCGACCCCGTACCCAAAAAAGAGGTTTTTAAGTATATCTTAGCATCTGATTTTGGTACATCAGTACTTAAAAAAGTAGATACTTTCAAGACTATATATTCTAATAAAACTTTTGATTATATGTCCTGTAAAAAACCTATTATGTTAGTTATAGATGGAGTATCACGAGAATTGGTAGAAACTGCCAACTGTGGAATATACATAGAACCAGAAAATCCCAAAGACTGGCTGAAAAAAATTGAGCAAATCTCAAAATTAGATAAAAAAGAAATCTCGAAATTAGGAGAAAATGGATATCATTATGCCCAAGAGTACTTTGATCGAGAAGATTTAGGTAAAAAATATATCGAGTTTATAATTAGTACTCTACAAAATAAAAAATAATAATTATGAAAAATATTGGAATAATTGGGACTGGTGGTTTTGCAAGAGAAGTATTATGTTTGATAGATGATCTTGGAGATTATAACAAAGTAAAAGCCTTCTATGAAACCGATGAAGTTTGGGAATCTAATTGGAAAGACAAACAGTTAAATGGTTTACCAGTATTACCATTTTCAGATATAATTGCAAGTGACAATCTAAGCATAGGAATTGGAGATCCAACTATAAGAGAAAAAGTAGTAAAATGGCTTCCATCAAATTCAAAATTTATTACACTTATTCACCCGACAGCTGTAGTTTCTCGGTGGACAAACATTGATATAGGAGCTATTATTACAGCAAATACTATTGTAACTTGTCAAATTGAAATTGGCAAGCATTGTCAACTTAATTTGAATACTACTATTGGTCATGATTGCACTTTAGGTGATTTTTTTACTACTGCCCCAGCGACAAATATTAGTGGAACATGTAATTTTGGTGATCGTGTGTACTTTGGTACAGGAGCAGCTACTAGACAAGGAATAAATATCTGTGATGATGTAGTAATAGGAATGGGAGCGATGGTTGTAAAGCACATTACAGAACCAGGCGTTTATGTAGGAATTCCAGCAAAAAGAATTAAATAATATAAAAATAGCTTACTCATTGTCAAATGGTCAAAAAATAAAAAGTCTGAAATATTTATATTTTTTAAAAATATTTAAAACAAAACTCTATGATTTACTAAAATTATTAGCATTTCAGATTGCAAATACTGCTCAACAACCCAACTACTTAATAACTCAACAACTCATATATGATACCACTATCTATCCCCCACCTCGCTGGAAATGAATGGAAATACGTCAAAGAATGTCTTGATACTGGTTGGGTTTCTTCTGCGGGTGCTTATGTGACACAATTTGAAAATATGGTCGCTGAATATGTCGGAGCTGCACATGGAGTCTCATGTGTAAATGGGACATCTGGACTACATCTCGCTATGCACATGCTAGATGTGACACAAGGCGATTATATCATAGTGCCCAATATTACATTTATAGCATCCGCTAATTCTGCTTCATATACCTATGCAGAACCAATATTTATGGATGTAAATCCAGATACATGGCAGATGGATTTGGATTTGTTAGAGCGATTTTTGGACAATGATTGTCTGATGAAAGATGGATTATGTTATCGTAAAGATGATTTAGAGAATCCTATCAAAGCGATAATGCCTGTACATGTATTAGGCAATATGTGTGATATGCCAAAGTTGATGAGTATAGCTAATAAATACAATATATATGTAGTAGAAGATGCCAGCGAATCCTTAGGTTCATACTGGAAAGGACAACATTCTGGGACTTATGGAGTGATGAGTATATTTAGTTTTAATGGTAATAAGATCATCACAACTGGTGGAGGAGGTGTCATCGTGACCAATGATGAGGCTATAGCCAAAAGAGCAAAGCACCTCACTACTCAAGCCAAAGCTGACCCTCAAACATACTACCACGATGAGATAGGATTCAATTATCGAATGGTCAATGTTCTCGCAGCAATCGGAGTTGCACAGATGGAACAGTTTGATGGTTTTCTACAAAAAAAGAAACATATCGATGCATATTATCGGGAACATCTATCCGGTGTAGGAGATATTCGATTCCAAAAAGTAGAAGACAATGTTGATCCAAATTGTTGGCTATTTACATTTAGTACCAGTAAACAAGCGGAGATTCTAAAAGCACTAAATGATGCCAAAATCATAGCAAGACCATTCTGGATGCCAATGAATCAGTTACCAATGTTTACGGATAAGTTATATGTTAACGAACACGATTTTTCTAAAAAAGTACATGCTGATAGTTTGAGTATTCCGAGTAGTGTGGGGTTGATGGATGAGGAGATGAAGGAGGTTGTTGAGGTGGTGAAGGGGGTTTTTGGATGATTTAATTGTTGAATGATTGGATGATTGAATGATTGAATGGTTGAATGGTTGAATGGTTTTTAGAATGAATGAATATGGATAAGATAGCGTTTATAGAAATGATGCAAAATCGTACTAAGGATGTTGCAGTAAGGATAGTGAAAATGGTGAATAGTTTTCCGCAAAAGACTGCATATTTTGTTATTGGTAAATAAATTTTAAAATCAGCAACTTCAACTGCGGCGAATTATAGAGCTGTGATAAGAGGTAGATCAAAAAAAGGAATTCTTTGCTAAGCTTTCAATAGTTGTTGAAGAATGTGATGAGACTCTATTTTGGTTGCAAATTTTAGAAGATGCAGATTTGGTTGATAAAAAACTTCTAGTATCACTTAAAAAAGAGGTTGAAGAATTGTTAAAAATTCTATCGTCAGCAAGAAAAAATACATATAATAAACAATAAATATAAAATGACTGAATTAATATAATTCTATAATTCTATAATTCTTTCATTTCTATAATTCTTTCATTCTACTATTCAAACAATAACTTAAAAATATGCTCAGTTTCAACATTGACAAATTTATTAAATCAAAAGTCACGCACAGAAGCGAAAGTTTCTTCAAAGATGATATAGAGAATAACAGAAAACAACTCACTGCTCAAATACAAGGCAAAGCTATACTAGTTATAGGGGGAGCAGGTACAATAGGCTCTTCTTTTATTAAAGCTATTCTTCCCTTTAAACCAGGAAAACTAACCGTTGTAGATTATAGTGAAAACGGACTGACAGAACTAACACGTGACCTGAGAAGTGGTTACAACGACTTGATTCCCGAAGAATATATTACTTACCCTTTTGATTTTGGTGGAGATATATTTTCAAGAATGTTTAGAGCAAGTAATTTTGATATTGTAGCTTGCTTTGCAGCACATAAGCATGTAAGAAGTGAGAAAGATCATTTAGCGATCGAAGCAATGGTGAATAATAATGTGTTTAACACTAAAAAATTATTAGAGTTGGCAAAAGAGAATAAACCATCTCATTTCTTTTCTGTATCTACAGACAAAGCAGCTAACCCTGTGAATGTCATGGGAGCAAGTAAAAAGCTAATGGAAAAAGTATTGATGTCTTACACTGATGACCTAAAAATCAGTACTGCAAGATTTGCCAATGTAGCATTTTCTAATGGTAGTTTACCTTTTGGATTTATACAACGGATGATGAAACGTCAACCACTTTCGGCACCCAATGATGTAAGAAGGTATTTTGTATCTCCAATCGAATCAGGAGAACTCTGTATGCTGGCATGTGTACTAGGAGAATCAAAAGATATATTTTTTCCAAAATTGAGAGAAGACCAAATGTTGACCTTCTCCAAAATAGCAGAGGACTTTCTTGTCGAACTTGGATATGAAGCAGATTACTGTACTACAGAACAAGAAGCCCGAGAAAAATCAGCACTTTGGACTCCAGACAACAAAAAATATCCAGTCTATTTCTTCAAGACAGATACTTCAGGAGAAAAATCTTATGAAGAGTTTTTTGATAAAAATGACAATGTAGATATGAATTCTTTTAGTGCATTAGGCGTAGTAAAAAATGATTCTGTACCTTCGCACCTAGAAATCAATTCGATATTAGCGGAGTTTACCGAAATGTTTAAAAAGGATAGTGTAAATAAAGCAGCTATCGTAGATTTAATTTCAAAACACTTAACTGATTTTAGTCATATAGAAACAGGAATAGGATTGGATCAAAAGATGTAATTATGGAATTGTAGAATTTTGGAATGATAGAATGATAGAATGATAGAATTTTGGAATGATAGAATTGTAGAATGATAGAATGATAGAATTTTGGAATGGTGGAATGATAGAATTTTGGAATGGTGGAATTTTGGAATGGTGGAATGATGGAATGGTATTCATTCATTCATTAACTCAGTCATTCAATCATTCAGTAACTCAATCAATCATTCAGTAACTCAATCATTCAATAACTCAATAACTCAGTATTAAGAAATGTACCATATTATAAAAAGAATATTCGATATCACCTCTTCAGGAATAGCTTTGCTGATCTTGTCTCCACTTTTGATACCGATTGCTATCATGTTAAAAATGACAGGAGAAGGGCATATATTTTACTTGCAAGAACGGGTAGGTTATAAAAATAAATTATTCAATATATACAAATTTGCTACTATGTTGAAGGACAGTCCCAATATGAAAGGAGGATTGATCACTACTAAAAAAGATCCAAGAATGACACCGCTGGGGCCGTTTTTGCGAAAGTCTAAGATTAACGAATTACCTCAATTGCTAAATATATTTTTTGGTCATATGAGCGTAGTTGGTCCACGACCTGTGATGCAAAAAAGTTTTGACCAATATCCAATGGATGTACAAAAAGTGATATACATGGCAAAACCTGGTCTTACAGGGATTGGTTCAGTAGTATTTAGGGATGAAGAAGAATTGATTACAAAAGTTAGAGATAATGGAGGCGATACATGGGAATTTTATAAAAACAAAATATATCCATATAAAGGGATTCTTGAAAAGTGGTATAAAGAAAATGCATCATTGTATGTTGACTTAATGATACCATTTATTACAGCTTGGACTATTGTAAGACCAGATTCTGATATAGTGTATAGCATATTTAAAGACCTTCCTCCAAAGCCAGCGTTTTTAAATACAATGGCAAATCAATAACCTTAGAAAAAAGTGTAATATTTTATGAAAGAATTAATAATTATTGGTGCTGGTGGTTTTGGGAGAGAAGTAGCTACAATGACAAAAAATTGCTTAGGTTACAAATCAAAATTTTCCATTAAGGGTTTTCTAGATAAGAATACATCAATATTAGATAAGTATGATAATTATCCTCCTATAATATCTGATATCGAAAACTATATTATACAAAAAAATGATGTATTTGTTGTCGCTATTGTTGATCCAGAAATCAAACTTAAATGTACAAATACAATAGCTCAGAATGGAGGTGTTTTTCATACTCTAATTCACAAATCAGCTGATCTTACCCAAAATACAATAATCAATCCTGGTTGCATCATATCCCGAGACGTAATAATCAGTAATGATGTAACTATCGGTAGTCATACTTCATTTAATAGTAAGGCAATGATAGGTCACGATACGGTCATTGGAGCATTTTGCCACATTAATGCAGGCGCATTTGTAGGGGGCGAAACAAAAATAGGAAATAATGTCACTGTCCATACTTATGGAATGATTATGCCAAGACTACATATTGGTAACAATGCAACAATTGGTGCTGGTGCGGTAGTTATAAAGAATGTTGCTAATAATAAAACCGTTTTTGGCAATCCAGCTAAAGTGATTTTTTAAGCTAAAAATGTAATAGACAATCTCAGCTCTGGACTGGCATTTTTTGGTGCTGCCTTTTTTACATTGACAAAATTCAAAAAAGCATATTTTAAAACTAATGGTAGACAGTATCAGTTACCAATACTATCCTCAAGCAGATAAAAAACGATATAGACAAAAATATCGAACAATTTGAAACAAAAAAATAAATACAATGAATAAAACAACCTTCTTAGAAAGATTTAAAAATCAAATCGAAGATTTCGAAAAAGGTGAATCAATCGAAATGAAAACCGAATTTAGAAAATTAAAATATTGGGATTCCTTGACTGCACTCATGGTAATAAGCATGATAGATGATGATTATAACATCTCAATAAATGGTGATGATCTCAATACATTAAATACTATCCAAGAATTATTTGACTTTATAATATCCAACCAACAACCAAAGTAAGCCATATAAGTGAGCTCCAACCAATTCTAAAAAAAATGCACTCCACACACAATATAAATATCAAAGCCATCGTATCTTGTCTTCCTCAACTGATCGAAGATAATGCTTCTTTGCCATTTGATAAACGAGAACTAAAAAAGGTAATTTCTAGCTCTGGGATTCAACAAAGGAGAATTGCAGATAAAAACACGACTGTAAGTGATTTAGGATATAATGCCGCAATTGATGCAATAAATAATGCTAATATTGATAAAAACAGTATTGGAGTTTTAGTATTTGTAACACAGTATCCAGATTATATACTGCCTTCGACTGCACATATACTTCAAGATAGACTCCAATTACCACAAAATTGCTTAGTCATTCAGCTCAATGAAGGTTGTGCAGGATACGTATATGGTATGCATGTATGTATGTCCTTACTGTCATCATCAACTGCTGATCACGGACTACTCATAGTAGGAGATACTACTAGTAAAGTAATCGACAATCAAGATCAAGGTACTAGACCACTATTTGGAGATGGGGCATCTGCAACTATCATTGCCAAGCACAGTACTTCTATCCTCACCAGTATTGGAGGAGATGGCGCAGGATCTGAAGATATCATTGTAAATCATGGAGGGTTTAGAAACCAAGAAAATGTAAAGCCTAAATTGAAAATGAAAGGTATGAATGTTTTTGCTTTTGGAATGAGTAAAGTCCCAAAAATCATAAATGCTTTTTTAGAAGAAACTCAAACCGACAATGAAGATATTGACTACATTGTGTTACATCAAGCCAACAAAATGATGAACGAAAGAATAATTAAAAAAATTAATTTCACTTCAGATAAAGCAATCTATAGTTTACAAAACTATGGAAACACTTCATCAGCATCAATACCGATTACCATAACCACAAATCTCAAAAATAAAATAAATAAATCTGTCAATCTTTTAGCATGCGGATTTGGAGTTGGATTAGCTTGGGGTACTATGACATTCGTCCTTGATCCATCCTGCTATCTTAACACCATTATTTACAACAACAAAAGCTAAGAGCTGTGCCTATAACCATTTTGATAGAGAAGATTTCCAATTCATAATTTCAACAAATAATACTTATTTAGCATTAAAAAGCATCTTACTTTGAATTATAATTGCAAATTAATAGTTGTTTTATTGCATTTTCAATGTAATCAGATTGACTTTGACAGAAAATGAAGAGTATACAATTAATAATAATGATAGGACCATTGCAGTAATGTCAATATACAAGTGGTTATTAAATTAGTGCAAACAGCAAAAAGCCAAAAAAAATGATAAACAAAAACTTAATAAAAATCATAAATCTCGTTATTGAAAACAACGATTTAGAATTACCTGAAAAAATAGAACTAAGCACTCATTTACAAAATGACTTAGGGATGGACAGTCTTATATTAGCAGAACTAACTGTCCGTATCGAAGATGAATTTGACATTGATATATTTGAAAATGGTATCGTATATACGATTCAAGACATCTGTGATGTACTAAAATAAGTATTTATGCCTTTCTATAAAAATAAAACACAAGTTCTAACATACGCTGATTTACGAATTAAGCTTAATGCTCTAAAAACCGTAGATACTATTTATTATGCTTCAGAATACCCAGATTTTATAGTAAATGTTATTGCAGCAATTGTAAACGATATAGATATCACATTGATTGACTATAGAAATACAAAAAACAAAAATTCTACGTCATTTATTCCAATCAACAATAGCTTTGAAACAACAGAAGACATAATATCAAAAATCACTACTTCTACGGCTACTGTTGGGATATATTCTTCAGGAACTGAAGGTCCACCAAAGTTAATAAAACAACCAATTAGCAGATTAATGAAATCTGTAAGGATAGAAGAAAAATACTTAAAATCGACTTGGGCATTTACCTACAATCCTTCTCATTCTGCTGGGATTCAAATGTTTTTACAAGTGATCAGTAATCAGAGTACGTTGGTAGATATGTATCGATATTCTCGAAAAGACATTCTCGAAAACATTAATGATAATAACATAGATTTTGTTTCTGCCACACCTACTTTTTATAGAATGCTTGCTCCCTATGATTTTGCGTGTAATAATGTAAAAAGTGCCACTCTGAATGGTGAAAAATCAACACCAGAATTGGTGAATAATGTTGCTAATATATTTCCTAATGCTATAATTAGAAACATCTATGGTTCTACAGAATCGGGACCACTAATGTCCTCAACTACAAGCACATTTGAAGTACCAAAAAGGTTAATTGGAAAAATTAAAATCCAAGATGACGTACTATTTATAGCCAGCGAATTGATAAGTAACTCTATAGCGAAAGGAGACTGGTACGATACCGGTGATCTTGTAAAGATAATATCAGAGCACCCATTAACTATAGAATTTGTAAGCAGAAAAACTAGAATAATAAATGTAGGTGGACATAATGTCAATCCCCAAGAAGTAGAAGAAGTATTGCTCACTCACCCTGCTATCAAAGATATAAGAGTATACGGCAGACCCAATAAAATGATTGGAAATCTTATCATTGCAGAGGTACTAACAATAGAAAACAGTCAAGTTTCTGAAAAAGAAATTATCCAACATTGTAAAAAAAACATTGCCCAATATAAAATCCCCAGAATCATTAAATTTGTAGAAAAAATAGCAATCGGCAACACCGGAAAAAAAAGAATTTAAAACTAATTAGCTTGTTAGGCCGTTAGCTAATTAGCCAAAAACACCAATTAGCACAATAGCTAAAAATAATGAAAAATGAAAAACATTCTCCTCACAGGAATATCCAAAGGCTTAGGACTCGAAATCACAAAAACACTCTTACAATCTGATTATAATATATACGGAATAAGTAGAAGCATCTCCATAGAGTTAGCAGACTTAATCGCCAAATATCCAAATCGAATAAAGCATTTAAAATACGACTTATCAAATGTTAAAGATGTAAAGAAAACAATATTCAAAAAATGGTTGGACGGAGTAGTTATTTATGGGTATATCAATAATGCAGCAATGGCATACGATACATTATTGACCAATATGAAGTTGGATAAGGTAACGCAAATGACGATGATCAATCAAATCACTCCAATGTTGATCACAAAGTATGTGATAAGGAATATGATACTTAACAACACTCAAGGTACAATAGTCCACATATCTTCTATCTCAGTACATACGGGTTATAAAGGATTGGCGATGTATGCTGCGACCAAAGGTGCCCTTGAAGCATTTTCTAAAACTACTGCAAGAGAATGGGGAACAAAAAATATTAGATCCAATTGTATAGTAGCAGGGTTTATGGAGACAGATATGACCAATGTTATAGATAAAAGTGTAAAAGATAGAATTTACAACCGAACTAGTCTTAAAAAACCTACAAACATTAATTCCGTAGCAGAAACCACAGTTTTTTTGATGTCACAAAAAGCAAAATCGATAACGGGACAAAATATTCACGTAGATAATGGAACAATTTAAAGATCTATAGCCAACAGTAAAAGCTTCAAAATTTTTATCTTTACAAAAGCAAAAGCAAAAAAATGAGAAAAATAGACATTATAGCAGGAGCGAGACCAAATTTTATGAAAATTGGTCCAATCATGCACGCTCTTAACAGGTATAATAGTACTAATCCTGATGATAAAATAGAATTTAGGCTTATTCATACTGGGCAACATTACGATAAGAAAATGAGTGAAGATTTTTTTGACCAACTCAATATCCCAAAACCAAACATCAACCTCGGAGTCGGCTCTGGAACACAAGCAACTCAGACTGGAAATATAATGGTAAAATATGAAGCAGCAATTAAGGAATGGAAACCCGAATTGTGTATTGTTGTTGGAGATGTAACATCCACAATGGCATGTGCTATCACTGCAAAAAAAGAATGTGTAAAAGTAGCCCACGTAGAAGGTGGCATCAGATCAGGAGATCAGACAATGCCAGAAGAAATCAATCGAATGGCTACAGATAGTATTACCGATTATTTTTTCACTACATCTGCAGTTGCAAATGATAATTTAGCACAATTAGGTCACAGTAAAGAAAAAGTGTTTTTTGTAGGTAATACTATGATAGACTCTCTTCTTGGTAATCTCGAAAGACTTATAAAACCTCAAGTCTATAAAGACAATAACCTTTCTGAAAACCCATTTTTAGTAATGACACTACATCGACCGTCAAATGTTGATGGATATGAAAACTTAAGAAAACTCTTATTGTTGATCAATCAAAATGTTGGATCCCACAAAGTTGTTTTTCCAATGCATCCACGAACAAAAAAAATGTTTGACCAATTAGATATTAATTTTGACAATCTAATTATTACTGGTCCGATGTCTTATTTAGAATTTATCTATCTTATCAAAAACGCTGCTGGAGTTGTTACAGATTCAGGTGGTATAACTGAAGAAACTACAGTACTAAATGTTCCATGTATGACTTTAAGAAATAGTACAGAGAGACCAGAAACTGTAACAATGGGCACCAATGAAATAGTCGGTACAAACCCTGATAATATAGTGCCTTATCTTCAAAAATTAATTTCAGGAAATTGGAAAAAAGGTGGCATTCCTGAACTTTGGGATGGTAAAACGGCTGATAGAATTGTAGCAATAATAGCTAAATTATAACCAGCAACTTGACAACTTGAACCCTAGCATGCTAAAAAACAGGTTTTTACTTGTTGTGTTGATCTTGATAGGCCTTTCTATAGGTGTATTCTCTATTTCGGAAAACTGGTTTATTGATTTTATAATCAAACAAATATCTTTAGAGTCTGGTCCGGAAAAAAAACATCTTGCCAATCTTCTTAATAGTGCTTTTGTAATAAAACTGAAAAGTCTTTTAGTCGTTCTTTTACTATTAATTGGTGTGATATTTAGGTATTTCAAAAATGTAACTAGTAGTTTTCGAGCAGAATATTCCTTGTTTGCATCAAGTATCAGTCATAGTACAACGGGTAAATTTTATTTTTATTTAAAAATAGTCATTGTCCTAATTGCTATTATAGGCGTTTTTTTAATTGGCAACATTCCCGTCAATACAGATGAGACATATTGTTATGAATATTTTACATCTCGTAATCCTTTAATATCTTTAACGAGCTATCCAGCACCTAATAATCACATACTTTTTTCCTATATTTCAAGTGTAATCCACTTACTTGTCCCATGGAAATTATATGCATTAAGACTTCCTTCTTTGCTGTTCTCCCTCACCAATATTTTCATACTAGCATTCTATCTCAAAAGAAACCATAACAATTATGTAATAGCCGCAAGCCTTATACTTATTTTGGGGTCTTTTTACCCATTATTCTATGCTTTACAAGGGCGAGGATATGCTTTATATTTACTACTTACCACGGTATTTACAATACTAATTATTGATATTTGGAATAAAAAAGAATTTAGATTTCCCATTACATTTATTGTTATAAGTATTTTAGGATTTTATACTATTCCCACATTTTTATATCCGTTTTTATTCTTTTTTGTGACATTACTATTCATAATACCTTTTTCTAAATTATTGAAGATCGGTATATATATTGGATTAGGAATATTGCTACTATATCTACCAATAATTGTGCTATTCGATATTGATAACTTGATTAATAATGATTTTATAAAACCCATAGGAATAAGTGATATTTTAGTGAAATATCCTGATTTTATAAGCTCATTGATTAAAAACTTCTTTCCAATTTTCATGCTTTTTATTATCAGTATAGCAGGAATTAAACACAAAAACATTACCTCAAATCTATTTGTAGGATTAGTACTTTTTACAATATTATTACCTTTAATCTATCACAAGTTTCCTCCCAATCGAACATTATTATATCTATTCCCGATTAGCACAATAGTAGCATGTGACATTATTGATAAAAGAAAGTGGTTAATATATATTGTCCCATTATTGTTAATAATAAATGTTAATAATATCCGTGAAAATTTTACTGCATTTTATAAATTTAGTAATAGTGCAAAAGAAATTTCTAATAATGCGAAATCTAACAATTATAACTCAATCTATGTTTTAGACGGTCCAAGATCATTTTATAAATGGCATAATTTAGGTGATTTTCAATTTTCGTTATATAGAGACCCTTTAAATAATATGTTATTAAATGACTCTAAATATGTATTTATCTCTATGTACCGACATGAAGAAATTAATATGAATCAATACGAAATACTAAGTAAAAATGATTATTTTAGACTCTTTAGATTAATACCGCAAATAAACGCAAAGTAAAACAAGCGATGTCAGATATTTTCGAATATTACAAACAGACTTACTACCATAAAAATGCTATAAAACGATATGCACACCAAACGCGAGTTAGAGTTGCTATCAGTCTGCTTGCGCCATTAGCTCAAAAAACAAAAGTATTGGACTTTGGTTGCGGTAAGGGTTATTTTGTACACCAACTAAAAGATAAAATAAACTGTGATATTATTGGCTATGACAAATATCTAAAATCCGAATCTCCATTGGTAACAAATGATGAAGACATAGTAAGTAAATCTAACTATTATGACGTGATTACTTGTTTTGAAACATTAGAACATTGTCATGAAGAAACGAGAGATAAAATACTTGATAAAATTCATAGTTTGTTAAAAACAAATGGGAAATTATTAGTTTCTGTTCCAATTGAGATTGGTCCAATATCAATTTTTAAAAACTTGTTTAGATTTAAAAATGCACTTGCAAAACATTCAGAATTTAATCTCAAAAACATTATTAAATGTGCATTCTACAATCCTCCAAAAGATTTTAGAAAATCACAACCATATCCTGGACATTTCGGTTGGGATCATAGAGATTTAGAGAAAATCCTAAAAAATTTGGAAGGCTTTACATATTCGAAAAAAAGTTATAGTCCATTTTCTATTCCATCAATTTGGATCAATTCACAAGTTTTTTATTTACTAAAAAAGAAATAAAAAGCACCCAATTGCAACGATTCACTCCAAATTACTATCTACAATATATACGTTTAATTAAAAATAATTTATGAGATCTATCTTCATCTTTATTTGTTTATTATTAACAAGTCAACTATTTTCCAATACATATATTATTGACCCTATAAATGGAAGTGTAAATGGAGATGGCTCAGCACAATCACCTTGGTTAACATTAGAACAAGTTATTGCCGACAATCTTATCAAAAGTTATAGTTACACTCCACTACCCTATGATCAAAACAGTCAATTAACTGAATTTAATACCAACGCTCCTATTTCTGCTGGAGACACACTAATCCTAAAGAGCGGTTTGCATGGAGATATATTCCTCAGAGGATATCACAATACTACCCCTATCGTAGTGATGGCTGGAGTAGATGAAACACCTATTATTAAAAAGATACGAATTATTTCTTCAAGAAATTGGATATTTAACGGGCTTACTGTTAGTGCCGAACCTTATCAAGACTACAATACTGACTATCTAGTATCTGCGGAAGATCATGGTTGGCATGGGCCAGCATCCATTATTACAATATCCAATTGCCATATTTTTAGCACACAAGAGCCTTGGACCATAGCAAATGATTGGATAACCAAAGCTAGTTCAGGGGTAAATGTAACAGCAGATTCTTGTATGGTATCAAACAATACCATTGAGAATATTAATTTTGGAATTAGTCTAAGATCTAATTATTCTATAGCCTACAATAATACAATTACTAATTTTTCTGGAGATGGTGCTCGTATATTAGGCACTCACTTATTATTTGATCAAAACACTATAAAAAACTGTTATGCTGTTGACGAAAATCATGATGACGGGATACAGTCGTTTACTACCAATGGATTAGTCGTAGATGATATTATTATATCCAATAACACAATCATCAATTATGAAGATCCTAACCAACCACTACTCGGACCATTACAAGGAATTGGCTGTTTTGATGGCTTTTTTAATAGATGGGAAATATTCAATAATCTTATTATAGTCAATCATTGGCATGGCATCTCACTCTATGGAGCCAAGGATTGCAAAATATATAACAACACTGTCATTGACCCAACTCCAAACGATACTCCAGGTCCGTCCTGGATAAAAATAAATGAACATAAAGATGGTAGCCCAAGCGAAAACTGTATTGTAAAAAATAATGTAGCTAACTCATTTCAAGTTCCTACAGAATTTGTAGTAACCAATGGTCTATCAAATAACTATGTAATATTAGATAATTACAATTCAGAATTTGTAGATCCTGATAATTTAGATTATTACCTAACTGGTAATAGTAATCTAATAGATGCTGGTGATTTTTCAATCTCGCCACTTTATGATATCAAAGGTACACCAAGAGATTCTTTTCCAGATATTGGTGCATATGAATATATCGCTTTAGTTAATACTAAGTATATTGATAGTTTTCAATTTGCATTATTTCCTAATCCATCACAAGAATATATAAATATTTCTGAAGTCAAAATTGGGTCTAAACTGACTATATTTGATGCCAATGGAAAAGTATGGCTAAATAAAGTAGGGAATTCAGAAAATGAAAAACTCCATATTGATAATTTAGCAAACGGTATCTATTTTTTGAAAGTAGAGATCAATAACCTAATTGCTGTTAGAAAATTTGTGAAATCAAATTAACGAAATATTGCATTCTACAATTAAAATTGCGAACAAAACAAAATACCAAACCATGAATAACAACCACTATATTGCTATAATGGCAGGAGGAGTAGGATCCAGATTTTGGCCTGCATCAACAGTGCAAACACCGAAACAGTTTTTAGACATTTTGGGTGTTGGTAAATCATTGTTAAGGTTAACATTTGAGCGATTTTTAAACATTGTACCCGTTGAAAACATACTTATAGTTACGAATAAAAAATACAAAGCATTAACAATAGAACACCTTCCAGAGTTACCATTAAAAAACATTCTATGTGAGCCATCAAGAAACAATACTGGTCCAAGTGTAGCATACACCGCATTAAAGTTACGGGCAATGAATCCTGATGCAGTCTTTGTAATGGCACCTTCTGACCACGTAATACTAAAAGAATCATTATTTCTAAATAAAATAAAACAAGCTTTTTCATTTGTAAAATCTAATGATGCAATAGTTACACTTGGCATCAAGCCTACTCGACCCGATACTGGCTATGGATACATAGAAACCATATGTAAATGCGAGGGAGATAATATTGACGATAGTGTGGGAGTATGTAGTGTAAAAGCTTTTAGAGAAAAACCTAACAAACAGACTGCACAACAGTATATAGACATAGGTGGATACTTGTGGAATGCTGGCATATTTATCTGGAAAGCCGACAAATTAATCCAATCTTTTGAAAAAAATGCACCTGATATTATAAAAGTATTATCTCAAGATTTGTCAAAATATAATACGCCAAAAGAACAAAAATATATAGATCAAGTATACCCCAACACGCCATCAATATCAGTGGATTACGCTATATTAGAAAAAGCTACAAATGTGTATACGATACCTGCTGATATCGGATGGAGTGACCTTGGAACATGGAATAGCCTACATGCATATTTAGATAAAGACAAAAACAAAAACATCATTCAAGGAAAAAACACCTATCTTATTGATACACACAATAGTATCATAAGATCAACTGATAATAAAAAAGTTGTTATTAAGGGCATAGATAACTATATTGTAGTTGACGAACCGGGTGCACTCTTAATCTATCCTATTGCTGACGAACAAGAGATAAAAGAAGTGGTTAAAAAACTTGAAAGTTGAAACATAGAATAGCAAGAGATGTACTATGGAAAGGAGTAATCGAAGATTGCGCTCATGACTTTATACAATATTTTTTTGAGAATTATTGTGAGCAAGTAGATCGTAATATTTCTATAGATTTTCTTGACAAGGAACTCGCAGAAATCACGAATCAGTCAGATGAAAAAAACAGGCGTGCCGATAAACTATTAAAAGTGTTTTTCAAAGACGGAACAGAAAAATGGTTTTTGATACATATCGAAGTCCAAGGACAACCAGACAAACAGTTTTCAAGAAGAATGTTTACTTACTATTATAGAATCTTGGACAAATACAATATAGATACTACAGCGATTTGTATATTCACTTACAAGAGTATGTCAGGTCACCCAAAGACGTATAGTCATTCATTTTTTGGGACAAAAATATTATATCAATATAATACATATTCGTTGTTTGATGAGTATAATCCAACTTATCAAAAAAATAATTTATTTCATATTATAATGACAGCGGCATATCACCAAAAGGATAAAATAACCGATCAACAATTGTTTAAAACAAAGATTGATTTGGTCAGATCAATTATTGCTTCAGGTGTGGAAATGAAATATTTTAGAAGCTTAATGAACTTTGTTAAGAATTACAAACGTTTTGATAATATAGAAAATGCCCTTATCTTTGAGAATAAGACATTAGAACTCACTAATAATAAGTACAATATGGGAATCGAAGAAGCAATATTAGACTATGTAAGAACTGAAGGCCATACAGAAGGTATTGAGCAAGGTATTGAGCAAGGTATTGAAAAAATCATACTCCAAGCTTACGCAAAAGGACATTCTCCTGAAGACATTGCCAATTTCAATGCAATTCCATTAAATAAGGTAATTGATGTAATTAATGATAATAGATAATTTATACTAAAGATCATCTCATTTCACAGCTATGTAATGTCTCATATAGAAATCAAACTGTTGCGCTATTACCCATTTATTGATTACAAATTAACTTATCTGTTAAAATCATAAATTCACATTTTATTTGTACATCCAAATGAGCTTTGAAAGCGGATATTTACTAAATTTGCACTCAAAGCAGAATTTAACTATTCTTGAAGAATAAAAAAAAAATAGCACTCGTAGCCAATTCGACTTGGAATATTTACAATTTCCGACTCAATGTTATTGATATACTACTTGCCGAAGGGTATCAGGTCGTAGTTATAGCTCCTATAGATGAATATGTAGAATATAAAGAAAAATATCCTGAAGTAGAGCATTATAGTTTACGTACTTTGGATAGAGATAGTACAAATCCGATAAAAGATATTCTCCTTATTGCCGAATTGACTCGAAAGTACAAAAGTATAAAACCTGATTTAATTCTCCACTATACCAATAAACCAAATATATTTGGCGGACTTGCGGCTAAGCTTTCAGGAATCCCTTCAATAGCAATGGTTACAGGTTTAGGTTACGCCTTTATTCATAATGGATGGATCAAAAACATCACCACAAACCTTTACAAATTTACAGCCAAATACCATAAAAAATTCATCTTTGAGAATATTGAAGATAGAGAATTATTTAATAATCTAGGTATTCTAAAAAAAGACCAAGGTGTATCTATTAAAGGTTGTGGAGTAAATACAAGTTATTATTATCCATATCCCAATGGCATTGTAAAATCTGAAGATGACATCATATTTACCTTTATAGGCAGACTACTCTATGACAAAGGAATTAAAGAATATGTAGAAGCAGCAAAAATAATTAAAGCTAAATATCCAAAAATTCAATTTTGGATAATTGGAGAATTAGACTCTGACAATCCAGCGACAATAGACAAAGAGGATCTTATAGAATGGACTGCTAATGACATCGTATATTATCATGGATTCCAAAGGGACGTTAGACCATTAATTGCAAAATCTGACTGCATTGTTCTCCCTTCGTATAGAGAAGCTATACCTCGAACTATTACTGAAGGAATGGCAATGAGCAAACCAGTAATCACTACTGATACTGCTGGATGTAGAGAAGCAGTCGATGTAGGAATAAATGGTTTTTTGGCAGATGTCCGAAGTGTCTCATCATTAATAGAGATGTTTGAAAAATTTATTGGTCTATCTCATGATCAAAGACATGAAATGGGTAAAGCTGGAAGACAAAAAGCAATTGCAGAATTTGATGATAAAAAAATAGCAAAAGATATATATATTGAAATTTCAAAAATAATTTCTTAGATGTCCGCCCCATTAAGTGACATACTCTGCATCAATTACTATTTTCCACCATTGAACTCTCCTGCCGTTATTAGAAATTATAAGATAGCAAGCACTTTTTGTGATCATTTTGATCAAGTTCATGTGCTCTCCAGTGATAATTTTAAACGTTTTCCTCAGTTTAAGAGATCAATACCCAAAAATTTAAATATTCATTCTGTCCCTACTTTAGACTATAGGTTGGTTATTGCTAATCGATCTAAAAAAGAAAAAAAGAAAGGCGTTCATCTTACAATGAATAAAAAATCAAATCCCATTTATCAATATCTACTCAGAGTTCAAAAATCTTTTCCCTTTAATCTTATCTTGGCAGAAGGTAACTTGTACTATATATTAAATGCATATTCCCAAGCTAAAAAACTGATAAAAAATGGTAAAATAAATACAATCTACACCTCATTTGGACCATACGCAGATCATTATGTAGGCTATTTACTCAAACGAAAATATCCAGATTTAAAATGGATCGCAGACTTTAGAGATTTACAAATAGAACCAATTTATAAAAATGTTATCTGGAAAGGAATTCAACAAAAAATGGAAAAGAAAGTACTTGCCAAAGCAAACTTAGTTACTACCATTTCTGAGGGATTTGTTGACCAATTATTACAATATAATCGCCCAACCATTTCCGTACTTCGTGGAGTAGATGTAAGACCAATTATCCAACAGTTTCAAAAATTTACTATTGCTTATACTGGCTCAATGTACTTTGACTATCGTGACCCAAGTGCTTTATTTATTGAAATAAAAAAACTATTGGCAGAAAAACTAATTGATAATAGTGATATCCAACTAATCTATGCAGGTAGAGACAGCGATAAATATACCAAATACATCAATAGTTATCAACTCCAAGAAATCTATCAAAACAAAGGACTCGTATCTTCAAGTGATGCTAAAAACATACAATCCAGAGCACATATCAACCTACTTCTTACTTCGTCAAGTTCTGAACTTACAGGTGTTTTGACTGGAAAAATATTTGAATATTTTGAAGCCCAAAATCCTAACTTATGCCTTATCAATGGCGTGAAAGATTCAGAAATTGAAAGTATATTTTCAGAACTAAATGCAGGCTCAGTAGTCTATAGCCCGTCAATTACTAAAGGAAAAATGCGTCAATTCATCCTTGCCAAATACAAAGAATGGAAAACGACTAACAAAGTAGTCCCCACTATCAATATTCCAGTCTTGATGAAAAAATACAGCTGGGAAAATCAAGTTGTAAAAATGTTAGGCTAAATATCACTACACTCTGTTATAATTCTAAATAGCACCTCTTCTTCTCTCACACTTATTCTTCTCCTCCCTATCATAAGACCTATCCAAAATCACCTTACTTTTTAATTCTTGTAATTGCTCCTTCATTTTTTCCAACAATGACAGATCTTCTTTATAAAAATTGTTCCAAAAAAAATAAGATACAATTGCCATTCCTATCAATAATGCAAAATTCATGGTAAAAGAAGCATCTTCTACCAATAGTGTTTGCAGTAACATAGCAGATGCTGGCACAAAAACAGAAAGTAATACTTTTAATAAACTTTTCCGTCCTAATTTCAGATCAATTACTGATTGTAAATAATTAATCTTGGGGATTGGATCAGAAGGCGTTATTAAAGCTTTGAGTGATAAATATTCATTGATCATACCCTTCTCATGAACTCTATAATACATAAACGCTCCTAACCAAACTATCAAAAACATAATTGGCCAAGATGCTTTGGACATAACTAATAATAATATTGCCAAAGCTACTAACAACATTGAACTACCATATAATAATAGCCTATTTTCATTGTTGTCCTGATAAGCCTTTAAGGATGTTTCGACATCGTCAACAAGAGCCTGCACATTTACCTCTTTGTTTGAAGGGTTTACTTCCTCAATAAGTCTTTTTAATCTTTTAAAATTATCTTCTTGAAAAACAGGTTTCATATTAACTTAGGTTTTGAGGATTTCGAACACCAATTAAATACTGTACTTTCTTCTTTTAAAAAACTATCACTTTCTCAATAAATAAAAGACAATAATCTAAAATTCTGCACTGCCAGGATATCGCGGAAATGGTATCACATCTCGAATATTTGCCATTCCAGTCACGAATAATACTAATCTTTCAAAACCCAATCCATATCCACCATGAGGACAAGTACCAAATTTTCTTGTGTCTAAATACCATTTCATCTCTTCCTCAGGTATATCCATTTCTTTCATTCTCTTAATAAGCATATCATAACGTTCTTCTCTTTGTGACCCACCAATAATCTCTCCAATACCAGGAAATAAAATATCCATAGCACCTACTGTCTTATCATCATCGTTTTGTCTCATATAGAATGCCTTAATGTCCTTAGGATAATCATAAAGAATTACTGGTTTTTTAAAATGTTTTTCTACCAAATAACGCTCATGCTCAGATTGTAAATCTGTTCCCCATTTTTCAATTACGTATTGAAATTTCTTCTTTTTATTGGGTTTACTACCCATTAATATTCTAATCGCCTCTGTATATGATACTCTCTCAAAATCATTGTCAATACAAAATTTTAATTTTTCTATCAATGCCATTGGCGACCTTTCATTTTGTGGCTTTTGTTTTTCTTCATTTACCAATCGATTATCCAAAAACTCTAAGTCTTCCATATTGTGCTCCAATACATATGCGATTACATACTTGAGCATATCTTCTGCCAAATCCATATTATCTTCTAATTGGCTAAAAGCTACTTCTGGCTCAATCATCCAAAACTCAGCCAAATGTCGAGACGTATTACTATTTTCTGCTCTAAATGTAGGTCCAAAAGTATATACCTCACTCAATGCCAATGCACCTAACTCCGCTTCTAATTGTCCAGAAACTGTAATATTGGTAGGCTTATCAAAGAAATCTTTTTTGAAATCAACATCTCCATCTTCTGTCTTAGGTATATTGTCTAATGGTAATGTTGTAATCTGAAACATCTCTCCAGCTCCCTCAGCATCACTACCTGTTATAATAGGCGTATGCAAATAAAAGAAACCCTTATCATTAAAAAACTTATGGATACTAAAAGCAACTGAATGTCGAATTCTAAAAATAGCCCCAAAAGTATTTGTCCTAAATCTTAAATGTGCTATTTCCCTAAGAAATTCTAAGCTATGCTTTTTGGGTTGTAAAGGATACTTTTCAGGATCAGAGGTGCCCAATATCTCGATTGACTCTACTACTAATTCTATACGTTGTCCACGTCCCTGAGATTCTATAATTTTACCAGTTGCTGTTATCGCAGCTCCAGTAGTTATATTTTTTAAAATCGCAGCATCTGTATTATCTCTATCTACAACCAATTGCAATGTTTTAACACAAGACCCATCATTTAGTGCTACAAATTGGTTATTTCTAAATGTTCTCACCCATCCACATACTGTTACTTCTTGACCTGGAGTAGCATCAGTTATTAAATGCTTTATCTTCGTTCTTTTTCCCATTTTCAATTTTGATTATTTATCTTTGATAGACAAAGGTAATAAAAAAATGACCTTCGTAACTAATTGAGAGTTCTATAGATTTTAGCTATAAATTTGAATTATATTTTTTAGTAATTCTTCTATCATTGATAGTATATTTGTCTTCCTCTTTAACAATACAGTGCGACTACATTTAAGAATATACCTCTTAAATAGGAACAAAAAACAAAAAACCTACGTTTTTAAAATATCAAACCTTAAAATTTAATAGCTACAAGTGTTCTATTGGCTTTAAAAATGCTATTTTCGGGTTTCAATTTACTTACAATTGAATACAATTGATTTTATATCGCGACACAAACAAAAATATGCGTTTTTTAGTAGTTTTTCTTATTTCAATTTTCAGCTTAAGTTTATCAGCACAAGATAGTCGCTTAGCAAATACGTATTTTCAATCCGGAGAATATGAAAAAGCGGCAACTATGTACTTCAAGTTGTTTGAAAAAAATAAGAAAAATGACTATTATTTTAATAAATATATAACTGCTTTATTGGCTACAGAAGATTTTGAAAGTGCAGAAAAAGCAATTAAGAAACAAATAAAAGAGCGTCCAAAAGCCACCCAATTATATGTTACATATGGCAATCTGTTTGAACAACAATATATGCCAGAAAAAGCTGAAGAACAATATAAACGAGCTATAAAAAACATCTCTGGAGATATTGGATTAATTGGAAAAATAGGGAATTCATTTATTGGTCTTGCTAAATTTGATTTAGCAATTGAAGTTTTTAAAGAAGGTCAAAAATTAATTTCAAAACCAAACGCATTTGCATATAATCTTGCTGATTTATACAGAAGAAAAGGAGATGTTCCTAAAATGATTGAATCTAATCTTGACTGTATAGAAAGATACAAAAAGAATGTAAACAATCTTATTAGCCTTCTTCAACGAAACTTACAAGAAGAAGACTATACAGAACTACAATCTCAATTATATGAAAGGATACAAAAAGAAGATGATGAATACAACCTACATTATAATGAAATATTAGAATGGACATTCATTCATAAAAAACAATACAAAAAAGCATTTCGTCAAGCTAGAAGTGCAGATAGAGAAAATGAAGAAAACGGTGGAAGAGTATTTGAAGTAGCAGAAATAGCATACAATGACAAATCTTATGATATAGCAATTGAAGCTTACGAATACATAACTACTACAAAAGGAGAAAACTCAAGTTACTACTTAGACGCTAAAAGAGGGTTGTTAAAATCCAAAAAGAAGAAAATAATTGGCGACTATACTTACACTAAAGAAGACTTAGTGGCATTAAAAAATGAATACAATATCTTTTTAGATGAATTTGGTCGAAATAGACAGACGGCAACACTCATGGTAGAGTTGGCAAATTTTGAAGCACTGTATTTAAATAATTTAGAAGAAGCTATCAAGATTCTACAAGAGATGATCAATTTTGGTGGTGTTGACAAATATGTTGTAGCAAATGCAAAACTCAACTTAGCTGATTATCAATTAATGAAAGGTGAAATATGGGAAGCAACACTTCTTTATAGTCAAGTTGATAAAAAAATGAAGGAGGGAGTATTAGGTGAAAAAGCAAGATTTAGAAATGCAATGCTGTCCTACTATTATGGTGATTTTGAATGGGCACAAGAACAATTTGATATATTAAAAACTGCTACATCAAAACTTATTTCAAATGATGCAATAGACATGTCAGTATTTATTCTTGATAACTTAGGATTGGACACTACAGCTGTGCCTCTTGAAATGTTTGCAAAGTCAGATCAACTCATATTTCAAAACAAATTTGATGAAGCTTTTCAAAAAATGGATTCCATTCTTATACTTTTTCCGGATCATGGATTAGAAGATGATATTCTATATAATAAGGCTGGGATATATACCAAACAAAGAAAATACGATAAAGCCATTGCCGCTTATGAAAAAATAGTAGCCAAATATTCTGAAGAAATACGTGCTGATAATTCTATTTATAAAATGGCAAAAATCTATGAAAACATATTAGGAGATAAAGAAAAAGCTCAAAAACTTTACGAGACTTTATTTCTTGATTTTTCTGGTAGCACCTTTGCAGTCGAAGCCCGAAAACGATATCGAGCTTTAAGAGGGGATGATTTGTAAGTTTTTTTACTCACCGTTAGTTGGTAATATTTAATGCAAAAGTATTTTGACCACTAACAAAAATGTAGTTTTTGAATATCTTTAGGTTAAATTTCAACAATTGGAAAGATATTTGGTAGTTTATTAGAGAATATGTAATATAATAAATAACGCTATTAACTTTGCAAAAAAAATAAAATTGAATATATCAGTTGTCATACCGCTACTCAATGAAGAGGAATCATTACCAGAATTATCCGCCTGGATAGAAAAAGTAATGAATGCTAATAACTTCACATACGAAATAATGTTTATTGATGACGGAAGTACCGATAGTTCTTGGAAAGTAATAAAAGATCTTCAAAAGAAAAACTCAAATATTCGAGCTATTAAGTTTAGGAGAAATAATGGTAAAAGTGCAGCTCTAAATGTAGGTTTTGAAGCATGCATTGGTGATGTAGTAATTACCATGGATGCTGACCTTCAAGATAGTCCAGACGAAATTCCAGAATTATACAGAATGATAATGGAAGATGACTATGACTTGGTGTCAGGATGGAAGAAAAAAAGATTTGATCCAATAACTAAAACCATCCCTACTAAGCTATACAACGGTGTAACGAGATGGATGAGTGGTATAAAACTCCATGATATGAATTGTGGGCTAAAGGCCTACAAAAATGAAGTGATTAAGAATATTGAAGTTTACGGTGAGATGCATCGTTATATTCCTGTGATTGCAAAATGGGCAGGTTTTAATAAAGTTGGAGAAAAAGTAGTACAGCATCAAGCACGAAAATACGGAACCACTAAATTTGGTCTTTCTAGATTTATTTATGGTCCTTTAGATCTATTTTCTATAATGTTTGTTGGGAAATTTGGAAAACGACCAATGCACTTTTTTGGAGTTATCGGCATTGCAATATCGCTAATTGGTATTGCACTTATGTCATATTTAAGCATTATCAAATTAATGTACAATGTATCTGGTATAGCAGAAAGACCTGCCTTCTTTTTAGGAATGTTGCTTATTATTGTCGGAGTACAGCTATTTATAGCTGGTTTTGTGGCAGAATTAGTAAGTCGCTCAGCACCAGGAAGAAATAATTATAAAATCGAGGAAAGAATTTGATTCAACTTCCCATCAATCATAACTTTTATGGATATTGCTATTTTTACTTTCAATGCGTTTTCAGAGAATACAATTGTGCTTCATGACAAGTCTGGAGAATGTATAATTATAGATCCAGGCTGTGAAACTGAGAAAGAAAGAAAAACTTTGACAGATTATATATCTACTAATAATCTAAAACCTGTACAATTGATAAATACGCATTGTCATATAGACCATGTATTGGGTAATAAGTATATCTCAGAACTATACAACCTTCCTCTAGCGAGTCATCGAGGAGAAAAAATTGTATTAGATATGCAACCTCAAGTAAGTCAAATGTATGGTATTAAATATGAGCAATCACCTGACATTACGGTTTTTTATGATGAAGGCGACAAAGTATCATTTGGAAATACAATCCTGCAAGTATTATTCACTCCAGGTCATTCTCCTGCAAGTATTTCGCTATATTGCAAAGATGCAAACGTAGTAATTGCAGGCGACGTGTTATTTGATGGTAGCATTGGACGTACAGATTTGCCAGGAGGAAATTTTGATACGCTCAAACATAGTATCCAAGAAAAACTATACTCACTTCCTGAAGATGTAGTAGTAGTATGTGGACATGGGTCTACAACTACAATTGGCAAAGAAAAATCAAGCAATCCTTATGTACAAGGCAAATAACATATCTTAAAAAGTGCAATCTAATAATGGGAATTAAAAGAAAAATAGGTGAATTATTATTTAAAGGATGGGGCTGGAAACTACAAGGAAAAGTACCTTACCATATTCCCAAGAAGTTATATGTTGTCATTCCTCATACTTCTAATTGGGATTTTCCAGTTGGTATACTATTAAAAATGTATCAAGGAATGGAAGTAGGCTTTGTTGCTAAACAATCACTATTTTATTGGCCTTATGGATGGATATTTAGAGGCTTAGGCGGAATTCCAGTTAACAGATCAAAATCTAAAGGATTTATTGATAGCATAGTCGAAGTAATAAATTCAAGAGAGCGATTCTCGACTTCAATTGCTCCTGAAGGAACAAGAAAAAAAGTAAAGAAACTAAAATCTGGTTTCTATCATATCGCAAAAAAAGCAAAAATTCCAGTTATTTACATCAAATTTGATTGGAAAAACAAAATTGTAGATCTTTCAGAGCCAAGGTTTGTAGCTGAATCTTATACAGAAGAAGAAAAATTTGTAATTAATCACTTTAAGGGTGTTGTTGGAGCTGTCCCAGAAAATAGCTTTTAAGTAAAGAAGAGGTTTATTCTAAACATCATTTTTTAATGAATATATTGATTTTTGATTTTGATTTCCGCTTGCCGCTCAGGCGTTGAAGAAGATGCATATTGGTATCTTGCAGATGGCTGATTGATATGGTTCATATTCTAAATATCATTTATTTTAATAAATATATATTGGTTTTTTATTTTAATTTCCGCTCGCCGCTCAGGCGTTCATTCTTTTTGTCTTGAAACAAAAAAACGAA
>JAZGFO010000262.1:0-6043 GCA_036479655.1 Saprospiraceae bacterium
TAAGAGCTCATACAAGACTTGATTTTTTTTTGGTTCGTTTTTTGCATCAAGGCAAAAAGATGAACGCCCGAACGGCGAGTGGAAATTAAAATAAAAAATCAATATATTCCTTAAAAAATGATATTTAGAATAAAATACAAAATAGAAACTGTATAAGTGATAATATATCCGTCTCTGCGAAATTAGTACCGGTCGTCCTTCACATAAGGAAGCCGTTCCATAGAATACACCTCAATACTTGGAAATCCAAAATCTTCAACTATTTTACCTTTTAATAGGTAACATCCTCTGCCTCTAAATGGATACCTCGCCAGGCTTTGAGGAAAATGTACCGTATCAAAAAACGCTCCTTCTATATCCAGCCAAGTACCAAAACTCATATGCCGCTTATTAACTGTAGTTACGTGCTTGCGTGCAACATAATATCCCAATATACTAACATGGTTGCCGAGACTGCTCAATAATTCTCTATTGGTCACTGTTGCGCTGACAGCACCATCAAGCAAATCAAATGGGGAACAAAGCGAAAATCCCAACAATTCTATCTCATCAAAAGCTTGCTCATGTTTTCCTTCTTCGAGTATAGGCAAGTCATAATCTGGTGTCTCAATATCAAAAAAAGTAGCATATTGAGCTTGCTTGACAGCAGGATTATGAACCGCATTTTTTTCCCACATCAATTGGTACTTATTCATTCCAGAAAACCTAAATCCTCCTATTCTTATCAATATTTCTAACTGCTCTTTTGAAATATCTACTCGATGTACAAAATCATTGAGGTCTCTAAAATCACCATGTGTTATTCGTTCGTCAACAATCCTAATCGCCAATTTTCGTTCCAAATCAGCAATATGAATAAATCCAATATAAATGGTAATCCCATCAATACTCGTCAAATAAGTGCTATTATTAACACAAGGAGGCTCTATAATTGCACCACACATTCTGGCTTCGTGCACATACACTTCGGTACGATAAAAACCTCCAAAATTATTAATTACCGCAGTCATAAATTCCAACGGATAGTAGGTCTTAAGGTACAAACTCTGAAAAGACTCCACCGCAAAACTGGCAGAATGAGCCTTGCAAAAAGAGTACCCACTAAAACTTGCTATTTGTCTCCATACTTCCATTGCTAAGTCGTCAGGATAGCCTTTTTCTTTACAATTCTTAAAATATTTTATTTTCAATTTTTCAAACGTATCAGAATTTTTACGCTTCCCTGTCATGATTCTCCGTAGCACGTCCGACTCTGTAAGATCCAATCCTGAAAAATGATGTACGATCTTCATCACATCTTCTTGGTACACCATCACGCCATACGTCTCGCCTAAATATTCCTCAAATACTGGATGAATATAGGTGAAACTATCTGGATTGTGTGCCCTATTAATATATTCTCTCATCATTCCCGACTTCGCTACTCCTGGTCTAATAATAGAACTTGCAGCGACAAGATGAATATAATTATCACAACTAAGCTTGGTCAATAATCCTCGCATAGCTGGAGATTCTATATAAAAACACCCAATACACTTTCCCGATTTTAATTGAGCTTTCACCTTAGCATCATTCTTTATCATATCGACCTTGTGTATATCTACCGTCTTACCTTGATTACGTGCTATCAGCGCCACCGAATCTTTGATATGCCCTAGTCCTCGCTGACTCAATATGTCATACTTGTGATATCCAATATCCTCTGCACCATACATATCAAAATGCACTATCGGAAACCCCTTAGGCATCATCTGTAGCGCAGTATGATAGTTGAGTGGTCGCTCACTTATCAATACTCCACCAGCATGAATCGATAAATAATTGGGAAATCCTTCGATCATCTTTCCATACTTAAATATATGTTTGGCAAAATGGTGGTGCTTATCAGTAGCGTGTGGTTGATTTACTATTATATCTATATCCGCTTTGGGTAATCCAAATACTTTTCCTAGTTCTCGTATGATAGACTTACCTTTGAATGTATTGTATGTCGCCAATAATGCAGTGTAGGATTTGCCGTATCTATTAAAAACATAATCGGTAACATCATCTCGCTGATCCCAACTAAAATCTATATCAAAATCTGGTGGTGATGTCCGATGAGGATTAATAAATCGCTCGAAATAAAGATCCAACTCCAATGGATCTACATCCGTAATATTGATATTAAATGCTACTATAGAATTAGCCCCACTCCCCCGCCCTATATGGTGATAACCTACCGAATGTGCATACCTAATAATATCCCAAGTAATCAAAAAATATGTACTAAACTTCAATTTGTCAATTACTTTCAGTTCATTCAATGTACGCACCATTGCTTTCTTGTTTTTCTTGCCAAATCGACTAATGCATCCATTGATAGCTAGCTTACTCAATAGACTAATATCGTCTTTGGCACTCCCAGTAAAGGATATTCTATTGTGCCGATAATCATTGGTCATATCAAATGTACAATCATCTAATATTTTTTGTGTGTTGACTATTACTTTGGGATACTGACCATATATCTTTTCTATACGTCCGTCAGGCTGAAATATCTCTCCACTTCTAGCATGATGCTCAGGTTTTAATTTACTCACAATAATATTTAGATCAATACATCTCAACATTTTATGAATCCTAAATCCATCTCGATCCAAAAACGTAAGTGGACTAAATATGACCAACTTATCCAAGTGGCTTTTTAAATAGGAGGAATACAAATGATTGACTTCTCCTGGGCGTACACCTACATATTCATTGTCGTGAAGCATGGTTATTCCTTTGGGGAGTTTCCGATATATCGTATAAGCGTTTTTCCAGTCGGGAGCAATATCGAGTAGGTCTTTATTCTCAAGAGAATGTTCGGTAAGATGTGCACACAATTCTCGCCAACCTTCTTCGTTTCGTGCAATTCCTAGATACAAAAATTGATTGTCTCTCCTATATTCAATCCCTAATATTGGCTTAATCTTATATTGCTTACATGCATTGATAAACTGAAATGCACATGAAGTATTATTTATATCTGTCAACACCAACTCTGTCACACCGCGTGCAGATGCTTGCTCTACCAATTGAGTCGGGCTTAATGTCCCATACTTTAGGCTATAATATGTATGTGCGTTTAGGTACAAAATTGAAATAGTGTGTGAAAATGTGACAGTCAATCAAAAACAAACAAGTGTCGTTTTTTATGACTTTTAGTGTCGCAATATATGACATTTAAAACAGAGTGGCAAATTAAATGTAAATAATAATATAATTATGACAAGGAACAGATACGAAACTAAGCTGTTTTGAAAATCCAACAAAAATGTGTCCCATAATTTCACACCCCATATTGCGTGTGATACTGTATACTTTGTGACCTTAGACAACACTACTAATACTTATAAAAATAATATTACTATTTTCCCAAATCCTACATCCAATATCGTTTACCTCCAATACGATTCTAATATAATATTTGATAAATAGAAGTGTACCATCATAATGCACAAATCATAAAATCAATCCAAAAAATCAACCTCAAAGAAATAAATTTTGACCAGATACCAAATGACCATTATTATATTAAATTTTTGAGCAAGGACAAAGTAATTGCAATTAAAAATTTAATACTTACAAAGCGGTAAAGGACTATTAATAAATGTACATATTACAAATGCAAGCATTTAAAGATTTTGAAATTTGAATTTAAATTAGTAGTTATAATTTCAAAGATACACCAACAATTCAGTTAATAGTGGATATCAAAAAACGGTTAGAAAAATCAATTTCTAACCGTTTTTTTGCCTATTTTCAACGCAAAGCTATGCTATCTAACTTTTACAATGATAATCTCTATTTTCCTAATACCTTTGCCATAGTCGCTCCAATCTCTGCAGGAGAATTCACAACGTGGATACCACATTCCGCCATGATTTTCATCTTAGCTTCAGCAGTGTCTTCATCACCACCAACAATAGCACCAGCATGCCCCATAGTTCTACCTTTTGGAGCAGTAATACCGGCAATAAACCCTACTACAGGTTTCGTTCCATTTACTTTGATCCATCTTGCTGCATCCGCTTCCATACTTCCACCAATCTCACCTATCATTATTATCCCTTCCGTTTCTGGGTCATTCATTAACAGTTCTACAGCATCTTTGGTTGTAGTCCCTACAATAGGATCCCCACCAATACCAATGCAAGTAGATTGTCCCATTCCTGCTTTTGTTACTTGATCTACTGCTTCATAAGTTAAAGTACCTGATCTTGACACAATACCTATTTTACCTTTTCGATGGATAAAACCTGGCATAATACCTACTTTCGCCTCACCTGGAGTCATTACACCTGGGCAGTTAGGTCCAATTAGTCTGCAATCTCTATCATTAAGATATTGTTTCACTTTTACCATATCTTGAACTGGTATACCTTCCGTAATACATATGATTACTTTGATACCAGCATCAGCTGCTTCCATAATTGCATCAGATGCAAATCTTGGTGGTACAAATATAATAGTCGTATCCGCACCAGCTGTATCTACAGCCTCTTTGACAGTATTATATACAGGTTTGCCTAAGTGTTCTTGCCCCCCCTTTCCAGGAGTAACTCCACCAACAACATTAGTACCATAATCAATCATTTGACCAGCATGAAAGCTTCCTTCCTTTCCAGTAAATCCTTGAACAATTATTTTTGAATCTTTATTAACTAAAACGCTCATTTATTTCTTTTTTTCTATTACAATTACATCTTCATTGTCCTTATGCATGTAAAATTTTTCACGTGCAAACTTCTCCTGGTTTTCTTCAACATCTTTCTTTCTTTTTCTAATCTCCACTATTTTTTCTTCAAGATCAGTTTTTTCTATCTCTAATTTTTCAATCGTTTTGCCTAACTTATAATTTGTCGCTAAGTCATTCTTATCAAAAAATGCTAACCATATAAATAAACAAGCAGTTGCAATAACATACTTATTCATAACACTTTTTACAGAGAAGGTAAAATAAGGTATTTGTAGTTTTCCTTTTTTTTTCATCAGTTATATTTTACTATTACTATACAAATGTACAAAAAGTATAATACATCTAATTATTATTACTAATATATAGTGTATTTATGAGTTATCCCAAAAGAGATCTCCCTGGATATACAGCACTAGAACCCAATTCTTCTTCTATTCTTAGCAGCTGATTATATTTTGCCACTCTGTCACTTCGAGAAGCTGATCCAGTCTTAATTTGTCCACAATTAAGAGCTACAGCCAAGTCTGCAATAGTAACATCCTCCGTTTCTCCTGACCTATGGCTCATTACAGTAGTAAATGAGTTTCTGGTTGCAAGATTTACAGCATCAATAGTTTCTGATAGTGTTCCTATTTGGTTTACTTTAATCAGTATACTATTAGCAGCACCTACGTCAATTCCTCTTTGCAATCTAGTCGTATTAGTAACAAATAAATCATCTCCTACTAATTGCACTTTATTTCCAAGCTTGCTATTTAAGTTAATCCATCCATCCCAATCGTCTTCATCTAAACCATCTTCAATAGAAAAAATTGGATATTCGTTAACCCATTTAGCCCAATAATCAACCATCTCACCACTACTAAGTTTTTTACCCGTAGATTTATGAAAATGATACACTTGTTCTTTTGCATTATAAAACTCTGACGCTGCTGCATCCATTGCAATCATAACTTCGTCACCAGGTTTATACCCAGCGGCTTCGATTGACTGTATTACGATTTCAATAGCTTCTTTATTTGATTTTATATTTGGAGCAAATCCACCTTCATCTCCAACATTTGTAGAGTAGTTTTTAGATTTGAGGACTTTTTTCAAATTGTGAAATATCTCAACTCCCATTCTTAGTCCATCGCTAAAAGTATCAGCTCCCAAAGGTACTATCATGAATTCTTGAAAATCTATACTATTATCAGCATGACTTCCTCCATTCAATATATTCATCATTGGTACTGGTAAAACATGAGCATTTACACCCCCAACATATCTATATAAAGATTGTCCTGCCTCTTGTGCAGCAGCTTTTGCAACAGCCATAGA
>JAZGFO010000263.1:0-19925 GCA_036479655.1 Saprospiraceae bacterium
GGTGCGTTTGACCAATCATTTAGCGGCGGATTTACTGATATGGGTTTTCATAAATATGACAACGAAGGAAAGGTATTAATATATGCAACTTTAATTGGTGGTTCTGACGAAGATACTCCGCATAGTATTATCGTTGATGATTTACAACAATTATGTATATTAGGTTCTACGTCATCTGTGAATTTTCCTGTATCTGACAACGCTTATCAAAAACAGTTAGGTGGAGATGCTGATATTGTAGTGATTAAATTAGCGATGGATGGATCATCACTTATTGGCTCTACTTATATAGGAGGTTCAAAAGATGATGGTATTAACCGATCTGCACAAAACATCAATTATGGTGAAAACAATAGAGGAGAAATTGTATTGGATGCGCAAGGAGATATTTATATTGCTTCGTGTACCTCTTCTAATGATTTCCCTACTACATCAAGTGCTTTCCAAAAAACATTTGACGATGGCAGCTCGTTTTCATCAATAGCTCAAGATGGCGTTGTATTTAAAATCAACAGTGATCTATCAACACTATTCTGGTCTTCCTATCTTGGTGGCAAAAATGCAGATACTGCCAATAGTCTAAGAATAACAGATAATGGAGAAGTATATGTAACTGGTGTTGCTGGAGATTCTAACTTTCCGACAACAGCAAATACAATAAGTCCAAATTGGCCAGGTGGAAATGAAAATGGTTATGTAGCACATATTTCAAATACTGGATCAAGCATCATAAGTAGTACTTTTTGGGGTACTGATAATGAAGATCATTGTTACTTTCTTGACATTGATGAAAAGAATAATATACATGTTTTTGGTCAAACACTCGGCATTATGCCTATCACTCCCGATACCTATTTTCAAACTCCTGGATCCAGACAGTTTATAGCTGCCTTTACATCTGATCTCAAAGAAGTAGTTTATTCTACAGTAATAGGAACTTCAAATCCACTAATAGGTGATAGTGACTATGATTTTGTACCTGTCGCATTTATGGTAGATAAGTGTAATAGCATTTATTTTTCTGGCTATTATGCCAATGAAGGATTACCTACTACATTTGATGCGATATCGGCTGACCCTAACAAAGCGTTTTACTTAGGTGTTCTCACTGAGGATGCTAAAAGCTTACTTTTTGCTACTTATTATGGTAATGCTGATCATGTAGATGGAGGAACAAGCCGATTTGACAAAGCAGGAATCGTGTATCAAGGTGTTTGTTCTTGTAATAGTGGGGGTGATGACCGTACCCTTAATACTACTTCTGGTGCATTTTCCGAAAACCAAACACAGTTTTGTGATATGGGAGTATTTAAAATAGATTTTGAAATTCCGACAGTAACAGCTAGAGCCTCTGTAACTCCTGGAGTAACAGGATGTGTACCATTTGACGCACAATTTAAATATACAGGTCAAGATGCTTTAATGTTTGAATGGGATTTTGGTGACGGAAGCACAAGTACAGCAACAAATCCACCTCATACTTATGATGAAGAAGGAACATATATTGTTAGACTAATTGCTAGTGCAGAAAACACTTGTAATGGGAGAGATACGTTCTATATAGAAATGAATATATTTAATGGAGGGTCAACTTCAGAAAACATAGCGACCTGTGTAGGTGATATCTCTTTTTTGGACGCTACCACTCCTGGAGCGAATTACCTCTGGAATGATGGATCTACAAATTCTACATATGTGACAACTAATAGTGGTATCTTTTATGTGGATATTTCTAGTGGTTTATGTCAAAGGAGAGATTCATTCATTATTACAAACATTACTCCGCCAAATTTAGACCTGGGAGAAAACATTGTGGCTTGTGACATTCCGTCAATACTTCTTGATGCTTCTAATATTGATGTCGTCAATTACCAATGGAGTACAGGAGAAACAACAGCTAGTATATTGGCAACAGAGGCTGGACTATACGCTGTAGATGTTATAGACCAACATGGCTGCATATCAACAGATGAGGTCAATCTTACATTTGGAACAACCCCACATTTCGAGTTTCCTAATGACACAACGCTCTGTTTTGGCGATTCTATCGTTATCATTCCTATTTTAGAAAACCTACCAGATAATATTTATTCTTGGCAAGATAACTCATCATCAATAATTTATCAAGTTATTAGCCCTGATGAATATACTTCAATGAACACACAGATGATACAACTTACGATTACAAATAATGGTTGTACTGCAACTGATAGTCTATTAATAGATTTTTCTCCTCCACTTGAATACAATATTGAATCCTCTGACGAACTATGCTATCAAGACTGTACTGGAACAATATCATCATCAACCACATCCAATCTACCGATCACTTACCTATGGAGTAATGGGGAAACAACTACAAACATATCAGATCTCTGCAGTGGAGAATATCAATTGACAGTAACGGATAGCTATGGTTGCACTTATCTCCAACAGTCTATTATTGACACTCCTGGACCTATAACACCAGAGATAGATTTTCAAGATGTCACTTGTCCGCTCTATAGCGATGGCTACATACAACTCTCCGTAAATAATGGTGGCACACCACCCTACCAGTATATTTTTGACAATCATTCACCTATGACCAACAACAGCATTACTGACTTAAGTGGGGGTGCTCATACTTGGCAAATCGTAGATGCTCATGGGTGCTTAACTGATATTGTCACTACTATAATTTATGAAGATGATGCTATAGATATTTTTGCAGGTATTGATACATTAATTTTACTTGGTGAAGAGATAAAGATAGATGCATATGTAAATCCAATAGATGGACAATCTATCTTGTGGACACCAGATTATTTTTTAGATTGTTCAACTTGTGTCAATCCTTTGGCAAGCCCAGTCAACACAACCACTTATCAATTATTAGTAACTGATATTGACTCTGGTTGCGAGCTTAAAGATGACATGACGATAAAGTTAATAAAACCAAGAAAAGTATTCTTTCCAAATATATTCAGTCCTAACAATGATAATAATAATGACTTTATAAGTGTTTTTGGAGGGAAAGGTGTCAAACAGATTTTGGATCTAAAAATCTATGACCGTTGGGGAAATTTAATATTTGAAAAGGGAAATTTTCGACATAATGATTATAGCTTAGGTTGGGACGGGACATACAAAGGGCAAGCTGTTGTAAATGGTGTTTACGTATATATTGCTCAAATTCAATTTTTAGATGATGAAATTGAAGTTTATTCTGGAGATTTCACAGTTTTGAGATAATTTAACCTTTATAAAAAGGCAATTTGACAATTTCTGCCTCTAAAAACTTTTTACCAAATTTGATTTTTATGTTTGCTCCAATTTTTGCCACCTCTTTTGGAATATATCCCATTCCGATTGGTCTATTTAGAGAAGGAGACTGTGTACCAGAAGTAACGATACCGATTTCGTTTTCGTCCATATCATGAATTGTATAATCATGGCGTGGCACTCGTTTTCCATTAATAACAAAGGCTACCAATTTGCGTTTCAATCCTTCTTCCTTTTGCTTGGCAAAAATACTTTTTGAAGAGAAATCATCTGCTACCTTTAACTTAGTTATCCATCCTAATCCAGCTTCTAAAGGCGATGTAGTATCAGAAATTTCATTGCCATACAAACAAAACCCCATCTCCAATCTCAAAGAATCTCTTGCACCTAATCCGGCTGGTTTAATGCCAAATTCTGACCCAGCTTCCATTACTGCGTTCCATAATTTTGCCAATTGATCAGAATCTACATACAATTCAAACCCACCACTTCCTGTATAGCCTGTAGCTGACAATAGTACATTTTGTATTCCAGCAACAGTTGTCTTAGCAAATGTATAATATTTCAATGTCGAAGTATCAAACTCGGTTAATTTTTGAATTAATTCAACAGCTTTCGGACCTTGAACTGCAAGTAATCCAGCTTTTTCAGAGATATCTGTCATCTTAATATCAAAATTATTTTTGGAAACTAACCAATTCCAATCTTTTTCAATATTAGATGCATTGACGACTAACATAAATGCTTGTTCTCCTTCGCTGCACTGATCTTCCGTTAATCTATAAACTAACAAATCATCAACAACACCTCCTTTATCATTAGGTAAGCAACTATATTGGGCATCTCCAATCTCTAATTTATAAACATCATTACTTGTTACGCTTTGAATAAACTTTGCAGCTTCTTTACCTTTCACTATAAACTCTCCCATATGAGATACATCAAACATGCCTACATTATTACGTACGCATAAATGTTCTTCAGATATAGTCGAATATACAATAGGCATACTATAGCCAGCAAATTCTGCCATTTTTGCACCTAAATCTTGATGAATTTTTGTTAGTGGTGTTGATTTCATTTTTACAGTTCAAAAGGTTAAAAAGTTGTCCAAAAGTAATTCTTTCTTATTAAAAAAACAGAAAATAAATACAATAAATCTATAATTATAAATCTTAGTTAATGATGCGTTAAAGTTTATAATAAATTTCAATTTCTCCCTAAAGTTAATACTTTTGTGTGCGATTCAATTACAAATTTTAAAAACATAAACTATTATGAAAAAACAATTATTAGGACTTCTATTTATTGGCTTATCTATCAGTACATTACAAGCACAAAGTATAAGAGCAACTGATCTTGCTGACTGTGAAAATGTTTGTGAAGTGGAAAAAACTATACAAATAGATGCTTTACTTGGTGTAAGAATAATAAATACCAAAGAAAAAGGAGGTGCAGATGTTATTCGTATTTTAGATCATTCAGCAGCAAAGAGAAATGCTTTGCACAAAGGTGATATTATTACTGCTGTAGATGGTGTACCTGTTGAAAATGTTAAGCACTTGGTAAAAACAATACAATCTCATCAGCCATCTGACTTAGTTAATATTGAATATACTAGAAGAGACATTCAATACAGTAAAGATATTGTACTTGGTGCTAAAAAAACTAAGGTAATTACGGAAATGATTTGTTGTGATGAAGCTAGATATTTTAACAATGAGAATATTTCTTTATTTCCTAATCCTACAAGAGATAATATCAATGTAGCAATGGAAGAAGCTCAAGAAGGTAAATATGTTTTTCAAATATTTGACATAAATGGAAAAAGAGTTATTACTGAAGTTAATAAATACGACAGTGGATTCACTACCAAAATTGATATAACTAATATTCCTACTGGAGAATATTTTTTAAGAGTATCGAAAGGAGAAGATGCATTGACAAAAGCTTTTGTAAAGCAAGATTAATATATTAGACTAACTAATATTACTAAAGGAGTAAAACAGTGTTTTACTCCTTTTTTTTTGTGATTTCAATAAAAATAGATACGTTTAACCCGTTCAGAAATACTAGTAAAAATTTCATAAGAAATAGTATTTGCAGCTTTAGCTAATCCTGAAACTGGATAGTTGTTTCCAAACACAACTACTTCGTCTTCCTCCTGAGCAAAAGGGATGTCAGTAACATCAATCATACACATATCCATTGCAACAGGTCCAAGAATAGGTGCTTTTTTTCCTTGTACCAATAATTGATACTTTCCGAAACTTACACTTCTAGGAATACCGTCCGCATAACCAGCAGATACTATAGCAATCTTCATATCTTTTGGAGCTATGAAGCCTCTACTATATCCTACAGAATCCCCTTTTTTAATACTTTTAATCTGTGATATCCGTGATTTGAAGCTCAATACAGTTGTAATTTTTTCTCGAAAAGGCAGATAGCTATCAATACCATATAATCCAGCACCCAACCTTACCATATCAAAATGATAGTCTTTAAATCTAATGATCCCGGCAGAATTAACAATATGTCTTAATGGATGTACTCCTAATGCTTTAGATAATAAATCATAACTAGCAATATATCTTTCTACCTGCTTATGTGTATACTCATCTTTATCATCTTCGCCACTAGAAGAAAGGTGAGAAAATATCGATTCTATAATAATTTGAGGTGTAGATTTCAAAATATCTATTAATTCTTTATGTTCTTCTTCTACAAAACCAAGTCTATTCATACCAGATTCAATTTTGATATGAATTTTTAATTTAAAATCGTTCAGTTTCAGAAAAAATGCTAATTTTTTGAGCATCTTAAGACTATATATTTCTGGTTCTAAATGATATTCAATATATTGTTCGAATTGAGGAATTTCAGGATTTAATACCATTATTGGAGTGGTTATTCCTTGTTTTCTTAAATGTATCCCTTCGTCAGCGTAAGCAACAGCAAGATAATCAATGTTATTGTATTCAAGCATTTTTGCCACTTCTGTTGATCCTGCACCATATGCAGATGCCTTTATCATTACCATCAATTTAGTGGTAGGCTTTAGCAATTCGCTATAAACT
The DNA here is from genome assembly GCA_036479655.1 of Saprospiraceae bacterium. Classification (GTDB taxonomy): domain Bacteria; phylum Bacteroidota; class Bacteroidia; order Chitinophagales; family Saprospiraceae; genus CAJXUU01. Next base: position 6,345 of record JAZGFO010000263.1, read on the forward strand.
TTCAAATTTTTAGCAAGACCATACATATTGACTTCTAACACTGTATTGTGTGTGCGCTCATATAATCTAATAGTAAGCCTTTCTAAGTTAAATTTCCGAGCCCCTTTTACAAGTATTATTTCATTATTAAAAGATGTTTCTCTCCAAAGATCATTTAATAAATAATCAATATTTTTAAAATGTTTAAATTTAATACTATCATTTAGGAGTGTTTCAATTTTTGAAATGCCACTACCTATTGCTATTACTTTTTGAACAGAAGAACCGTTAATATAATCGCTAATTCTATGATATAATCTCCCATCACCATTCTCTGATTGAACAAAATCTGAAATAACCAATGTTTTTTTTGCCTTTGTACTTTGGCGTTCTAAAAAGTCCATTGCAATAATAAACGAATCCAAATCTGCGCTATAACTATCATCCAAAATAGTACAATCCCTTACACCCCTTTTCATTTCCATTCTCATATTAAGTCGAGATAGTTTTGAAATATTAGTTTGTATTGTTTCAATCTCAAATTGAAGATACAACAGACAAGTAATACAATGCATTGCATTTTCTACCGAAGCCCCATCCCTATAGGGCAAATAGACATCAAAAGACTTGTTTTCGTATTTTATACTAAGAATTATTCCTTCATCTTTTATATTTTTACGGCTCAAAACCACTTGAGCACTGGAGTCTTCCGACCAAGAAAAAAATGGGATATGATTGATTTTTACTTCATTAAGAATTTTCTTATGGTCTGCACAAAATATAAGTACATCTACTTGTTTAAAAAGTTTTAATTTTTCTGTTATCTTTTCTGTTATTCCATTATAATTTGCACTATGCGCATCCCCAATATTACTAAAAACACCAATAGTAGGTAAAATCATATCTACTAATGCATCCATATCTCCCCCAGCAGCAGGACCAGCTTCAAATATACCTATGTCATGCCAGTCTTTCATCGCAAGCAATGACAACGGCACACCAATGCTAGAATTATAACTTCTTGGATTTTTTACTACTTTAAGCTCAGGTGTCATTAATTGGTACAACCATTCTTTGATACTCGTCTTACCAGTACTACCCGTAACACCTATCACTGGAATATCAATCGTCTGTCTATGAACTTTAGCTAGTCTTTGTAAAGCTGATACAGTATTATTAACTTTAAAAAAATTGGCACATTTAAAAACAGTGACATCAATATCCTGAGAGACCAGAAAATTTCTAACTCCTTTTGCATAAGCATCTAAAATAAAAGTATGTCCATCTGTACTTGCTCCATTAAATGCAACAAATAAAGTTTTGTCTACAAAGTACAATTTTCGAGTATCAAATACAAAATGCTCAATAGTATCAATGATAAGCTCTGTACTTAGCAATCTTGCATGTGTATGTTTTAGTATGTAATCAGTATTGTAAGCCATCTTGTAAAGACAAAATCAATTAATAATAAATTTGTATCCAACTCCTCTAATGTTAATAATTTTCAAATTAGAATCACCAGCAATTTTCTTTCTTAATTTCGATATAAATACATCAAGCGTTCGTCCAACATAATCTCCATCATCTCCCCAAACTGATTTTAATAATTCTCCCCTTTCTAATGTGATATTAGCAGATGAATTAAGTAAATATAACAATTCTGCTTCTTTACTAGTGAGTTCCGTCCTTATATTATCGTAAAGAAGTGACATATTTAAGCGATCAAATTCATACTCTCCAATTTGAATAGTGGGTGATAAATCAGAATGAGTAGCCAAATTATCATGGTCAATAGCTGTTTTATAGTATTCTCTACGCTTTTTTATATAAAATAACACACCAATCAATAATAAAGGTATAACTAACCACAATATATAATCAAATAGAGCATAACCTGCTTTAGTATTATTAAGACTAACGTGCTCTTTATTCTCGATGCTATCCAATATACTTATATATATAATATAGCAATCTTTTGGTTGTTTTCTAATCTTACAAGGGATCACACTATCATCTGGTTTATAGCCAACCATATAGCTATAAACAACATCTTTAGTATCACATTTTTCAACTTCGACAAGGTAATTATTCGAAATTCCAGTTTTTTGCATTACTTGATTTACGGAAGCTATTAGATCGTCAGGAACAAATTCAAATTTAGTGTCAAACGAAATTGTATATCGGTCTTTCTCCATATTAATAGGTAAGACCCTTGAAGTACTGTCACCTGCATTAAACAATATATCATGACCAATCATTCTCATAGAAAGATTGATTTTCTTTTTATCGATATTGCTTTTTGCAAAAATAGACATATTGAACAGTAACAATATCGCAATTATTGTATAAAGTACTTTTGCAGCGTTGACTCTCATAACTACAAATATAATTTTTTTAAATTGATAATTTCGTCCTTACTTATACCTTAGTAATTAATTATGATTTTTAGACTTTCAAACTTTCAAGTGTATTCTTTACTTCATCAGACATTGATTCTTGATATTCTCCTCCAAGATGCTCTGCAAAGAATCTTTCAATTTCGGCATACATAGCCAATCTATTTAGAGGTTTTCTAAATCCATGACCTTCGTCGAGTGCGAGCAAGTAACTAACCGGTTGACTATTCTTTTGTAGTGCTTCAACTATTTGATCAGATTCTGCTTTTTTTACTCTTGGATCATTAGCACCTTGGACTATCATGAGTGGTTTTGATATTTTATGTGCACTAAATAATGGACTTGCATTTTTTATCAAGTTTTTACCTTCTTTAGTTTCTGGATCACCAGTCATCTCATACAGCCATTTTCTACCCGCTTCCCAATATGGTGGAATACTCTCTAACAAAGTAAATAGATTAGATGGACCCACTATATCTACACCACATGCATATACATCAGGAGTAAATGCCAACCCTGCCAAAGTAGCGTATCCTCCATAACTGCCACCCATGATAGCGATCTTATTAGCATCAGCAATATTATTATCAGTTAAGTATTTAACACCCCAAGTAATGTCATCTTGCATTAGCCTACCCCATTGTTTGTCCCCTGCATTAAGAAATGACTTTCCATAGCCTCCGCTCGCTCTAAAATTGGGTTGCAAAACTGCATATCCTCTATCTGCTAAAAACTGGACAGCCCCATTGTAGCCCCAATTATCTCTGGGGCCTTTTGGTCCTCCATGAACCATAATTACACATGGTAAATTTTCATTTGTTTCTGTTGATTTTGGAATTGTTAAATATGCAGGAATCATTAATCCATCACTACTCGGATAAGTTATAGGTACCATCGGAGACAATCTATCTTGTACTGCTCTCAGTTTTGGTTTAGGTATATATTGTGGTATCAATGTCATCGTATCCCAATCAAAATAAAAAAGTTCAACTGCATATTGATCCCCAGAAACGGCAATAAGCATTTTACGATAATCATCTGTTGTACTCGTTATACTCACATCACGATTAGGAAACTGCTTTTCTAAAAATGAAAACATTGATTCCCATTCCTTATCCTTCCAGTATCTTCTGACTTTATCATCAACATAACTTGTGCAAATAATTTTACGGGTATGTCTATTAATAAATACACTTCCAATATCTACTTTTCCTAAAGGGTCATTTTCAATAATAGAGATATCTAAATTCTCAAAATTCAATAAATAGAGTGTCGTTAAATCTTCTTTTCCTTTATTAGATATTAGATATGCAGCAGTATTATCTTCGTTCCAACCTGTGATTCCTGCATTTTCTTGTAGATTTGTTGTGTATATTAACTCAAAATTAGAAAGATTAGATACTTTAAGTATTTCACTATGCCCATTTTCATTAGATCGATATGCAATCCTAATTTCTTCGTCCCAGTCAAATCCCCAGCCTGTTATTCTTTCATTATTCTCATATATCATTTCTAATTTTTTAGACTTGATATTAAGTAGATAAAGGTCATGCCATGCTTTGTCTCTATCATTGATTCCAACCCATAACAAATCTGGATTTTTTCTACTTACTTTGTATATTTGAACAGTCACATCGGTAAGTGGTGTGATATTATTTGATTCTGGTACCCCAGATGTTTGTTCGATAGGATTGACACTAAATATATTTACATTTTCGTCTCCTGCCTTATCATTGAGATATAATATATATTTACTATCTGCAGTCCAAAAATAGCCTAATAATGGTGTTGTACTTTGGGTAATTAATCGAGCTTTATCAAATGATTGACCAAATGATTTAACATATATATTCATTATGCCTTTGTACGCCTTGACAAAAGAGACATATTGACCATCTGGGCTTAATTTACCTCCACTAATTTCTGGATTTCCAAAAAATATTTCTCTATCTATTAATTTTCTCACTTTTCTAATGTTTTTGCTTCCCTATTCAATCAATTGTCTGTTGCATACCATTCTGCATAACTACTTCTTGTCTCCCTAAGGGATACTTTAATTAGTTGTACATCATCACTTATATTTGATTTTAGAATTTCTACAATTTCGATAAGCATGTTTTCACAAGTTGGTTGGTAAGGTACATATCTTACTCTTTCATTATTATCTTCAATCCCTATAAACCTACTGTCATTTCTAAGTATCAATCGATGGTCAAATATAGACAAAATGTGTTTCCTGACAAGGTGCTTTATCTCACCAAAGTCTATAACCATACCACAATCAGAAATCCCTACTTTCGATTTTGGCTCACCGATTACAGTAACCATCAAATAATAGGAATGTCCATGAATATCTTTACACTTGCCTAAGTAACCATCAAGTGCATGTGCCGCCTCAAAATCAAATTCTTTTGTAAGTCTTATTTTCATATTCTCATATTAAGGTGCAAATATGAGTATTTATTTATTAAGAGTTTGTCTTTACATCAAAACAATTTTTGATATACCAATTCTTACATTATTTTTATCCATTAAGTAAAAAAAGTATACCCCTCTTGGTAAGAACGAAATATCAATACTTCTACTTTTAATATCATTCAGTTTTTCTATAAGACGTCCCGATGAGTTAATAATTAAAATCTGATGAATATCACTTTTAGACTTAATTTTTACTTTCCCTGAACTTGGGTTTGGGAATAATTCTACAGTATTCGAATTTTCTGTTTCTACTTTAGTACCAACGTCAAAAACTGCCCCATATTGAGGGATGTCCATACCATATTCATAAGGTCCAATATCTGGTTTTCCATCGGTGACATAAGGGATATTAATATTCTGCAAAGGAGTTCCTTTGTCTATCAACATTGAATTATCGGAAAGTTGAAAATCTTGATCTGCTGCATTATAACTTATTCCATATACCTGAGGCATAAATGCATTTTCCAAATCAGTTAAAGAAGTTGTAATACCATGACTTTCTATAGTAGTATTTGATGCAAGATCACTAATAGAGCCATATCTAACATTCTGCCATTTAAACCATTCATCTCCTACTACACCATCTCTTGTCGAATAATAAGCATTATAATCCCAATCTTCAGTATCTGTATTTATTTGTCCATATTCTTCAAAACAATATCGAGTTCCCATTATAATATTGTTTTTTATATAGGTATTTTGCCAGCCTACATCAGAAGATATACCATTACCTTTCTTGATTCCGAGATTATGGGCAATTACTAACCCCGCAGGCTTTCTATTCATTTTAAAAATAGACGTTTCCAAATTATAAAATACATTTCTAAATACATATACTGGCCCACCAAAAACAGGGGCTAAACTGACTCCCATACGACCATTAAAACCTCTATTGTTATATACTCTTGTATTGGATATGTTACCATCTATTTCTATAAAATCATCTACAACATTCCTTATTTCGTTATTATATATATCCAAACTATACGAAGATTGGTATGGAGTGCCATCACAAGATATTCCATCACCAAAATCTGTAATTGTATTGTAACTAATAACGTTGTTATTTCCTCTTATATCGATTGCTCTTTCTGGTGCAATTTCACCATTTAGCTGAGGCCAAACTGTCCTCCCCTCAAAAATATTATTAAAAACATATTGGTCATTTTCGCCATTATTCTCTCTACGATTTACAAATCCAAAATCAATATTTCTTATTATATTATTCTGTACTGTCAAATACGCAGTATTTTGAGCATCTACACCCCAAGCACCATTCTGAATAATAAATCCATCAATAATCACATCATTAATTGACAAATTATAATCTCCGATTGTGACCACTCCTCGATCTGTCCCATCACCATCAATAATAGCCATATGCATCACTTCACTTATAAATGTAATTGGCAAATTTTCACTGCCGCTATTCCTTATTTCAAATGGTTTATATATTCCTGGTCCTACAATAATTATATCTCCTTCATTCGCATTATCTGCAGCTGACTGTAACCCTAAGTATGGATCAGACAACGTTCCTTGACCTCCACCATCTCCTGGGATAACATACTTTTTCACTCCATCAACTGCTGCTTGAGGAAAACTCTTAGTTATAGCTATTATATCATCTATCAATGGCGTACCATTATCAGGATCTATAATCGTTATTCTTATATTATATAGTGTTCCAGGTTTTAAAAACATCGCACTTCCTGCAAAATGATTTCTATCCAATAAATTTCCATCCACTATCATATCAGGAGTAGCCCTCATTACTTTTGCACTATTGTTATAAGTTGTCTCAGATACTTCTTTGTACTCTATTGAGCAGGTACTATTAACATTGACATCACCTGCAATATTTATATGTACACTTATATGATTAAATGTAGTATGTATCAATGCTGTACTCCCAATAATATTATCCTGTGCTTGAATATTAACAATTGAGATCAGACTAAATAAAAGAATGACTAAATTTTTCATGTATATAGTTTTTTTTTCAAATTAAAAAAAATCATTAGTATATACACACTAGGGAAGGCTATTCTATAAAATTACTATTAATTTTCCTTTTTTAATAATATGATGTAAATTTTATTTTTTACGCATTATATCAACAAAGAAAATACAGATTTTCTTAACTATTTATATATACAATACAATATATTTATTATCTTGTCACTTTAAACAACAACGTAAATCGTAACTTATTATTCCATGCCTTACCGTTTGACGAAGCGCGTCCTTGGTATAATCTACTACTAAAACCAATCAAAATGAAATCATTTTTACTTCAATTAGCGCTTGTAATCATGTCCATATCAACTGTAACTGGACAAGAATGGAATACTGTTAAGGACTTTTCTTCTGGCACAATTAAAAGTGTACTTTATGTAAATGAGTCAACTGCATTTGCTGTGAGTTCGTTATACAATGGGACAGCTCTAAATGTAAAGAAAACCACTGATGATGGAGAGACTTGGATAGAGCAGTTTACAGGACAAACCAACCAGAATTTCAGAAAAATAATAAGCCCAAATAATGGTGAAGACCTTTTTATTATTGGAAATTCAGGCATACTTATGCACTCAACTAATGGTGAAGACAATTGGGATCTTGTGAGTATTCCAACATTATCTCATTTACGAGACATCTTTTTCTTATCACCTACGATAGGCTATATATCATGCGACAATGCTACAATATTAAAAACTATTGATGGAGGCATGACTTGGATCAATATGAATGTTGACTTGTCAGGAATTGCTACTATTGCTAAGATTCATTTTATATCTGAAGATAGAGGCTATATAGCTGGATTTAATTATTTTAGAGAAACAAGTAATGGTGGGGTTACATGGACAGATGTTCCTGGCTTCGAAAACACTCCTGGTACATTATATCAAATACAAGACTTCTTTTTTGTAAACGATCAAGTAGGATATATCTGTGGTGATCAAGCATTATTGTACAAAACAACAGATGGTGGCAATACTTGGGTAGATATGAAAGTTGATATCCCTGGGATAGATTTCACAATTGAGTCATTATTTAGTATTCATTTTTTAGATAATCATCCTAATATTGGTTTTGCTTGTGGCTATCATGGTTTATTAATAAGAACATACGATGGTGGTGTCAATTGGGAACTTATGTCTTCTGATATAGAAGGAACAAATACTGATTTTGGGTCAATTTTTCATGATCTTGATTTTTTTGGAAATAAAGGTTTAATGTCTAGTCAACATGGACAGATATTAAAATATGTGTACAGCCCTACGTCAATACCAGAATTGAATCAAGAAAAAATGTCATTTCAAATATTTCCAAATCCTGCAACGGATAACATAAACATTAAAATATCTGATGTCACAATTGATCAATTTAAAATTTATGATTATTCAGGAAAAATTTACAAAATGATTGACTATCCAAAATCTAATCATATAGATTGCAGTGATTTAGAAAGTGGAAATTATATATTAACTATATCTTCAAATGGTATTATTAGTGCTGAATCGTTTGTAAAACAATAGAATTCAAATAACGGTAAATCAAATAATAATAATTAACTGGCAACCAATAATATGGTTGTCAGTTTTTTATGTCCCTCAATAAAGGAACCAAGTCTATCTTCAATAATATCTACACCTTTTATAAAAGTAATGAAGTAAAATAGAAAGTCAAATACATACAAAAAACATACATAACTACCATAAAAAAGCTATTTTTGCGCTTTCAAAAATAGACTTATGATATCAGCAAATAATATTACCCTTCAATTTGGAAAAAGAGTACTCTTTGAAGATGTAAATATAACATTTAAAGGAGACAATTGTTATGGAGTGATTGGTGCAAATGGTGCTGGAAAGTCCACATTTCTAAAAATACTTTCTGGAGAACTTGATCCTAATCTTGGTTCTGTTAATTTAGACTCTGGGAAAAGAATGGCTGTATTAAAACAAGATCATAGAGAATATGATGAAGTTACTGTACTAAATACTGTCTTGATGGGGCACAAAAATCTTTGGGACATAATGGTAGCTAAAGATGCAATATATGCCAAACCAGATTTTAATGATGAAGATGGAATAAAAGCAAGTGAATTAGAAGGTGAATTTGCTGAAATGGATGGCTGGAATGCAGAACCAGAAGCAGCATCATTGCTTAGTGGTATAGGTATCCACGAAGATAATCACTATAAATTATTAAAAGATATTGATGGGAATCAAAAGGTAAGAGTATTGCTTGCCCAAGCTTTATTTGGGGATCCTGACATATTGATATTAGATGAGCCTACCAATGATTTGGACATACATACTGTAGGTTGGCTTGAAGATTTCCTTCTTGATTTTAGAAATACCGTAATTGTTGTTTCTCATGATAGACACTTTCTTGATACTGTATGCACACATATTGTTGATATTGATTTTAGTAAAATCAATATGTATTCTGGTAACTATACATTTTGGTATGAGAGTAGCCAATTGGCATTAAAACAAAAACTGTCGGCTAATAAAAAGGCAGAGGACAAGAAAAAAGAATTACAAGCGTTTATTGATCGATTTAGTGCCAATGCGTCAAAATCCAAACAAGCAACTTCTCGTAAAAAAATGCTTGAAAAAATTAATGTCGATGATATTCAACCATCAAGTAGGAAGTATCCAGGTATTATATTCAATCAAAAAAGAGATTGTGGTGACCAAATACTAAATGTCAAAAACTTGAGTAAAAAAGTAGATGGCGTTATCTATTTCGACAATCTTAATTTTACAATGAATAGAGGGGATAAAATCTCTATTCTAAGTCAAAACAGTCTTGCAATTACAGCTTTTTTTGAAATACTTAATGGAACTGTAGATGCGGATACTGGTGAATGTGAATTTGGTCAGACAATAACAAAATCATATCTACCTACAGAAAATGAACATTATTTTAATGCAAATTTAGACTTGATAGATTGGTTGAGACAATACTCTACTGAAAAGGATGAAATGTTTATTCGAGGATTTTTAGGAAAAATGCTTTTTTCGGGAGATGAAGTATATAAAAAATCTAATGTATTGTCTGGTGGTGAAAAAGTAAGATGTATGATGAGTAGAATGATGCTTGCCGAAGGTAATTTACTATTGTTAGATGAGCCTACCAATCACCTTGATCTAGAAACGATTACTGCATTAAATAATTCTCTATTGAATTTTAAAGGGAATATGATTTTCACCTCTCATGATCATACTTTTACAGAATCTGTCGCCAATCGAATTATCGAAATAGGACCTTGTGGTTTTATAGATAGCTTAAAAGATTTTGATGAATATATCAAAGATGAAAGCATACTCGCCCAACGAGAAAAAATCTATGGAAATAATAAACATTAACAATGTTGAATCACAAAATATATGGACAAGGTGATCCAATAATTATTCTTCATGGATTGTTTGGCATGCTTGATAATTGGCAGTCAATTGCAAAAAAACTAGCAACAGATTATATGGTGATACTTGTTGACCAACGAGATCATGGTAAGTCAGACCATACAGACTCTTTTTCCTACTCTCTTTTAGCTGATGATCTCAATGAATTTATGAACGACCATTGGATACATTCAGCTCATATATTAGGGCACTCTATGGGAGGAAAAACTGCTATGCAATTTGCCAATGATTATCCTGAAATGGTAGAGAAGCTTATAATTATTGACATTGCACCAAAAGAATATCCACCTGGACACCGATTGATATTTAAAGCACTCAGAAGTGTGCCGATTGATAAAGTGAAAAGTCGTAAAGACGTAGAAGGTATTCTAAAAAAATATATCGACAATATAGGAATCAGACTATTCCTTATGAAAAATCTCAAGCGAAAAAAAGAAGGAGGATTTGAGTGGAAAATGAATCTTGAATTACTCCATGACGCATATCCCAATATTTTAAAATCATTAAATATTGAAGGTACAATCGATTGTGACACACTATTAGTGTATGGTGCTAATTCTAATTATATCAAAGAAAATGACGTGAAAGATATAAATAATATTTTTCAGAATTCTACATTTAAAAAATTAAATGCAGGACATTGGATACATGCAGAAAAACCAAAAGAATTAGAAGAAGAGATAAGACGATTCTTATTAAGTTAGTCATTTACAGATTAACTTCATTAATCAAAACTCCAAATTTGCTTCTTTTCATATGTCTGATACTTCTTGTGTCGTGAAAGAGCAAATGTTATCAAACCAACACCAAATTGTGCCCCTCCTGCATATAAAAGTAGATTTTTATCAGAAGAGTTTTTTACAAAAAATGAATTAACTGCCGTTGTAATTCCTGTCAAAATTAAAACTGTAGAGATTGTCTTTATTGTTTTATTTGAAGTATAGTTTTTTTGGGATTTATAATATTTAAAGGAAAGAATATCTGTTTTTGCAAATTTATTAAACGCGTGAGGACCAATATTTATGACTTTATTGAATTTCCTATCGCTTATTGCTTTATTATAGACGACTAATGAATTAAGATCCATAGTTAAACTATCAGTGGTTTCATTAATAATGCTACCATTTGCTTTGATATAATTACAACATTCATTGGTCAATCCATCACCAATCTTCATTATAAAATATGAATCATGTGGAATCTCTACACTTTTAGAAGCAGCCGATATTTTTAAAAATTGTCCATGACAAATACTGACATTAAAAATAGTAAAAACAAAAACAAATAGTTTCATATCACAAATATATTTACCTAAATTCCTATTTTACAACCATTTAGTCTAAGTTACTTTATTCACTTAAATCAAAAGTTGTCATAAAACCAGTATCAAAATTTCCTTTTTTAAAATCCTCATTTTTCATTAACCTTTGATGAAAAGGTATTGTAGTTTTTATGCCTTCGACAATAAATTCATCGAGTGCTCTAGACATTTTTTTTATTGCTTCTTCTCTGGTTTGCGCTCTTACAATAAGCTTGGCAATCATAGAATCATAATAAGGAGGCACCACATATCCAGCATATACATGTGTATCTACACGTACACCATGACCTTTAGCACTATGAAAAGAAGAAATATTACCAGGGCAAGGTCTAAAATCATTAAATGGATCCTCAGCATTAATTCGACACTCTATAGCATGCATAGTTGGCAGATAACTACTTCCTGCAATTGGAAGTCCATAAGCAACTTTTATTTGCTCCTTTATAAGATCATGATCTATTACTTCTTCGGTAACCGGATGCTCCACCTGAATTCTTGTATTCATCTCCATAAAGTAAAACTTTCGATGTTTGTCCACCAAAAACTCTACAGTTCCAACTCCTTCATATTTAATAGACTCTCCTGCTTTTATAGCAGCTTCTCCCATTTCTTTACGAAGTTTTTTTGTCATAAATGGTGAAGGACATTCTTCTACCAATTTTTGATGTCGTCTCTGAATAGAACAATCTCTCTCTGAAAGATGGATTACTTTACCATGTTGATCTCCTATAATTTGAAATTCAATATGTCGAGGTTCTTCAACAAATTTTTCGATATAAATACCATCATTTCCAAAAGCTGCTTTAGCTTCTTGTCTTGCACTATCCCACTGTTTTTCAAATTCATCTTCACCACGTACAATTCTCATTCCTTTACCACCACCTCCAGCAGTAGCTTTTATCATCACAGGATAACCAATCTCACCAGAGACTTTTTTGCCTTCTTTAACATCTTTGATTAATCCATCCGAACCCGGAACCACAGGTACATTGGCTTTTATCATCGTTTCTTTGGCAGTCACTTTATCCCCCATTTTTCTAATCATGTTTGGAGAAGGTCCAATAAATTTAACCCCATATTCTTGGCAAATTTCTGCAAAATCTGCATTTTCAGCCAAAAAACCATAGCCAGGATGAACAGCATCTGCATTTGTAATTTCGACTGCTGCCATTATTTTTGTGACACTCAGATATGATTCGGAAGAAGATGGAGGGCCAATACACACTGCTTCATCAGCAAAACGTACATGCAGACTTTCTTTGTCTGCTGTGCTGTAAACTGCTACAGTTTTTATTCCCATTTCTTTACATGTACGTATGATACGTAATGCAATTTCTCCTCTGTTAGCAATAAGTATTTTTTCAAACATAGTTTGTCTCAGATTTGGTAAGATTTATAACTCTTAACTAATTTTTTATAATAGATCTCTCGGCAATAATTTTTACCTAATACCATTAATTTGGATCGACCAAAAATAGTACTTGATCATATTCAACAGGTGCAGCATCTTCAACAAGTACTTTTACTATAGTACCCGAAACTTCGCTCTCTATCTCATTGAATAATTTCATAGCTTCTACTATGCATACAGTATCTCCTTTGGCTATAGAGTCACCTACTTTAGCAAATGCTGGCTTATCAGGAGATGCAGATCTGTAAAAAGTCCCTACAATTGGTGATTTAACTTCTAACAATCCAACCGTCGTATCTTCTACATCTGGTGTCTGTACTGTCGCAGACGAAGTAGCTAAAGCTATTGGAGGTGCTATATTCACTGGTGCAGGTACAGATGAGGTAGCAGTATGTATTACTTGTGCATCTCGCTTATTAAAGCTATTTGTTCTAATTGATAATTCAAAATCTTTCTTCTTTAATTTAAATTCTGAAAGTTCAGATTTATTTACCAATTTAATAAGGTCAGTTATTTCTTTATAATTCATGGGGTTGGTTTTTATTTTGCACGCTCGAC
>JAZGFO010000264.1:0-4884 GCA_036479655.1 Saprospiraceae bacterium
CCCTGCTGCAAAAAGCAATATATAGTGATATAATAATTAAATTATGGAAGATAGATTAAATAGAAAAGAAGAAAAAATAAAGGACATTGGACAACAATTTACTGTTAATGTTGATACCGATGCTTTATGGGCTGCTTTAGAGCCAGAATTGCCAGGAGATAAAAAAAGAAGGGGAGCAGCTTGGTATGTTATGGGTGCTATTGGAATACTGTTTCTTGGCATGCTGTCATGGAATATGTTTTCGGAGTCTGAAATCAACTTAGAAAAAACAATTGAGGATAAAATTGTACAATTAGATACGCCAAAACAAAATATAGAAAGACAAAACACGACTGTTGGAATAACGAATAAATCAAATAATAAAACTGGAGAAAAGAAAGATATAAAGAACAATTTGAAAAGTCAAACAAGTAATTTGGAAACGGAGAATTCTTCTATTAGCAACCTCCTAAATACAGCAGACCAAACAGCAACATCTGTAAATTGGAAATCATCCAAAACAGAAAAAGCTAATACCTTTTTTCAAAAAACTAAATCCGAGCCAAAATCACAGACAAATGACATCAAAAGCAATATTCACCCTATTAAAACCGAAAACCACACTATAGAATTAATCAATATTGCTCAAAAATCATTTGTATTGGATAGAAAAAGAGAAGATTTTTATCCAAAAATAAACCTGCATAATCCTTCAATATGGTACTCGTTTTTAACAATAAAGAGCGGTATAAATCTAAGTAAAAACCAATACAGCAAAGATTTTGGTGAGATTGAAAACATCCTTATAAATCATGAAACACCACTTCTTGGAGCTACTACTTCTATTTGGTACGGAAAACAAAACAATGGAGGTTGGAAATATCAGCTTGGCATGACGCACATGGTATTAAATACAAGATACAGCAATACAGATAAAGATGTAACGCAAGATATATTGTCTCAAAATGGAACAATAAAAATAAATAGTGATGGGAGCCAAACTAATTTAGGTGGTTCTCTAATCCAAACTACAATTGTTAATAATGATATCGTTTGGCATAATACACACAACTATGTAGATGTAAATATTCAAATAGGAAAACAACTAATAACTTTTAGCAATATTTCACTTTCTATCGATGCTTCCCTTGGATACAATATATGGTCAAACCATAAAGGATATTATGTGGACCAAAACAATATATTTACAAAATTCAAAACCAGTGAATATAGTCCTTATACTAAGAGAGGATTGACAAGTGGATTATCTATGGAGATTGGATACAATATGGGAAACCTTATTCTTGGGTTATCACCATTTATAAGCACTACACATCAATATAACAGTAACTCATCATATTTATACAAAACAAAAAACTCCCATTACGGCATTCAACTATTTGCATCGTTTATGCTGTAAGGGAGAGATTAAAAAACCTTTTAAAATTAAAATTATGAAAAAATTTCAACGATTTATGCTTTTGGCAACTTTTATGGCTTTTGTAAGCTTCAGTAGCTTTGGACAGTTCTCCTGTAATAATCAAGTATATGCTTCTTTAGCATCTAGTACATCAGGTGGAGATGCTTCTGTTATTATATATCCAGAAATAGTAACAAACGGCAACTCATCAACTTCTGATATTCAACTATCTTTGAATAATACCGATTTTTATGATTCTCTAACTTTTTATTGTGATGATATTGGTGACCACTTAATATATGTCAAACAAACAATTGATGGTGTAGTAGAAGAGTGTACATCAACAGTTACAGTTGAAGATAAGCTTTCTCCAATACCATATGTATTGTCCACTGTTACGATATCAATGGATAACAGTGGTTCAGCAACTTTGCTACCATCGGATGTAAATATTGGTAGTTATGACAACTGTGAAATAGCATCAATGACAGTATCTCAATCAGTATTTACAGTTGCGGGCACCTATACAGTAGAATTTACTGTAACAGACCCTTCTGGGAATTCAGATTCTGCCTTATTTTCCGTAATTGTAATAGGTTCAGGAGAATCATCTGTTAATTGTGTTTCGGTATCATCTGGGGTATTAGATATATTTAGTTCGGAACTAACAGTTTATGCAGTTGATTTTGTATTAAATATGGATGATTTTGAAGAAGTACTTATGTCATTAGAGCAAGAAGGCCCATATACATCATCTCTTTCTATTGCTTGTGGAGATCTTGATAATAGTATTACCACTATATATGTTCAAGGGACGGATTCAGAAGGAAACGTAAGCCAATGTGAATCTACTTTTACTTTGTTTGATGTAAACCCACCAAT
This sequence comes from Saprospiraceae bacterium, assembly GCA_036479655.1. Lineage (GTDB taxonomy): Bacteria > Bacteroidota > Bacteroidia > Chitinophagales > Saprospiraceae > CAJXUU01. The sequence continues at coordinate 2,282 of JAZGFO010000264.1, forward strand.
TGCTCTTACTAGTTTAAATAATTGTCTTACACTAGTAGATGGAGCCGCAGTACTGACAACAGCTGATGTGGATAATGGGAGTTACGATTTGTGTTCTGATGTTACATTGTCATTAAGTCAAACAGATTTTACAACAGAAGATATTGGTATAAATACAGTGATCCTAACTATAGAAGATGGGAGCGGAAATATTAATCAAGCAGTTATAATGGTTGTTGTTAATAATGAAAATGTTCTTGATCCTATTATTGTTTGTCCTTCAGACATTACCATTAGTTGTGTAGAAGATTATCAAAACACAGGAACAACGGGTGTTGCAACAGCAATCAACGGATGTGCAGAAGTAGATGTATCATATGAAGATATATTAGTATCACTTAATGATGATAATGAGGGTTTTGTAAATCGTAAATGGTCTGTAGTAGATGACGCAGACGTTTATTGTACTCAAGTTATAACATTAAGTTGCGACATTTCTGCTTGCGAGTTAGAAGATGTAGATTTTCCACTTGCAAACTTATTTATCACGGAACCTAATATTAATAGTAGCGCTGATGTGAGTCCTGATTATATTGTTGAAAACACTGGTTATACATATGCAGAAGTATGGCCAGTATTTCCAGGGGAGTGTAACAATTTGGCATTATCTTATAGTGATCAAGTAATAACAACTGGGACTAATAATGTTTTTAAGATTCTTAGAACTTGGACAATTATAGATTGGATAGCGACTACTACTAGTACATATACGCAAATTATAAAAGTTAATTTTATTAATGATGTCATTGTTTGTAACAATAATGTGCAAATATCAGTATCAGAATCGCAACCAGTTACTTTATCTCCATTAATGGTTATAGAATTTTATCCTGGTCCGACATCTAATTTAGTTGTCACGGTTAATGACGAAAACAATAATGTAATACCTAACAATATACTTACTGTAGATTATCTTGGGCAAGAATTGACTGCTGTAGTGACTGACATAACAACAGAAATTAGTTGCTGGTCAATTATTACGTTAACTGAAGTTCCAAATGGCTGTGTGCTTGATTTTGAAAATGATGTCAGCTTACCAATAGATATAGTTGTTCAAGATGAAAATGCACAATTAGAAAATCTATCGCCAGAAAATTTGGTCAGTGTGTACGGATACGCAGAATCAGATGTCAATGTGATCATTGATAATGATTGTGCATTAGCTGGATTCGATTATAGTGATGTGGTGTACAATAATGATGATGGCACGTTCAAAATTGTAAGAACATTTACTATTATTGATTGGATAAGTTATGATAGTAATACTAATGAAGGAATATGGACACACATACAAACAATAATTGTTGGAGAAGGACCCAATAGTATTATCTGTGATATATTGCCTCGATCAGCAGATGTAGGGGATTGTGATAGTGGACATACACTTGATGATAATATAGAGTGGCCTAATGATATTCAAGTATCTGACCCTAGATTATCACCTGAAGATTTAATTAGTTTTTCTTTTGTAAACCCTTTAGATGCACAACCAGAATTAATTAGTGATGCGGATGATTTTTCTCTATCTTATGTAGATCTATTTAATGGATTCCCAACAACTACGACTGTTAAAATAGGAAGATTATGGACAGTTACGCACAATGAGTATGCATACCAATGGTTTTACACACAAGAGATATTAGTTAGTTTTTCTGATTTTGATAACCTTGTTACTGTTAATACTGCCGGTAGTAGAGCAATGGCAAATGTGGATATAAATGGAGAATTTACCGATGTGTTAGGTATAGCCCACACTGAAGAATCAAATATCAACATCCAATATGAAGATGACTACCTTAATGGACTTAACATACTTGATTTGGCATTAATGAGAGCTCATATATTGGGTCATATACAGCTTACCGATGATCAGATCAACGCTGCTGATTTAAATAATAACAATATAGTCACAACGTTAGATATTGTTTTACTAAAAAGAACGATTGAAGGTGTAACAGTAGAAACAAAATCAGGATGGACTTTTGAAGAAATAGCTACCAACACTGTTTTTGAGGATAATTCAAGATCATTCAAAGGTATAAAAGAAGGCGATATAGATGATTCTGCCGTACTACAGAGTGCTCCTCCAATAAACCCAGAAGTTGTTTTTAATTACGAGGACCAATTGTTAAATGCTGGTGAAACATATTATGTACCAATTAGGTTTTCTCAAGAACAAGTTGTAAAAGGTATAGAAATGAGATTTAACATCAATACGGAAGATATCAATATAACCAATATATTATCGACAAAATTTGATAATGATGAAATCTCTTTCCATGTTACTGAAGATGGTGAATTGACAATTTTGTCATTGACGACTTCTGATATTTTATTTGCTTCTAATGATTTATTGATACAATTAGAAATAGAAGCGTTAAATAATAGTTTACTAAGTTTAGCTATTAATGATAGTAATAGACCTTCTTATATTGTTGATGCTGATTATAACCTCAAGGTTATAGGTGGTGATGTAAAAAACATAATCGGTGTAAGTACTAATAGTCCAGAGTTAGAAGGACTAATCGCTTTTCCTAATCCTGTATCAGGAATATTGAATTTTG
>JAZGFO010000265.1:0-8875 GCA_036479655.1 Saprospiraceae bacterium
AATTGAAAAGTTATACGTTTTTTATTTAAATTTTTTTATCCAAAATTTATTAACCTATCATCTCGAGCTTGCCGCTGGATTTTGGTAAAATGAACAAAGTAGGATCAGGGCAATTTTTTACATATTGCGGCCTGTCTTTCATTGCACATACCCCAGGATAATCACCAAGATTACCCTCAAGGTCTATTATTATTTGACAGTGCACATGAGGACTCCATCCACCATTTTCATGTTGTTCTCCTAAATATCCAATTAATTGGCCACTTTTCACATCTATTCCTTTTTTTAGTATATGCATTATACTCTTACCAAGGTGACCATATAATGTATAGAAAACACTCCCGCTATGCCGATGAGATAATATTAATGTATACCCATAATCCAGATCTCTACTGTTATAAGTTATTGAATGGACAGTCCCTAATATTGGGGCGTATATAGGCGTGCCAGCATGAGCCCAAACATCTATGGCAAGGTGTATGTTTCTTATAGGCCCGTTCTGTAAAAAAAGGGGGCTTTGATAAAGGCTTCTGTGTTCCATATATCCTCCATATGCTAAATGACAAGTATTATCTTTTCTCAATCTTTTAAGAAAGTCTGTCATTTCTTCTGGAGAATCAATTTTGGGCAACTGGTCATTATTAGGACTAAGGTCTAGCAGGAAGTAGTCTGACAATCCAAATTCAGAGCCCATTAAAGGATTTATATCAAAACTGGACTGAATCGATTCGATAAAATTATTTGTGTATTTTTTTTTCATTTGTTAATGTTAAAAACTAGGGCTTAGTTTCCACCCTAAAATAGAATATTATTAATTATTATCGCTATTTTTAAATGAAGTGTAAACATTGTTTATTTAAGTTAGAATGTTTGCATTGTAATACAAAACAGCTCTATATTTGTATTGTCTTTAAAGAAAGGCATAATATTTAAAATACTGTGAGGTGATGAAATCGGTAGACGTGCCCTCTTGTCTCGGGGGTGGGGAGTAACAACAAATCTTGTAGCAATACTTGACTAAGTTCCTCGTGAAGGTTCGAGTCCTTCTCTCACAGCAGAATTTTCATTTTAAAGGCACTTCAATTTGGAGTGCCTTTTTTCATTTTATATCTTGGTGGTATGGCTTTAAAATATAACAATATCTATGTTGCTGCCACCAGTCAGCATGTTGGCAAAACAACTACAACTCTTGGTCTTACTGCTGCTTACCAATCAATGGGTCTAAATGTAGGTTATTGTAAGCCAGTAGGTCAAAAATATTTAGGAGTGAAAAATATCAAAGTAGACAAAGATTGTATTCTTTTTTCTGATTTGATCGGCTTTGATATGGATCCTAAGATTCACAGTCCTGTCATTTTACCAAAAGGAGCAACAAAAAATTACCTTGAGAACCCTGATGCTTTTGACTATGAAGCTGATATTCTAATGGCTAAAAAATATAGAGATGCACACGATGATATAACCATCTATGAAGGCACTGGGCATACAGGAGTAGGTAGCGTAGTGGACCTTTCTAATGCAAAAGTGGCCAAAATGTTGAATGCAGGAGTTGTAATGGTAATAGAAGGAGGTATAGGAAAAACCATAGACATGTTAAATATGACGACTGCCCTGTTTAGAGAAGAAAATGTTCCCTTGCTAGGTGTCATAATAAATAAAGTTGTACCCGACAAACTTGAGAATGTAAGAAAATATGTGAGCATATGGCTCGAAAGAAGAGGAATCCCTCTATTAGGTATTGCACCATACGACCAGATTTTAGCATATCCACTTTTGTCTACTGTGTGTAAATCATTGAAAGGGGAGGCACTTTATTTTGGTGATAAGCTTGACAATCGTGTTGAAAACATGCTGGCTGGGTCTCTAGTTGATCTCAAAGGACTGCGAGATAGCCAGAACATACTTCTAGTAGCCAGCAGCAGCACTGTAGATCGAGCACTTAATAAAGTAAAAAGTTATTCAAAACACTCTGAGGTAAATGATTCTCCATTAGTAGGCCTGGTAGTTACAGGAAAAGTGGATCTAAAAGAGGAATCTCTGAATTACATTCAGGCACATAAAATACCTGTTATCACTTCACATTTTGATACTTATGGAGCGGTTACTAAAATCAATAGTATAGAAGTAAAAATCAACAGAAGAACCCCGTGGAAAGTAAAAAGGGCTATTAGCATGGTACAACGCCATGTGGATTTAGATAAAATCTTGGCTCTCAGTCTAAAATAACAACTCCCTCCGCAATCATCTTGTACTCTTCCTTTGGTTTGGTAATGGCCATAATTTCTTCTTTAGTTTTGCCAGCATCCTCAGCATAATGACGTAATTCATCAATTGAAGTGGATGTTTTAGATACCACACCATGAGCAATGACTTTCTGACCAGCTAAATCAAGAGGCATGAAAAATCCATAATTTTTAAACTTTACAAATACTTCCTCATTACTGTCTGTTGAAGTAAGGGTCATCCAACATCCTTTGGATTGGCATACTGCGTTTACTTTAGCGATGATTGCAACTTTTTGGCCAACATATGAATCTATAACTTTAGAAATATCTAGAGGTGTTGAATAATCAAAAGTCGCCCCAACAACTTTATAATCCTGTGATTGACAAATGGTTATAAATGCAGAAAACATTAAAGTGAATATCAATTTCATTCTGTTAAATTTCCTGTAAAAATATAAATAAAAACAATACTTGATTATATGGAAAACAAACATGTATCTTCGCGGCCAATTTTGAAAAAAGATAGGAACATTATTTCATGAAGAATTATGAAGTAACTTTCATCGTCGATCCCGTACTGTCAGGCGATGAAATTAAACAGGCAGCGCAAACCTATCAAGACATGCTAGAACAAGAACAATGTAAAATTGTGCATGTTGAGAGAATGGGACTGCGACAATTGGCTTACCCAATTAATAGACGCTCTTCGGGTGTTTATTTCTGCATTGAATTTGAGACGGAAACTGGGAATTTTATCCCAAAAATGGACTTGTCGTTTAGACGTGACGAACGAATCATGAGATTTCTCACCATAAAACTTGATAAATATGGGGTTAAATACAATGATGATAAAAGAAAAGGTCTCATTGGCAAAAAAAGAACAGAGGAGGAGACTGTAGTGCCCGTAGTAGCTAAAGCACCACCTGTTAAGGCAGAAAAGAAACCACCTGTTAAAGAAGAAACGGCCAGTGTCACTACACCCATTGCGAAATCTGAAGAAGAATAATTATGGCATCTAGAGACGATATTAAGTTTTTAAACAATCCTAACATTGGTCAAAAGCATAAAAAATATTGCAGATTTAAAAAATTTGGAATTAGGCATATTGACTATAAGGATCCAGATTTCCTTCTACAATTTGTAAATGAGCAAGGTAAAATACTACCTAGAAGATTAACAGGAAATTCTCTGAAATATCAAAAACGTGTTGCTATTGCAATAAAAAGAGCGAGACTTCTTTCGCTTATGCCATACGTAACAGATTTGTATAAATAATTAAAAAGAAGCAGAACGATGGAACTTATTCTTTTAAAGAATTTGGATAGAGTAGGAGATAAACACGAGATAGTAAGTGTAAAAAATGGATATGGAAGAAACTATCTCATCCCTAAAAGACTTGGAATTATTGCAAATGCAACCAACTTAAAGAAGCTTGAAGACCTTAAAACTAAGGAACAGGCTGAAGAAGATAAAAAGATTTCAGACTATCAAGCCATGGCCGCTAAGATCGAAGGAAAGACCCTAAAAATAGGTGTCAAAGCTGGAGCTACAGGTAAAATATTTGGAAGTATTACTAATGTTCAAATTTCTTCTCAACTTAGAGAACAATTTGAAATAGATATAGAAAGAAAAAAAGTAGAGCTGCCAGAAGAAATCAAAGAAATAGGCACCTATACAGCACAGATTCATTTTCATGCTTCTGTTAAAGCATCTATTAATTTTGAATTGATACAAGAATAGATCGATATAAAAAAGGAAGATAAAATTTTTAAAAGATGAGAATGAATAATATTTTTTCAAACCTTCTCTTCTCTCTTTCGAGAACTACTCAATAACAATTCTTATATCTGTCAAAATCCTCATAAGTAATTCTCTGGATCAGTCAACAAGATATTCAGCTTTAGTCTATCGGTAAGCCGAATACTTAGTTGTTGTAAGGAGTTTTCAACCTTCCTCAATTTTAATTTTATTTCTTAGAATTAACAATGCAACTCCAAGGGCAGAGCCATATAATAAAATAACAAAGATAGATGATGCGATTAAATCTGAGGTGCTTTTTTCTATTTGAAGCTTATCAGGGAAATATTCTGGGAAAAGTGTTCCTATTAAAGAAAAAAAGCTTATTGCAGTGTGAATCAAAATTATAGGATAAATATTTCTTGTACGCAACAAAACAGAACCAAATAATGCACCAAGACATGTCGCTGCAAATATTTGTCGTATCGTACTATTGAACGTAATATAATCTTGCCCAATGTTTATTATATGCGCTACACCAAATAAATAATCCTGATAATATAACACTAATCATTACTCCATTTCTTTCAGTTTGAAAAGCCTTAATTATATTACCTTGTATTAGTCCTCTAAAAACGACCTCTTCCAAAATGCCAACAGTTAATGATTTTATCAAAAAAAGTAATACTAATGAACTATTCAGTTGATGACTTGGAATCAATTTTATACTACTAAAGCCTCCGGTGAAAATAAATAGATAAAACAACAAAACAATGTATAAATATGGGCTTTTGATTATTTTGAATGACAATCCTGCTGTTTTCCAAAGTCTTCTTTTTTTGATTTCGTTTAATGCTAATAAAGAAACAATTAAATTTAATATAGTCTTATCCAAAATATTTGCAATTCCCTCAGTTACTCCGAAACTTTGCAACAACAAATAAACAGGTATTTGATGTATTATAATTACCACGATAACCACCGAAAAACCAAATACAATAGACTTATAATACATAATTGAAAATAAATTATGAAAAGCTTTGCTTTTCGATCGTTTGGAGAAAATTCTCCTATGTAGTGGTTGAACGGAAACTCATCAAAAACAATTCATTTTGTAAAAAATAATATCCCTCGACAATTTGGCGTGCTATGGGTTCATCATCAGCTATTATGCATTGTAATACGCCCATTATTAATCAGCTCGAATAGTTAAAGAAACTTGGTAAGTACCATCTTCTATCTTAGTCTGTAGAGTATGCTGTTCAGGATATAGCAATTGCAAACGGTTTCTTACATTTCCCAAACCTATACCTCCCTCTTCTATCATTGTGTTGTTGGTGATGACTTGGCTCTCATCTATAGTATTAGAGCATAAAAAGGTAACATTATTATCTGAATCGGTGCTTATGGACACTGATACTTCGCTCTGAGCACCATTTTTTTGTCCAAGATGTTTAAATCCATTTTCTACGAATACTATGAATAACATTGGCGCTATTTTACTGTGCGTATTCTTAATATCGGATTTGAAATTTATTCTTGTTTGATTCTCAAGACGAATTCGCTCTAATGAGATATAATTTTCCAAATATTTTATTTCTTTTTCTAAAGGAACAAATTTGTCCTTCGTGTTATATAGGCTATATCTCAGTAAATCTGAAAGTTTTAACATTAGATTCGGCAACTTATCTGATTTTATTACTGACAGGCCATATAGGTTGTTTAAGGTATTGAAAAGAAAATGTGGATTTAATTGTGCTTAAAGCAGTTTCAGTTCAGCTTCTTTGGCCTCTTGATGTTGTACAAAGCTATCTCTGGCTATGAGTAATGCAGAAGTAAAGGTGAGTACTAGGATTAAAAATGACAAAATACTCAATGCCGCTTCCCACCTTATGTTATCCCAAATAAAGTATACTAAAATTGTGCTAAATATTGAAAATGAAATTGCATTGGTAAAAAACGCAACAAAGAATATTTTTTTATTTGTTCGAAAATGAGGGAGAATGAAAAACGAATTGATATAAACTGGAGGCATTAATAGCAATATGACATAGAAAGCAGCCAGCAATTTATTTTCTGCTGTAATGGCTATAGCAAGCAAAAGGAGGAATATGACCCAGATCGCTATATTTTGTATAACTCTATTTTCTATGATCTTTACTATGTCGTATCGACTTGTATTTTCTATATTTCTTTTTCGAATTTTCTTGATTTTCATGTCTTCTATATTGGTTGATCAAGAACTATCATTTTGGTATAATCAAGGCATTATAAAATTTATACAAATAAAAGGATACCTTATAATATCCTAGTAAAAGGATGATGAAATGGCTAATTCACATGATAACTTGCCTTGTTTTCATGATATGATAACAAAGTAAAGTTGTCATCAATTTGGGGGAGTTTATCATTCTTTCTTGGTGAATTAAAGCCATTGGCTTAGGTTTGAAGTAACAAAAAAACTAGACATGAAACTTGAACTTCAATCCATATCAAAACAATACAATCGTAAAAGCTTAGCTATTGACAATTTATCTATTAAAATCGAAAATGGTGTTTTTGGTTTATTGGCTCCTAATGGAGCTGGAAAGTCGACATTGTTGAAAATCATTGCAACAGTTGTTAAACCGTCTAAAGGTACGGTCATTCTCAATAAAGATAATATCATTCAGAATCCCAACTACATGAGAAAAAACTTAGGTTTTTTACCCCAAGATTTTGGTGTATATCCCAATCTGACGGCAATAGAATTTTTAAGGTATATGGCAGCCCTAAAAGGAGTTGGAGGTTCAGAAGTGGACAAAAGGATCAATATTTTGTTGGATAATTTAAACTTGTCAGATGTTGCGAAAAGGCCTATAAGTACTTACTCTGGGGGCATGAAACAGCGTGTTGGAATCGCACAAGCTTTAATCAATGATCCCAAGGTGATCATTTTTGATGAGCCCACAGTGGGCCTAGATCCCGAAGAACGTGTTAGATTTAGAAATTTAATTTCCAATCTAGCAGATGACAGAATCATTATCCTGTCTTCTCACATTGTATCAGATATAGAATCTATTGCAGACACCATAGCAATAATGAATAAGGGACGTCTTATTGTTACTGGCAAGCAAGACGTAATCACCAATAAGGTATCTGGTAAGGTCTATGAAAAAGTGATTGCAAAAAAAGAGCTAGAAAAATTCCAATCTATGCATTTGGTAATAGACATCAACAGAGTGAAAGACCAATTAAAAATACGGTATATCTCGCATAATAGAGACCCAGAATCTATTGCCAAAACAGCCAGATTAGAAGATTCTTATTTATATCTAACCTCAAAATCAGCTTAAGATGAACCTATTTTTTCAAATTGTGAAAGCAGATTTTTTACAACGAACTAGGAGCTACAATTTTCTAATCACATTATGTGCAACCGTAGCTTTGGCCTATACTTTTATTCCTGAACCCAATGCCAATTATGTAACTATTTTTATATCTGGACACCAAGGAATATATAATAGTGCCTGGTTTGGATATGTTACAGCCACAATGACCAGTATCTTTTTACCATTTGTGGGTTTTTTCTTAGTTAATGGTTCTATTGCTAAAGATGAGCAGTTAAAAGTAGGTCAAATGATAGCGGCTTCACCTATTTCTAATTTTAAGTATATACTATCGAAAGCCACAGGAAATTTTCTCCTACTATTTAGTATTGCACTTTTTGTTTTTGTCACAAGCATTTTCCTGTTTTTTCTTTACAATGGGGGCTATTCTTTCGAATTGAAGCATTTTATCACACCCTATTTGTATGTAGTATTGCCCGCACTTGTCTTTACGGCATTGATTGCAGTTGTTTTCGAACTAGTATTCCGTCGTTACACTGTAATCCAAAATGCAGTTTTCTTTTTCTCATTTACCACCATTCTCACTCTAAATTTTGGGGTTTCTTCATCAACCTTAATGGATCTTACTGGAAGCAGAATTATTATCCAGGAAATGGAGGAAACGGTCGCGAATTTAGCGCCAGATAATACAATTGCAAACATGACGTCTATAGGTTATTTCAAAAAGAGCAACTTCGACAAATCCTCAGTTTTTCAATTTAACGGAGTTGATTTTCCTAGTGCATTTGTTTTAAGTAGAATAGGTTGGATTACATTTTTTTTTATTCTGTTGTCCTTTGTTTCTTTGCTTTTCAAAAGGTTTATTAACGAAAAAATAAAATTTTCGGAACCTACGACTGTTGCTGTTTCTATCATGCAAAATAAAATTGCTCAAAGGTATTTTATCCCTCTGGGCACGTCATTGAGTTTAAACTACAGTATCCTACCCTTAATCAAAATGGAAATGCTTCTTTTGCTACGAAAGAATAACAAATGGCTTTGGATGTTGACTATAATAGGAATGATAATGCTCGGAGTACTGCCCGTTCTATTATGTATTCAAATCATTTTGCCCGTGTTGTGGTTTATACAAGTACATTGCATAGCAGACCTAACATCAAAAGAAATTCGAAATAATACAGCCGCTATAACTGGCTGTTCTTATATGCCTATTATGAGATTGTTAAATGCTCAAATTATTTCAGCTACTATCTTCATGATCTGTGTTGCTTTTCCACTAATTGTGAGGTACTGTACTCTACTTGATTTCAAAGCTGCAATTGTATTTATTTCAGGTGCTTTTTTTATTGTAATATTTGCAGCATTTCTTGGTGTCCTATTTGCAAGCCATAAGACCTTTGAAGTACTATTTTTTATGATCACATATGCCAATATTAATAACATTGCATTTGCGGACTATTACTCCACACAACACGACTATTATCAATTTTTTATAATCTTCTCTTTTGTATTATTAATCCTTTTGTATTTGATGAAGGCTAATTTCTTTGTCGATATAAGAAAGCCTTTGTCCACTTATTATCC
>JAZGFO010000266.1:0-41873 GCA_036479655.1 Saprospiraceae bacterium
TTTATCAAATATTGATTATTTTAAATATTAATAATAAAGATTTATTGTTATTCAGAATTTCAAATATTATGGAATAAGAACATCATTTGGAAAGGAAGGGAAGAAAATTGCTTTTTTATTTTTTGAGTTTTGATTTTAGTGTATGTAAAAATTGAAAGTGAAACTTGCAAGTTGATTGATTATCTCGTTTGTTGCTCAAGTAAAATATAACATTAAATAATATGTTTGTTTTTTTAGAAAATAGTCCATATTAATAGCAGCATTTAATCAAAACATACACTCTTGTACATGATAAGCCTTTAAGTGTGCGCTTATTATTATATATTTATACAAGTGAAAGGTGTAAAATATGCATTTTATAAAGATCTGAATGTTTTATTATCACTTTATTATTAATTGAATATCTTATGTTGAAATTTATAAAATATACTTTTGTTGGTCTTATTATTATAATATTAGTTTCTTCTTGTCATAGTGACTCAGATGAGTCGTTAGATGGTTCTGAAACTACTCAAATACTAACAACACCTATTTATTTTGAAGAAGTTACAGGTGATTTAGTAGGAGTAGTTACTGATATATACAATACTCCAATATCTGGTGCAACAGTACACACCTACAGCAGTAACACAACGACTAATGATTTAGGAATATTTAGATTTGATAATATTAACATGGATAGACAGGGTACATATGTTAGAATATCTGCAAATGGATACATTAATGGCTATGATTGGGTATATCCTGATAATGCAATTACAACTTCAAGAGTAAGTCTAAAAAAAGTAAATAATGAAATTGCTTTTTCTTCGGTTCAAGGAGGTAGTATATCATTTGATAATAATTCGAAGGTTAATTTTGGGGAAGGTATTTTATCTAGTCAATCGGGATCTAATTATTCTGGAGATATTATAATTAATGGATTTTCAATTTTTCCTGAAGATCATAATGTAGGTAATGTAATGCCTAGTGGATTGATAGGAATAGATAATAAAAATAGGCATAGAGTATTAGGAATATACACTGGGGCATTTGTCAAGGCAAGTACACCAGAAATGGAAGCATTGAAAATCAAATCTGATAAAAATTATCAATTAGAGATGTTAATTCCAGTTGGATTAAGGAGTCAAGCTCCAGAACAAATACCATTCTGGTATTTTAATGATAATTCTGGATATTGGATAGAAAAAGGAATGGCAAAAATATCTGGCAATAATTATATTGTTGATGTACCTAATTTTGGATATTGGATCTGTGCAACCCCTTATGCTATGGTGCAAATATGTGGTAAAGTTGTAAATGATACAGAATTGCCTTCTCAGAATTATCAATTAAAAACAACTGTCAATAATACAATTGTAAAAATTGGATATACAGATAGTGAAGGATTCTATTGTGGACAAATTCCTGCAGGAGAAGAAATTGAAATAGAAGTTTTGAATCCTTATTGTGATGAAGTTATAGGCAGTATGATAGTGGATCCAATAGAAGAAATAAGTGATCTACCTACTATAGTCATTGATAGTGAAGATAAATTGCAAATGATAAATGTCAAATGCAAAGACGAGGATGTTAAAAATGCAGTAATAATTGTAAATGCAAATGATAATTTTCAAATTTTTAATTCTAATGAAAACGGAGTTTTTGAAATCAATCATTCAGAATTGTTTTGCAATCAAGAAACTACAGTGACTGTTAACACTATGGAAGACAATATTATTCAATCTATCCAAATAGTTAAGGACGAATTATCGCCAAGAGAATTTAATATATGTGTTTTAGATTGTGAAATAGAAATCGACTTGTTGTTTGAAAAAGATCAAGAATGTGCCGAAGGTCCTTACGATAGAGTTATTGCAATTGTTAATGGAGGCACTGGAAATTATACTTATATGTGGAGTGATGGTTCAAACGATGAAACGATGTTGGAGCCAGTATTTGCAACAACATTATGTGTCACTGTGACAGATATGGAGACAATGTGCGAAGTAGATAAATGTGTTATTGTAAATATACACAATGAATTGTTATTCTCACATCCGTTAGTTTATAATGCTACTTGCAATTCAAATAGTGGTGTTATAGAAACAGATGTAATTGGTGGTTATCCCCCTTACGAATATTTGTGGGAAGGTCCTGATGGATATACACACGATGAACCTATTGCTACAGAACTTGCAAAGGGAAAGTACTTTATTAGTATCACAGATTCTAAAAATTGTACGACAACAATGGAAGCTACCATTGATGACCCAAACACTTTGTTAGGCTTTTTGACGTCCAATTTTTGTGATGTAACATTAGTACAAATGAGTATTATTGGTGGAGCAGAGCCTTATGATATAGCTTGGAATGGTGGACAGTTGTTGGATAATGTACTATATGTAACAGACCCAGGAGAGTACTTTGTTACGGTTACAGATAATAATGATTGTGTACGTACAGATAGTATTGCTATTACTAATGTAGGGTTGTTGCCAGATTTAATTATAGATTATTCTTGTGAAGCAGGGACAATTATATTTTCTAATTTGATTGGAGGAGACCTTTATTATATCTATGAAGAAGGCACAAATACTCAAATTTTTTATCCATTGATTGGAGACCAAGTAGTTTTTTCTGTTTTTGAATCAGGATATAATTTTGAATTTGGTGTTCAAGATATAAACAGTACATTATGTATGGTTGATGAAGAAGTAGTATTGCCTCATTTTGAAGGATTGAGTACAACCAAGCAAAACACATCATGTGCTGGGTGTCTTGATGGTCAAATATTTATAAATATTGACGAATCAGCTACATGTAATGATTGTATAATTGGTACTACAATAGTATTGGACAAAGATTTATTAAGTGATGTAACGATAGAAAACATGAATGGAGATTTAAAGTCAGGTACTTATTATGTAATAGTAAGAGATAATATAAGTGGATGTTTTATATCTCATGAAGAAGTAATTATAGAATAAATAGAATGAATAAAGTATAGTTAAAAAATTGCAGTTAGAAAAGCTAATATTAGGTTGTAAAGCTGGGGATAAATCATGCCAGGAAAGTCTAGTTCGCACATATGCGCCTAGGCTATTGGCTATTTGTAGAAGGTATACTAAGGATCCTGAGTCAGCTAGTGATGCATTGCAAGAGACATTTATCAATATTTTTAAATATGTAGATGGATTTTCGGGTAAAGGTTCGTTTGAGGGTTGGATGAAAAGAATAGCGGTGAATTGTTCTATCTCTTTTCAAAAAAAATACTTTAGTAAGTACCACAAACCTGGTGTATTAGAAGACAATAGCAATCATAGCGAAATACCAGATGTCCATAGTAGAATGAATAAAGAGGATATTTTAAAATTATTAGAAAAACTACCCAAAAGTTTATATTTGATTTTTAATATGAGTGTAGTTGAAGGTTATTCGCACAAAGAAATAAGTGAAATCTTAGGTATAACAGAGAGTACGTCAAGAGCTTCTTTGTCAAGAGCCAGAGTGAAGTTGATAGAATTATTGGAAGTTCAAAAAAGGACGGAAAATAGTAGAATTAAAAATATAAATTTAAGATTTAGTACAGGATTAAATCCTATGTAAATAAATGAAATTATGAAATATAATGAATTTGAAAATTTAGTTAAGACTAAGCTAAGTGAGGCAGAAGAACCAGTACAAATAGATGCCTTATTGAGTGTATTAAATCTTAGTCCTAAGAAAAAGAAGAAAAATTATAGACTGTTAATGTTTCTATTACCATTAATCGCATTGGTTAGTTATGGAGCATACGCTGTAATTAATACTGAGGTAATAAATTTTAGCAATCAAAATTCAGATTTTAAAAATGAATTGGCTGTAAAAAGCTCAAACTCATTAGAGGCCTTACCTAATAGTAAATCAAGCATTACCAATAGATCAAATATAACTACTCCAGTATTATCTAATCATAATGAAAATATAAATATTGAAAAATCAAATTCTAAATCTAGATTACCTAATACAGAAAATAGAAAACAATCAATAATCAAAAATAAAAATTCTGTAAATTCTGTAATGCCACAAAATTACCGTTCAAATACTAATTTATTGTCTGAGTTAATTGCCACTAAAAAAATAATTACTCCTTCTAATTATTCTTTCAAATCTGAATCAAAAACTAATTTACGATTAAACAATACAATTGTAAATAATAGGAATACTGTACTGGAAAATGTAAATAGTGTATCTCTTTTACAAGTTGAAAAACAAAAAACAGCCGTAATTTTAGAGTCAGTTGATTTACTTGATTCAAGATTAATCGAATTAGAGCCAGATATTGATGAGGGTATTTTTGATAAAATGAAGATTAATTGTCCTTCTTTTTCTCCTACACCGTGGAGATTTGGATTAATACCAGAGATTGGAATATTTACACCTTTCAAAACTTTAAAAAACAAAGGTCAAGAAGTTAGTGATGTTTTTGTCAAAAGATCAAATAACGAACATTCTTTAGAAGGATTAAATGTAGGATTGTATGGTATGATGACAAAAGATGATCTACCTTTCTATTTAAAACTTGGAGTTTCTTATTCTCGAATATCAGAAAGAATTAAAAATGATTTTGAATACAGTGTTCAGGACACAACTGTAGGGATTGTCTCTTCCACGGTCTCCTCAAATGGAGATACGATTACCCATATCTATGGTGATATTATATCAGAGACAATATATCGAGGAGTTAATACAAGACACCATTATATTCAATTGGTAGATTTGCCTATTTCTGTAGGTTATGTAACTTATATTGGAAATTTTAATATTGGTATAGAAGGTGGTGTACAATTTAATGTATTGACAAATGTAAAAGGACAATTATTGTCTGCTGCTGACTCTTTTACTGAGTTGCCCACAGGTAAAATGTTTAAAAATAGGGTAGGATTAAGTTATTTTGGTAGCCTAATGATAGATCATAGCATTGGAAAATTTGGAGATATTTATATCGCTCCACGATTTACATATTACAAAAATGATTTTTCTACATCCTCTAACCCAATTAGTCAAGAATACTTTACTATTGGAGTTAATGTAGGTATGGTCTATAGGTTGTAATAATTGTCCAAAAATGCACAAATGCCAGTTTAGCTATGGATTACTTCTTTCGATTCTTCATCCAGTCATAAAATGCTTTGTATTTGTTTGGCAGTAAACTTGCTACTTTAATCTTGTCTGCAACCGCTACCAGTCGTTCTGGAATATCAATAGAACATTGTAAAACATCATTGACAATATCTAAGAATTTTGCTGGGTGAGCAGTTTCAAAATATAGACCAATATATTTAGGATTATCAGTAATAAATGTTTTGACTGCAGCATAGGCTATCGCTCCATGAGGGTCAGCAATATAATTATACTTATCGAATATTTCTTTCATAACAAGTCGATCTTCTTCATCGTTAAGAGAGAATCCTGATATGTCTTTTGTAATTGTATCATGATTAGCATTATACAATGCCAGCAATCTTACAAAGTTACTTGGCGCACCAACATCCATCGCATTGGATATTGTAGATATTGATGGTTTAGGATTATATATCCCAGTATCAAGAAATTCCGGCACAACTCTATTTGCATTTGTAGCGGCAATAAAATGATCAATGGGTAATCCCATTCTCTTAGCAATAAGACCAGCAGTTAAGTTTCCAAAATTTCCACTTGGAACAGAAACCACTATTTTTTTCTTGTGTTTTTTAATTTGCTTATAAGCTTCAAAATAATAAAACGTTTGAGGTATTAGCCGGGCAATATTTATACTATTGGCACTACTCAAGTTATAGATTTTTGATAGTTTGGAATCAAGAAAAGCTTGTTTGACTATTGATTGGCAATCGTCAAATGTCCCTTCTAATTCAATAGCAGATATGTTTTTTCCAAGTGTTGTTAATTGTTTTTCTTGGAGATCACTTACCTTACCTTTTGGGTACAATATGATAACTTCTATCCCAGGAGTATTATAAAAACCTGCCGCCACTGCACCACCTGTATCTCCACTTGTGGCAACAAGAATGGTTGTTTTTTTGTCTTCATTTTTATTAAAATACGACATTAACTCTGCCATAAATCTTGCACCAAAATCTTTGAATGCAAGTGAAGGACCATGCCACAATTCCAATGTGCCTATTGTGTCATCATGCATTACTACAGGTGCAGAAAAATTGATTGCATTATCAATAATTATTCGTAAATCTTTGGAGGGAATATAATTTCCAATCAAAGTGTGGGCAACTTCAAAAGAGATTTCTTGAAAAGTATAGGTTTCTATGTTCTCAAAAAAAGATAGTGGCATTTTAGGGATTTCAATGGGCATGTATAAGCCCTTATCTTTAGGGAGCGAATGTAATACTGCTTCTTTTAGAGAAACAATGTTATTCTTATCATTAGTACTATATAATTTCATTGTAATTTTATTTAAATATTCGCCTATTAATGAGTTAAGAACTCATTCCCAAACTACTATTTCTACTTTGTTTTGAGTTTGTAAGTAAAGCCTAAATTTTCAATTCCCTCTACAAATCTGTAACTAGCGTTTACTCTTTTATTGCCTGACATCAGATCTATAGCCAAGTCTTTCTCTTCTATATCAACGATTTTAAATTTTAGATAATGCTTTCCCTCATTCTCATCTACTAATGAAAGAAATGATTCTAATTTTTCTTCATTAAATTTTGACATTTCTATTTTTACAATAATGGCTTGAGTTTTTAACTGCCCTACTGTATCAAGCATTCGTAAATCTTTTACTTTAAAAAACTTCCTATCACTATTATATCCTTTTCTATTTTGTCCTTCTATATATAGAACCTTACCATTTGATATTCGTCCTTTCCAATCTTCACATTGCTCATTGTATAAGCTTAATTCTAATGATCCTCTATAATCTTGAATTGTAAATCTGGCATAAGAAGTACCCCGCTGCGAAATTCCTATCATTGTAGAAGTTACGATACCAGCAACTTTAACTAATGAATTTTCGGTACGCTCGACCTCGTCTAATTTATGTGTTGTAAAGTTTTTTAATTCGAGCTTATAGTCATCAAGAGGGTGACCACTGATGTATATTCCAGTCACCTCTTTTTCTTTTTCAAGTTTTATCATTTTATCCCACTCTTCTAATGCAACTATACGAGGTTCATCTATTAGCATATCTGGAGAATCTCCAAATAGCGAAACCTGATTTTGCTCTTTTTGATTCTGAAAAGCATTTCCGTATTTAATTAGTTGTTCTATAAGGGTATTGTAATTTCCATATGGAGAAAAATATGTTGCTCTTGAATACTGAAATTCATCAAATGCTCCACCCAATACAAGACTCTCTATACTTTTTTTATTGACAGATTTAAGGTTTAATCTTCTCATCACATCAAGCATCAATTCAAAGCGACCGTTTGCTGTTCTTTCTTTTATTATTTCTTCTACTGGGCCTTCTCCTACTCCTTTTAATGCAGTAAGTCCAAACCGAATATTACCTTCTCTATCTACAGAAAAAGCTTCAAAACTTTCGTTAATATTTGGTCCTTGTACTAGTATTCCCATCCGCTTACACTCCCTCAAAAAGAAATTCATTTTTGAGATGTCACTCTTATTGTGATTGAGTACAGATGCCATAAATTCTGAAGGGTAATGTGCTTTTAAGTAGGCCGTTTGGAAAGCAATAAATGCATAACAGGTACTGTGAGACTTATTAAATGCATAAGATGCAAAAGCTTCCCAATCTTTCCAAACCTTTTCAACGACTTCAATTTCGTGACCATTTTTTTCGCAACCAGCTTTAAATTTAGGCCACATTTCATCAATCAATTTTTTCTTCTTTTTACCCATTGCTTTTCGGAGCATATCCGCTTCACCTTTGGTAAAGTTTGCTAGCTTTTGTGAGAGTAGCATCACTTGCTCTTGGTACACAGTAATACCATATGTCTCTGCCAGATATTCTTCCATATCTTCCAAGTCATAGGTGATTTCTTGCCTACCATGCTTCCTATCGATAAAATCAGGAATGTATTGTATTGGACCAGGACGATATAAAGCATTCATAGCTATTAGATCACCAAATTTTGTAGGCTCTAGACCTTGTAAATGCTTTTGCATTCCTGGAGATTCATACTGAAAAACACCTATTGTATGTCCATTTTGAAACAGCTCATATGTCAATGTATCTTCAAGATCAAAGTCGTCAGGGATTAAATCTACATCGTGATTGATTTTGATCATTTTGACAGCATCTTTGATAATGGTCAATGTTCTTAATCCTAAAAAATCCATCTTCAGCAACCCTGCATCTTCAGCAACACTATTATCAAACTGTGACACTAACAATTCTGAATCTTTAGCTACAGATACTGGTATATAATTGGTGATATCCTCAGGTGTGATAATAACTCCACAAGCATGAATTCCAGTATTTCTAACAGAACCTTCCAGTTTTTTTGCCTGCCTTATCATATCTCCAATTTGATTTTTACCTTCAGCGAGACCTCTAAATTTGTACGCTCGTTCTAAATCTTCTGGATTTAAGCCAGCTTTTAGTTTTGGAGAAATATCATTTTCTGCTAATACATCTTTAAGTTTTGCGCCCAACGCTTGAGGAAAAGTTTTAGTTACCTCTACTACTTCCCCTAAAGGAATTTGCATAACTCTACCCACATCTTTTATAGAACTTTTTGCAGCCATTGTTCCATAAGTAATTATCTGAGCTACTTGATTTTTACCATATTTGTCAATCACATAATCAATTACTTTTGATCTACCTACATCATCAAAATCAATATCAATATCAGGCATTGATACTCTCTCAGGATTTAGAAATCGCTCAAACAGTAAATCGTATTTGATAGGGTCCATATTAGTAATACCCAAGCAATATGCAACAGCTGATCCAGCTGCCGATCCCCTTCCTGGACCTACTGAAACGCCCATTTCTCTAGCAGCAGTTGTAAAATCTTGTGTAATAAGAAAATATCCTGGATATCCAGATTTATTAATTACGCTCAACTCAAATCTCAGTCTTTCTTCAATTATTGCTGTTATTTCAGAATAACGTTTTTTTGCACCTTCAAAAGTGAGATGCATTAGATAATCTTCTTGGTTTTTAAATTGGGTTGGAACAGGAAATTTTGGTAAAAGAACATCTCTGGTAAGCTTCAATTTTTCAACTTTAGAAGCAATCTCCATTGTATTGTCAATAGCAAATGGCACATCACTAAAAAGTGAATTCATCTCTGATTGATTTTTAAAGTAAAAATCGGAGCTGGAAAATTTAAATCTTTTTTCATCTGTTAAGTAAGACCCAGTATTGACACATAAAAGAATGTCGTGTGGCTCCCAATCTTCTTCTTCTACATAGTGTGTATCATTAGTAGCAATAACTTTGACATTGTGCTTTTTTGCCAAGATTAACAGTTCTTGATTGATATCTTCTTGACTCATATTGGAGCCATCTACTTGTTCTATCCCTCGATGCCTTTGTATCTCTATATAGTAATCATCACCAAAAATATTAAGCCACCATTTTAATTCTTCTTCTGCTTTTACGAGATCTCCTTTTGCAATTGTTTGTGGTATTATTGCTCCTAAGCAACATGACGTAACTATTAGTCCTTCACTATATCGTTCTACCAATTCTTTGTCAATCCTAGGAAATTTACCATACAGTCCTTCTATAAATCCTAAAGAACATAACTTACACAAGTTTTCATATCCTTTACGATTTTTTGCTAACATTAGTTGATGATAACGTTTGTCTTTTTCACCAGCAGATTTTGCAAAACTCCTTTTGTGTCTATCTTCTACAAGATAAAATTCACATCCTATAATAGGTAATATATCACGCTTATTTGCTTCTGCTACAAATTTGAAAGCTCCAAACATATTGCCATGGTCGGTCATAGCAACTGCTGTCTGTCCATCAGCTTTTGCCTTATCCATCATTATACCTATATCAGAAGCACCATCAAGCAATGAATATTGTGTATGGCAATGTAGATGAGTAAAATCAGACATTTATAGTTCTTTTATTATAGAAAATCAAATATAATAACTTTATGCTGAAACATAAAAGATAGCATGAAAAGGACATTTATAATTCCTAAAAGTGTGTCAACAAACACCCAAAAACCCAACACCCCAAAAAAACTAACCACCCAACCACCCAACCACCAACCACACAATAAGCCTACCACTCAAAATTAGGATATTAAACTTAAATGCAATAAGAATTAGACCTTTTCATTATATTTGTGATTCTTATAAAAAAATATACTTGGAAGCGCGTAAAAATTTTAAGGAAAAATTAAAAGATGTCTATAGATTGATAATTATAGATGTTGAAGATTTGAATGAAGTTGGAAATTACCAATTTTCAATGGCAAGGCTTTATACTTATGTGATCAGTTCAATATTACTTTTTTCAGTTCTTTTAATTTCATTAATAGCATTTACACCTTTAAAACGTCTTATGCCGGGATATGGTGATATAGAAGAAAATACAAAATTTGTAAATTTGCGAAAACAGTTAGTTGTTTTGGAAGATGAAATGGAAACACAAATTATATATACTAAAGGACTACAAAAGATGTTGACAGGTACAGATGATCTTGGAGATTCTAAAATTATTAGCCCAAATACTAAAAGCAGTGGTGTAAAAAAAAGCGATGGTAACCTTGGTGCGATTAAGCAAGTAAAAACTGACAACCCTATTGATTTTCAATATTTTGTTCCACCAGTATTAGGTAGTGTAAGCGCAGCATTTGATAGATCTATTGATCATTTTGGAGTAGATATTTTGGCACCCAAAAACACAGCTATTAAAGCCATAACTGCAGGTATAATAGTGAGAAGTGATTTTTCTTTAGAAACGGGAAATACACTTACAATACAACATCCTAATAATGTACTCTCGGTATACAAACACAATAGTGCATTGTTAGTAAAATCAGGAGAACAAGTAAAAGCTGGTGAGGCAATAGCTGTTATTGGCAATACAGGGACATTGACTGATGGTCCACATTTACATTTTGAAATTTGGTACAATGGGAAGCCTATTAATCCAGAAAATTTTATTACTTTCGATTAAGAAAAATATACTATGAGTAAAGATTTAAAAGAAATTAAAAACGAATTAGGAGAGACTTTAAGTCCAGTATTTGGAGATGATGTCAAAAATTATTTAATTGATATTGATGGTACAATAACAGATGATGTACCAAATGAAGAGCCAGAAAGAATGGTAACTTGTAAGCCATATCCTGATGCTTTAGAAATATTGAACAAATGGTACGAAGAAGGCCATATCATTACCTTTTTTACTTCTAGAACTGAAGAACATCGCGAAATCACAGAAACTTGGCTTAATAAATATAAGTTTAAATATCATGGCTTATTGATGGGAAAACCGAGAGGAGGTAACTATCATTGGATTGATAATCATTTGGTAAAAGCCACCAGATTCAAAGGTAAGTTTACTGACCTAATAACGAAAAATAAAAATATTGAAGTTTTTAAAAGTTAATCATTTAGATATTAATAATTGCTTTTAACCTTTTATCAATACCAAATAGTCAAAGACTGATAGCATATTGTAATCAAAATATTTCATTGCCAGTTTCAATAAGCTAATCTAATTCGAATAACACCATACTTTCATTATCTTTGTGCGAAATTTTAAAAATTGAATACAAAATATGGATAATATAAGAGTCAGATTTGCACCTAGCCCTACAGGGCCACTGCATATTGGAGGAGTACGTACAGCATTGTATAATTATCTTTTTGCAAAAAAGCATAATGGCAAATTTATTCTAAGAATCGAAGATACGGATCAGAATAGATATGTAGAAGGTGCTGAAGCATATATAATAGAGTCATTAAATTGGTTTGGGCTTAACTTGGATGAAGGGCCTGGAATTGGAGGAGAATATGGACCTTATAGGCAATCTGAGCGTAAAGATATTTACGCAGAATATGCGGAAAAATTAGTTGCAGATGGCAATGCATATTATGCTTTTGATTCTGCTGAGGATATAGCTAAGATGAAGGAAGACATGGCTGCAAATGGAGTACATTCTGCCAAATATAATTATCTCACAAGAGATGACATGACCAATAGTTTGACATTGTCACCAGAACAAACCAAAAAGAAAATAGTAGACGGAATAAATGTTACTATAAGGTTGAAGATACCACAAGATGAAACCATTAAAATTATTGATGAAGTGCGTGGAGAAGTATCATTTGACTCTAACGAACTTGATGATAAGATAATCTTAAAAGGCGACGGGATGCCTACCTACCATTTGGCCAATATTGTAGATGACCATTTGATGAAAATCTCTCATGTAATAAGAGGTGAAGAATGGTTGTCAAGTACTGCACATCATGTATTAATGTACAAGTTTTTTGATTGGACAGCCCCTCGATTCGCTCACTTACCTTTGATACTAAAACCTACAGGAAAAGGAAAACTTAGCAAACGAGATGGTGCTAAATTTGGTTTTCCAGTTTTTCCATTAGAATGGGAAGCAAAAGCTGAGAATGAAATATACAGTGGTTTTAGAGAGTTTGGCTATATGCCGCAAGCAGTAATTAATTTTATAGCACTATTGGGATGGAACCCAGGAGATGATACAGAGTTGTTTACATTAAAGGAATTAATACAAGCTTTCTCTATTAATAAAATAGTAAAGTCAGGAGCAAGATTTGATGTGGATAAGTCAAAATGGTTTAACCAACAGTATATTATAAGTACACCTAATACAGAATTAGCTCAAATGCTTAAACCATTAATAGTGGCAAAAGGTATTGACATTACTGATGATTTCTTACTAAAATTTGTAGCGTTGATGAAAGAAAGAGTCACAATGGTAAATGACTTTTTAGAAAATGGTAAATTCTTTTTTGAAATGCCAAAAGAAATTGACGAAAAGACAATTAGAAAAAAGTACAAATTAGAAAATAGAGATCATTTTGATCAAATAGTCAATGGACTTGGTGAAATTGCACATTTAACATCTTCAGCAGCAGAATCATTTGTAAAGTCTTATATTGCTGATCACGAATTGAGCTTTGGAGCGATACTGCCTATATTGAGAATTGGTACTTCAGGGACTATGAAAGGTCCAGACTTATTTGAAATGATGGAATTGATAGGAAAGAAAGAGGTGTGCAGCAGATTAACATCAAGTCTTGAATTATTTACAACAATAATAGAAAAGAAAAATGCCTAAAAAATTAAAACAAAAAGGAAAACCTATCGTTCACAGTGAATTAGAAGGGTTTAATATTAAAATTAATTCATTTGGAGAATTGGAAACAACTGTTCCAGTAGACAAATTGAATAGTTTTTTGAATGAAAAAGTTGAAGATAAAAAACTAAGTAGTGAAGAGGAATAACGAATAAAGGCAAGTTATAGTTAAATATCTCAAAAAATAGAAGTTAAAATTGGTGAAAACACCTAATAATACTACTATTGCACCTTATTTACTTAATATAAATTATAAAAATGACAAAACAAGTAATTATATTACTTTTCATAATTCTATCTATTGATGTAAATGCCCAATATATAAGCGGAGTTACTGTTCCAAATGCAAATGCAAAATTGGTAGTGGACGAAAGTGACCTGTCAGTAAAATTTGCAAATACAATAACAGCGGAAGATATGCTAAAGCACCTAAGTGTACTAGCAAGTGACGAATATGAAGGAAGGGAAACGGGAACGCCAGGAAATGCTAAGGCAGCTACTTATATTTCAAAGTTTTTTAGCACATTAAAAATGGCAAAAGCGAAAGAAATGACTTCTTATGCTCAACAAGTTGCTTTTACTTTTAGCAAATGGGAAGATGTCGATATTTTTATTGATAGTACTAGATATAAGCATTTATGGGATTTTTTAGCATTCCCAAACATGAATAGTGGTGCCAATGTGATACAATCTGACAATGTTGTATACCTTGGGTTTGGTATTGATGATCCTAAGTATAGTGATTATAAAGGGAATAAACTAGCAGGTAAAATAATAATGATCAATAAAGGAGAACCACTTAAAAAAGACAGTACTTCTTGGATAACAGGTACCTCCCAGATGTCTGAATGGACAACTGAAAAAAAATTAGAAATTGCTAAGAAACATGGCGTAAAAATGGTATTGATTATTGAAGAAGATATCAAAGGAATGCTTGCTAAACATAGAAGAAAATTAATAGGTTTTTCGGTAGAGTTGGGAGATAAAACTAAAGAAGAAAGAACTTCTGCTAATCATGCTTACATATCTTCGACTATAGCTAAAGATATAATCGGAAAGAAAGGAAAGAAAGTTATTAAATCCAGAAAACGATCTAATAAAAAAGGTAAAGCTTGTGATGTAAAACTTAAGAAGCCTTTTATGATGAATTTATCAAAAGAAGAGAATGTATTATTGGGTCAGAATATTCTTGGATTTGTTGAAGGCACAGACAAAAAAGATGAAATAGTAGTAGTCTCTGCACACTATGACCACTTAGGGAAGCGAGGTGATGATGTCTATAATGGTGCCGATGATAATGGATCTGGAACAACTACCGTATTGGAACTTGCAAAAGCATTCACATTAGCTAAATCTGCTGGTCATGGTCCAAGAAGAAGTATATTGTTTTTATTAGTTACAGGAGAAGAAAAAGGACTTTTAGGCTCTGAGTATTATGCAGCTAATCCAATATATGATCTTAAGAATACTGTTGTTGATATCAATATCGATATGGTAGGAAGAGTTGACGAGAAATATACTGACAATCCCAATTATATATATGTAATTGGCTCAGATAGATTAAGTACAGATCTACACAAAATTAATGAGGACATGAATACCAAATACGGTGGACTGACATTAGACTATACTTATAATTCAGAATCAGACCCTAATAGATATTATTATAGATCTGATCATTATAATTTTGCTAAAAATGGTATTCCTGCTATTTTCTTTTTTAATGGTGTACATGCAGATTATCATAAAGCATCAGACACGGTAGATAAAATAAATTTTAAAAAAATGCAAAATGTTGGGAGATTGATTTTTCATACAATTTGGGAACTGTCTAATCGAAATAATAGAATTGTAGTTGACGGTATAATAAAATAATTAATCACAATAATACTTATCTACACGTTTAGTATAAGTTCTTTTATGATTTATAAAAACACACACTTTAAAGAGAAATAAATGATGTATAATAAAAGATATATTTTTTGCATTTTGTTTTTGATGATTGGAATGTCAGTATCAGCACAGAGTTATTTATTGGACAGAGTAATTGCAAAAATTGGTAGTGAGTTTATTTTGCTTTCAGAAGTTGAAGACCAATACTCATATGTAGTCACTCAAGATCCGAATGCTCCAAAAGAATCAAAATGTCAAATATTAGAAAATTTGATAGCACAAAAAGTAATAATATACCAAGCAAAATTGGATAGTGTGATTGTCTCAGAAGAAGAAGTAAATGGACAATTGACATTAAGATTTGATAATATTTTGCGCCAAATGAATGGCGATGAGCAATTTTTTGCAGAGTATTATGGTGCAAGTCTTACAGAAATGAAGGAAAGATATAGAGATGATCAAAAACAACAAATCTTAGCAGATAGAATGCAAGGTAAGCTTGTAAACTCTGTATCTATTACTCCTGCTGAAGTTAAAAGTTTTTATAATGAGATACCGAGAGATAGTCTCCCTTATTTAGATTCTGAAGTTGAATTAGGAGAAATAGTTGTCAATCCTAATGTAAGTGATGCTCAGAAGGATATAGCAAAAGAAAAATTGTTGGGGATAAGAGTAAAAATAGAATCAGGAGAAGAGTCTATTGAAAAAATGGCGTTACAATACAGTATGGATCCAGGCTCAGCTGCTCGAGGTGGTGATTTAGGTTTTGCAAAAAGAGGATCTTATGTGCCAGAATTTGAAGCTGCAGTGTTTGGACTTAAAAAAGGTGAATTGTCAGAAGTTATAGAGACGGAGTATGGTTTTCATGTAATAAAATTATTAGAAAGAAGAGGTAATAGTGTAAGGGCAAGACACATTCTCATCAAGCCAGATATTACAGAAAGTGATTTGGCAAATGCAAAAAATCTATTAGATAGTATAAAAACTTTAATCATTCAAGATTCAATCACTTTTGAAACTGCTGTGAAACGATATTCTGACAAGAAATCTGAAAGCTTTAATAACAATGGAAGACTTAAAAACAGAGCAACAGGCAATAATTTTTTCAGAACTGAAGAATTAGAGTTTGATGTGTATTCTGAAATTATAGACATGAAACCTGGTGATTTGTCACCTGTACTTGATCATAAAAACTTTGGAGGAGAACAACAGTATAGAATCATTCAATTGCAATCTATTACTAAACCGCACCAAGCTAATCTAACTCAAGATTATGATAAAATTTCTCAATTTGCTAAAGAAAGTAAAAAGGCAGAGTACTTTAATACTTGGATAGCAGATAAAATGAAAAATACTTTTATCGAAGTCAGACCTTTGTACGATTTCTGTGATAACATGAAGGGATATATGAAGTAATAAAAAGTGTAAATATTGAAGATGTATTTGCTTTGTTTGTATGGCATTGTAAATTAATCTTTAATACATTATTCTTTTTTGTAATATATTAGTATTTTTGTGCATTTGTACAAAGTAACTTCAACAAAACATAGATACAATGATAGCATACTTACAAGGAAAACTTAACCATAAAACACCAACATTTGTTTATGTTGATTGTAATGGAGTAGGGTATCATGTGAATATTAGTCTCAATACATATTCAAAATTAGAAAATCTTGATCAAATCAAGATAATGATTTATATGCATACCAATGATGATGGATCTACCTTGTATGGCTTTATGGACGAAGCCGAAAGAGAGGTTTTTATTTTGTTGATCTCTGTGTCAGGAGTTGGACCCAATACAGCTAGAGTAATCCTATCTTACATGACAACTAATGAAGTAAAAACTGCCATTGTTCATGAAAATGTACCAGCACTTAACAAGGTTAAAGGAATAGGCCCTAAAACTGCCAAAAGAATTATTTTAGACCTAAAAGAAAAAATGATCAAAATTAGTGGAGACCAGCCTATGGAAATCAGCAGTACTAACGATACTGCCAAACAAGAGGCTCTAAGTGCACTTGTTGCCTTAGGATTTGCTAAAAATACGATTGAAAAACAGATCAATAAAACGCTTTTAAAATACCCAAATTTAGATCAAGTAGAAGATCTTATAAAGATGGTCTTAAAAGAGATGAGATAAGGGGAAAATTTATTGATTTTTATACAATGTAGCAAGTTGTTTTACCGTTTTATAGCGATGCACTTACTATGCATAATAGAATTGAAATTTTAAATGGCTCTATATGATAGTCATTTTACATGATAAATATAATATGAAAATTACACGTACACTCTTGACTATCATATTTTTAGGTGGTTTTTTGTACACTTCAATAAGTGCAGGGATTGGTAAAAATTTACCTGATCCATACCAAGATATATTTGTACCTGAGATGACATTTTCAGTAAATGATACCATCCCAATTACTGATAATTTAGGAGATCATGTGACAGATCCGAATAATAACCCATTTGACTTGTCCCCTAGCGCTATTACTCAAGAAGTAGAATATGATCCAGCTACTGGTCATTATATAATATTTGAAAAAATAGGATCGGAGTATTATCGTACGCCGAGTTACCTAACTTTTGAAGAGTATTTAGAATATAAAAAGAAGCAGCAAGAAAAAGAGTATTTTAATCGACTTGCTGGTATCGCTTCTAAGAAAAAAGGTCTCAATCTTATTACGGATCCTATGGAACGAATTGATATCCAAAACTCTTTGGTAGATCGATTGTTTGGTGGGACAGAGGTAAATATCCAGCCACAAGGGCAGGTAGATGTTACCTTGCAAAGTACTTATTATAATAATTTTACGAGAGGACTAGGTTCTAATAGTAGTGTTCAATTTAATCCGATTGATCCTGATGTAGATATCAAAGTAAGTGTAGATGGAAATATAGGAACTAAGCTTAACCTTGGATTTAATTATGATACCCAATCTACTTTTGATTTTGATCGAAAAATAAAACTCGAATATGATACCGAAGCATTTGGAGAAGATGATATAATTAAAAAAATCGAAGCAGGTAACGTGAGTTTACCACTAAGAGGAAATCTTATCCAAGGAGCACAATCTTTATTTGGATTAAAAACTGAATTACAATTTGGTAATTTGAGATTGACTGCAATTGCATCACAACAGCAGTCAGAAAAAAATAATCTTAGAATAGAAAATGGAGCATCAATCCAACAATTTGAAATGACACCTGATCAATATGATGAAAATCGTCATTTTTTCATTTCACATTATTCTAGAGCAACTTATGAGCGTAATCTTAAAAAATTACCACAGATTAATACTTCGTTTAGAATATCTCAACTTGAAGTTTGGATATCGGATGATAGACCTACATACCAAAACAGAAGTGCACCTATTGTAGCATTATCTGATCTTGCAGAGCCTTATGCTGACAAATATACCAATCAAGAAACGTTGTTTTTAGCTGATTTTGGTCCTAATGAAAACCCAGGACCACTCTTGTTGGATATTGGAGATATTAGTGGTAGTAATAAACTAAGATTGCCAGATAACAGAGCCAATGGATTATTTGATTTTTTAGTATCTAATGATGGCGTTGAAGATTTGGATAAAGTAGCAAATATACTTTCTCAAAATAGACTTGTACAAAATAGAGATTTTGAAGTTTTTAATGGTCGAAAATTATCTTCTGGAGAATACTCATACAACGAACAATTGGGATTTTTATCTTTGAATATAAGGTTAAGACCTAATCAAGTAATGGCTATAGCCTATAACTATTCTTACACTGCCAATTGTGAAGAAGTATATAATGTAGGATCTTTAGCTGCTGCTGGATCTCAGTTTTCTCCATTAGGAAACAACAATAATCCTGGGCAAAAAGAAACCGTAGAACCACCTAAAGTACTATTTACAAAATTGATCAAAAGTAGCCAACAGAGTACTAATAATCCTAGTTGGGACTTGATGATGAAGAATGTATATCCGTTAAGAGCAACACAATTAGATGCTAAAGAATTTAAGTTTGATATATTTTATGAGGATGATACTGATGGATCTTTAAAGAAATTTATTCCAGAACCAGGTTTCAGAACTAGACCATTATTAGAAGTTTTTAACCTTGATAATTTAAATGTATTTAATGATCCTCAGGCGGATGGGATATTTGATTTTGTACCTGGTATTACTATTATTCCTAATAGTGGTTCTGTAGTTTTTCCAGTATTAGAACCATTTGGAAGTAGTCTTACTGATGCCATAGAAGCGCGATTAGTATCAGACGGGGTTGAGCCATTGTTAGCAATTACAATTGCTCAAAAATATGGATACCAGCTTTTGTATGATACATCTATTACCATAGCTAAGCAACATTTAGAATTTAATAAATTTTTAATGGTTGGAGAAGTAAAATCTTCTTCTTCTGGAGAGATTAATCTTGGGCCATTTGTACCTGAAAACTCTGTAAGAGTAAGAGCAGGTGGAGTTGTATTAGTCGAAGGTCAAGATTATACTGTTGATTATTCTATTGGTAGATTGACAATAATCAATGATTCGTACTTACAGCAAGGTACTCCAATTAATGTAAGTTTTGAAGATCAATCAATATTTAGTCTTCAACAAAAATCCATGTTGGGCTTGCGTGCTGACTACAATGTAAATGATCATTTTTCGTTGGGAGCTACTTATTTAAATTTGTTTGAACGTCCATTTACAGAAAAGGTAAATATAGGCAGTGACCCTATTAATAATCGAATATACGGATTAGATATGGCGTATAGTAATGAGATCCCTTTTGTGACCAAAGTAGTGGATAAATTACCATTTTATAGTACAAAAGAAAAATCTACAATTAATTTTACTGCCGAAGCAGCTTATCTAAAACCTGGACACTCTAGCGGTATTGATATTAAAGACAAAGAAGAAGGTGGTGTACTAAGTATTGATGATTTTGAAGGTGCAGTAAGTGGATTGCTATTGGGAGGATTTAATACCAACCAATGGAGATTGTCAAGTACTCCTCCAGAATTTCCAGAGTCAGGATTGAATGATAGCTTGGCGTATGGAATGAATAGAGCAAGAATAAATTGGTACGTCATAGATAGACAAGCTAGAACTACTGATGATTTTAATAGTCCATATACTCGATTAATTGATCAGAAAGAGTTATTTAATAGAGATGTACAGATAGGACAGTCAGAATTGATAACTTTTGATATGAGTTATTATCCTAATGAGAGAGGTCCATATAATTTTGATCCACCAGAAGGAGTTACTAATATTTCTAAGGGGTTACAGACAGGGACTAATGGAGAGATTCTATTGGCTGAGCCCGAAACTAGATGGGGAGGAATAATGAGAAGCTTCCAAAATACAGATTTTGAAGCTGCTAATTATGAGTTTATAGAATTTTGGATGCTTAACCCTTATATGGATAGACCCGATGGCTCATCACATGATGTAAATGAAAAAGGAGAAATTGTTTTTCATCTCGGAAATGTATCAGAAGATATTATCAAGGATGGACTTCAGTTTTTTGAAAACAGTATTCCTATTGACACGCAAAGTGTAATATCTGTCAAAGAGACGAATTGGGGAGTAGTGCCTTTAACTATACCAGTTACCAATGGTTTTGATCTTAACGACGGTAGAGGTGAAAAACAAGATTTAGGATACGATGGTCTTGATGATTCGGATGAAAATGTCAAATATGCTGATTATCTTAATGAGTTGTCCTCAGCAGGATATTCACTGACAGTACTACAAGATCCCGCAGCTGATAATTATGAATTTATTGAAGCGCAGAATTCAACAGAAGATCTACTTACAAGATTTAAACGATTTAATAATCCTCAGGGTAATGCTCCTTTAGGTGCTAATGAAAGTAATACATTGCAAAGAGGTAATAGATATCCAGAATCAGAAGACCTTAATAATAATAAATCTTTAGATCAAGGTGAAGGCTATTATAAATATGTAATAAACATTGATAATCTCAATGGAGAATTAGATGTTAATAATCACAAATATATAACACAAGATACCACTATTAAAGGTACTAATTCAAGACCTGATGAAAAATGGTATAGATTTAGAATACCGATTAATAGACCTGATGATCAAATAAATATTAGCGGGTTTAGATCTATCCAGTTTATGAGACTGTTTATGACTAAGTTTAACTCAGCGAAGACTTTTAGAATGGCAGATTTTCAATTGGTTAGAAATACTTGGAGAAAAAGTATGCCATTTTGTAATAATGAAACTGATCCCAAAAATGTATCGTTTTCTGTTGATGAAGTAGGAATCGAAGAGAATGGTCAAAAACAACCCTTTGGGTACGAAACTCCTTCTGGAATTAAACAAGAAAGACTGGTTGGAGCTTTTTCTACTTTATTGCAAGATGAGAAATCAATGTCTTTGGATTTTTGTTCATTAACTGACGGCTGCGAAGTAGGTATAAATAAATTATTGAAATTGGATTTGACCCTGTATGATAAAATGCAATTATTCATTCATGCAGAAGCAGAACCAGGCACAGAAATACCGGATGAAGAGCTGTATGCTTATGTCAGATTTGGAAAAGATTTAGTCAATCATTATTATGAATACGAAATACCACTAAAGATTTCAGACCCAATAGATGGAGGAGGATCTTCAAATATTTGGCCAGACACTAATATGATAAATGTAAAATTTGATCATTTTAAATTGGCTAAAAAAATGAGAATTGAACAAAATCATTCAATTGTAGATACATTTACCATAGATGATCCTGATAGAGATGGTGCTCGAATACGAGTAAAAGGAACACCAGGATTAGGATATGTAAAAATAATAGAGATTGGAATTAGAAATAAAAATGGCGGTGATGTAAACTCATTATGTGGTGAGGTGTGGATCAATGAATTAAGAGTGACAGGACTTAATGAAAAAGGTGGTTATGCAGCTCAGGCAAAACTACAGATCAATATGGCGGACTTAGGAGAAATTAATCTTGCAAGTAACTATAGT
Source organism: Saprospiraceae bacterium (assembly GCA_036479655.1). Lineage (GTDB taxonomy): Bacteria > Bacteroidota > Bacteroidia > Chitinophagales > Saprospiraceae > CAJXUU01. The sequence goes on from JAZGFO010000266.1 coordinate 22,154, forward strand.
TCTATTGGATTTGGAGCATTGGACCAAAAATTGGAAGAAAGAAATAGAGAAGAAATATTTGAATATAATGCTGCGACAAGTTTGCAATTAGGTAAGTTATTGCCCGGTAAATTGGGTATCAATATTCCATTTTTTGCTCAGTACACAAGTAATAATTCTTATCAACAATTTGAGCCTTACGAAAAGGATCTTACAGTAGATGAAAAAATAGAAGCACTCAATAATAGTAAGAGTACACCAGGAGTAGATCCAGCAGAGGTTGATAAACATATCAAAGATGTAAAAGAAAGGAGTCGAGAAACTACAACGATAAAGACATTCAATTTTACTAATGTAGGTGTGTCAGGTAGTGGGACTAAGCCTTGGAGCCCATCTAATATTACGGCTTCTTATGCATTTACGGAGACCAATAAGACTGATGCAATAATTAAAGAAGACAAAACCAAAGAATATACAGCTACACTAGATTATCGATACAGCAATAAGACAAAACCATTGCAACCATTTAAAAGTATTAAGTCAAAAGCACTAAAAATAATAAAGGAGATTAATTTTAATCCTCTTCCATCTAGTTTTTCATTCTCTACGGGGATGGTTAGAATGAAAAACACAAGAGTGTTTAGAATTCCGGAAAATCCAGTTTTCCAATTTGATGACAAACGGTTTACTTGGGATAGGACTTATGGATTAAAATGGGACTTTACTAAAAGTTTGAAATTTAATTTTAAAGCAAAAACAGAATCTATAATTGATGAGTTGAAACAGACAGGTATATCAGAAAGTGGCAATCCTGATGATAGAGAATGGGTAAATGAATTTGGAGAAAAAATAGCGATTAACAGTTTAACAGATGTTGATGAATACCGAAATAATAATTTAAGAAACCTAGGTAGAGGAAAAAATTATAGTCATAATATTGGATTGCAATATACCCTGCCTATAAGGTATTTGCCTTACATGGATTGGATCAATATTAAGACAGATTATAAGTCTGATTATAGTTGGTCTGCTGGTGCATTGATAGATGTTGACGAGGCAGGGACTAAACTGGGGAACACAATAAAAAACAGTCAATCACGGTCAGTGAATGGAACATTTAACTTTGATAAATTATACAATAAATCTAAATATCTAAAGAAAATAGAAAGAGGTAATAAGAAAAGTAGAAGAACAAGAAAAAGAACAGCAGGGGCAAAGTCTAAAGATAAACCGAAGTCTACAGATAAAAAGAATAGTGGAAAAGAAAAGAAAAAAGACAGAAGAGTTACAGTGCTTGAACGAATCTTAATAAGACCTCTGATGTCATTGAGATCAATAAAGGCAACGTACAAAGAGACTTTTGGAACAATGATTCCTGGCTTTATGCCCGAGGCAGAATTATTGGGACTTAGTAGTGGTTTTGATGCGCCAGGAAAAGCATTTGTATTGGGATTACAACCTGATCTTGAAGGAGCAAATGGATTTTTGTTATCCAATAAAGCTTGGTTTAATCCGAGTCCTAACTTTAACGATGAAATATCTCAGTCTCGCCAACAAAATATAGACTTAAAGATTAAATTAGAACCTTTTAAAGATTTTGATATTGATGTTATATTTAAAAAATCTTATCGTAGAGATCATACGCAAGTTTTCAAAAGTAAAGATCTTAGCTCTGGAGAATATTTTTCTTTAGCGCAATACGATGTAGGGTCTTTTGAAATATCTAATATGGGCTTAGGTACATTATTCAAAGACAATATAGAATTGTACGAAGAGTTTAAAGATAATAGAGTCGTTATATCGAATAGCTTACCGGGTCCTGCTGGAGAACATCCAGAATGGGAAGGATATAAGATAGGTTATGGACCTAATAATTATGATGTAGCAGTTCCTGCATTTTTGTCAGCATATCTTGGCACTGACCCGATGTCAGTATCGAGACGAATAGAAGAAGATGTGAGTAAATTGAGTTACTTGCCAAAACCTAACTGGAATGTTAAATATGATGGCTTGGCAAAAATGGATATGTTTAAGGATATTTTGACAAGTTTTTCTTTGACACATAGTTATAAAGGCTCAATGCAAGTCAGCAGATTTAATACAACATTAGAGTATAAAAACAAACTTGCAGTACAAGAAATATCTCCTGTAAATGATAATTATTTTTCTAAAATTCAAATTCCAGCACTAGTTATTAATGATCAGTTTTCACCATTGATAGGATTAAGAGTCAAGACTAAAAACGAAATGACATTTGAAGTAGAATGGAGAAAATCTCGTCAAATGGCACTTTCTTTAGAAGATCTTAGAGAACAGAAAAGTTCTGAAATTCGATTTGGATTTGGTTATACTATCAAAAATATAAAATCTAAAAAGAGTAAACGTAAACGAAGACGTAAAAAGGATCAGAAGGACACTAAAGATAAAGATAAAAAATCTGGTGGATTGAGTAAAGGAAACAGCAGAGGTGTAAATAATAATAGAGGAAGAACAATAGTTATGAATTTTGATTTTAGTATCAATGATTCTGAAGATTTGATTTATAGAATAGCTCAAGGTGCTGCACCTCAGATAAATGGTGGTCAACGAACAATCCAAATATCACCTAGTGTAGATTATGATATTAATGAAAACTTGGCAATGCGGTTTTTCTTTGATTATAACTTTAGTAGATCAAAAGCTACTGTAGGTAACTCTAATAAAAGACTGAATATAAAAGGTGGTGTTACAGCCCAACTTAAAATTAATTAGAACAATTTTCAGTTCGTTTATATGTAATACTATCAACGAAAAAGAAAGGGAATACGATAGATAAAGTGTATATAATCTCAGATAGAAATATATGAAATACTTGTATTTAACACTGTTGATAACGCTTATGGCTTGTAGCAATAAAATGTTAAATCCTGATCTACTTATATACACATCTAGGGTTTCGGGAGATAACGACATACCTGACTTTCCATTGTTTACTCAGATATATAAACAATCTGAAAGCACAATTTCTGATAGTAGATTTGGTCCTGTAGTTAGAATTATAGAATTTGAATATGATTTACGTGATTCGTTTGTAGTAATTGCTCGGATCACTACCGGATTTAACGAAGGTAATATAAGTGGTAAATTCTCAATAATTGTTGATGACTACGAATTGGAATATTTGATTAATGATATTGAGTCAAGAGATTATGTCGAACGTATAGAGTTTAATAACAAAATATCTAATACAACTTGGAGCAGGATGCCTTTCAGTTATGGGCTACCAAGATCAAAACCTAAAGAAACAAAAGAACACCTATCTCGTTCTCAAATTTTTAATGCTATCAAAATTATCATTCATCAAGAAGATAGATTATTGATAGCTAATTCTGATATTATAAGATTTTCTATTGAAGTTAAAAATGGCGAAATAGTGATATTCCCTTCTAAAAAACAAAGAGATATTTTAAGAAAGATGTTAAGATAACTTCTATCTAATTGCTACGTACTTTTACATGAGATGTTGAATAGATGACCCTACCAATCATCTATTCAAAGCATAATCTATTGATACTTTCAAAAAACATTATTTGATTCAGTAACAACAGTAATTGTTTGACTATCTTGCAGAATGTTTAAATATATAGCTATTATAGGGTTAGTCCTGTTTATTATGTTACCGATGCATGCACAATGGTCTCAAGACTTTGATGTTGGAGATCTTAGTGATTGGAGTGGAGACGTTGAGACTTTTATAATTAATGAAGATCTACAATTACAATTAAATGGAACATCTTCAGGGAGTAGTTTTATATTTAGAGAATCCATATTAGACTTTGATACCATTTCTATTGGAATTAAACACAAGATGGATTTTGCTCCTTCTAATAATAATAGATCAACAATATACCTTGCACTCGATAATGAAGAGCCATCAGTAGCTAATGGATATTACATAGAAATTGGTGAAAACGGTGGTGATGATGCTTTAAAATTTCATTATACTGAAAATGGAACTTCAGAATTGATAGCGACTGCTACAATGGGAGCTATGGCAGGTGATCCTGCGATATTAAACCTTCAAATTAATATATATCCATCAGGACTTTGGTCAGTTAGTACTAGCTATGATGGGCAAGACTTACTGGCATTAGACTTGGAGTTTATGGACAATAGATTTTCATTTAAATCAAGTAAATATTTTGGTCTTGGGTGTAAATACAGTGCATCAAGAGTGGACAAGTTTTTTTACGATGATATATACATACAACAGTTTCAAAAAGACACCAAGCCACCTAAAGTGGTATTAGTAACACCTAAAAATAATAGGAATATTGATGTTCTATTTGATGAAATTGTAAGTATGGAATCTGCTACTAACCTATCAAATTATTCGCTTGATAATGGTATTGGAAATCCTAATGCTATAACGCCATTGAATAGCCAAGGGACTGGCTATCAATTAGAATTTAATTCTGATTTTAATTCTAATAATGAATACACACTCACTATTCAGAATATTGAGGACAATGAAGGCAATAAGTTAATATCAAGTACACATCAGTTTTCGTATGCAGGTAGTCCAATAAGTGGGGATATTTTATTAAGTGAAATTCTTTTCGATCCATTACAGGGAGGGCAAGATTTTGTTGAGTTATATAATAATTCTGATAATAATATTGATCTTATAGGATGTGAAATCCGAAATGAACAAAGGGACGAATCAAAATTTATTACAGAATCATTAGTGATGCCTCCAAAATCATACTTAGCTCTAAGTGAAGATATTGATTTTTTAATACAACAATATAAGCCTGACGCTGGTAGTCCAATAATGTTTCAAGATATTCCAGGGTTTAATAATGACGAAGGCAATGTGATGATACTTACTCCCGATGGAGTAGTGTTAGATTCATTTGATTATTTTGAGTCACAACATTTTGATTTGATAGATGATACAGAAGGAGTTAGTTTAGAGAGAGTTAGTTTTGAGAATGACGCCACTAATATTAACAATTGGCATTCTGCTACAAAACAAGTACGATATGCAACTCCAGGATATGCAAATTCTAATACAAGTACTGTAATTAGTAGCAATCAAGAATTTGAAATAGTAATTAAGGCTTTTTCTCCTTATGGAAATGGAGAATCAAATCTTATGATAATGAACTACCAATTAGAAAAATCAGGATACGTAGCCAATATCAACATCCATGATGCAGCTGGATATTTAGTAAAAAAATTGAGTCAGAATGAGTTGTTATCCGATAGAGGAGTAGTTATTTGGGATGGAGCTGATAGTAATGGTACTATTGTTGATATAGGTATATACATTATTGCAGGTAAGGTCTTTCATCCTGATGGGGATACTAAAAGTTTTAAACTTACAACTGTAGTTGCAGATCAAATTGATTGATTGATATAATTGTATATGACAAAAGAAAAAAAAACCAATATAGTTGAATCCCTTGTGTCTTATGTCCTGTTGGGCGGGACAGGGTTGGTTATATTTTCTCCAAATATTTCCTATATTAGAATGGTTACTGAGTATTCGGTTCACATATTGTTGGGAATATTGGCTTTGAGCATGATTGCTTTAGTATTTGACAGAAAAAAGATAATGTTTGCTGGGTTGGCTTGTACAGCAGCGCTATGTATTTTTTTAAAAAACGCTTCTAATACTAGCATGAAGTTGCCAAAAATAAATACAAAGGCAAACATGAAAATTGCCCATGTTAATCTAAGTAATATCACTTTTGGATTAGACCAAGTCAAAGCTATATTAGAAAGAGAAAATATAGATGTTTTATCATTACAAGAATTAACCCCAGATTGGAGCCCAGTTTTAAAAAATGAATTTATATTAAATTTCCCATATCAAAGATCAGAAGTAAGAATTGATCCCTACGGAATGGCTATTATAAGTAAAATACCTTTTATTATATCAGATACATTTATGGTAGATGGAATTCCAAATATAATAATCAAGGTCGAAAAAAATGGAGAACTATTTCAGGTTGTGTCTTCTTATCTTACACCTGCATTAGACAATAAAGGTCTGATTGCAGCATCAAAACAACTGAGAGTCCTTGGTGATAAGATCAATAACTTAGTTGAACCAGTTATAGCATTAGGCGACTACAATATGGTGTATTGGGCAAATGAAATAAAAGATTTTAGAAAAGGATCAAATATGAAAAACTCTCGGCGAGATATTTCACCAAGTAATAGTAGAGTCCCATATGACCATATTTTCTTTTCTGATAATCTCGAATGTACCCAATTTAAAGAACTAAGAGACAGTAGTAATAATTATATTGGTATTGTAGGGAGTTACCAACTTAAAAAAGAAGAAGCACACCAAACGAATTCTCAATTAAGTTTACAATAATTATAATTTGTAATTGTTATTAACTTTATATCGTTATCATAATGTTAAAGTAGAAGGATTCTATAATCTTTAGACAGATAAAAAGCATTATTAGTATATATTTATACGTTATTGACCCATACGATAATTAGATTATTAATAATATCTTATTTTTGTCTATCATATCGAAATGAAAAAAATATTAAAAAGTCGAAAAATGAAATTAAGAACATCAATATTTGTCAGTTTATTGTTTACCGTTTTATTGTTTGGAGCTTTTCATCCAATAGAAGACACATACGAAGAAAGAGAATCATTAATATTGCATGCAGTATTAAATTTTATCAAACAAGTCCATGTCAATCCTAAACCTATTGACAATAGTTTTTCTAAAAATGTATACACGACATTTTTGGAAAGAATAGATGGTGGGAAAAGATTTTTTATCCAACCAGAAATTGACAAATTATCTAAGCACACTTTGCAAATTGATGAGCAAACAAATGCAAGAAGTTTTGAATTTTTTGATGAAAGTCTAATTATTTTAAATAGAAATATTGGACGAGCTGAAGATATTTTCAAAGATGTTATTACTAATCATGAATTTGATTTTGAGAAAACAGAATCAATAGAGTTGGAAAATGATAAAAAAGAATATGCTAAAGATGATAAGCAATTGCGAGAAGTATGGCGTAAATATCTTAAGTATGATATGGTGTTAAAATTTAATAGAAAAAAGACTAAAAACGAAAAAGCGGTAAAAAACTATAAGGAAAAACTAATAGAATGGAAATTAGAAAGCCCAGATAGTGATGTTAAAGATGATAAGTTAATTTTTAAAGATGGAGAAGAGGTTAAAGTTGTTACAAAATTAACAGCTGAAGAAATACTTAAAGAAGTAAAAGAAAAAACGGAAGAAAATTTTACAGATTGGTTTGAACGACTTCACGATCTTGAAAGATCTGATAGATTTGAAACTTACTTAGGAGCAATTACTAATTATTTTGACCCACATACAGATTATTTCAATCCTAAAGAAAAGCAGGATTTTGATATTAATATGGGAGGAAAATTAGAAGGGATAGGTGCAAGATTATCTATTGATGGAGAATATACTAAAATTGTGAGTATTATCCCTGGTGGACCTGCAGATCAAGGAAAACAATTGGAAGTGGACGATCTTATCACGACAGTAACTCAAGAGACTGGAGACCCGATAGATATCACAGGGTGGAAGATAAGTGATGTGGTACAACAGATTAGAGGAAAAAAAGGGACAAAAGTAAAATTAACTGTAATCAAACCAGATGGCACGATCAAAGATATTGATATTATAAGGGACAGGGTGATTATTGATGAGTCATTTGCTCGATCAGTAATTCTGGATTTGCCAGGAACTGCCAATAATATTGGGTATATAAAGCTCCCAAAATTTTATAGTAGTTTTGAAAACAAGGACGGAAATTCTTGTGCTAGAGATGTAGCAAAAGAGATAGAAAAATTGAAAGGTGAAAATGTAAATGGAATTATATTAGACCTTAGAAACAATACTGGAGGATCATTATCTGATGTGGTTGATATGACGGGCTTATTTATTGAAGAAGGCCCTATTGTACAAGTAAAACCAAGAGAAAGAAAAGCATATGTACACAAGGATACAGACACTGATGTGCAATATGATGGACCACTTATTGTGATGACCAATCACCTTAGTGCATCGGCATCTGAGATATTGGCTGCGGCATTGCAAGATTATGGAAGAGCCTTGATTGTAGGTGGAAAGACTAGCTTTGGAAAAGGGTCTGTACAGAGATTTTTTGATATTGATAGAGCCATTACAGATCATGATGATATGAAACCATTAGGCAATCTAAAAATATCAATGCAAAAATTTTATAGAGTTGATGGAGGTAGTACTCAGCTGAGAGGAGTAGTGCCTGACATCGTGCTGCCAGATAATTATCAATATATCGAAACTGGAGAAAAAGAATATGATAATGCATTGGAATGGTCAGAAATAGAGTCTGTAGCGTACGAGCAAAATGTAGTAAAACTTGGTAATATTTGTAAACTTTCGGATAAAAGTAAAGAGAGATTAGCTGTAAATGAAGATTTTCAATTGATATTAGAAAATGCTGCAAGACTTAAGAAGAATAGAGATTTTAGTAATTTTCCGATTAGTATTGATGCCTACGGATCGCTTATGGATAAAAGAAGAGAAGAAGCAGAAAAATATAATGATTTATTTGAGGATGATGTTGAGTATCTTAGTATTAAAAATATGGCAATAGATACGGCATATATCAATAGTGATAAAAGTAGAATTGGTAGAAATGAGGATTGGATAGATGGGTTAAATAAAGATATCTACTTAGAGGAAACAATGCACATCCTTCGAGACTTAATAAATCAAGTAGATAGTTATTCTACATTGGAGGAAAAATTTGTTATTGAAGAGGAAAAACATATAAAACCATAATATTTAGTTTTATAATAATACATTCTTATTCATTCACTAAAGCAGCTTTTACAATACCTGTATCAGTAATCTCTTTAAGTAACACTAAGACGATATCACCTTCGCTTATTTGTGAGGTGTGATCGATTTCTATTTTGATATAGTTAGCTGTAAATCCGTTTAGTTTTCCTTCAGTTTTACTGTTTTCTAACAGTACTAGATGTTCTGTGTCAATATACTTTTGATAGAATGCTCTTTTTTTCTTTTCTGAAAGAATCCTCAGCTTTTTGTTTCTTTCTTTTCTTACGCCCATATCAACTTTTCCTTCCATTTCGCTTGCGAGCGTGTTGGATCGTTCTGAATAGGTAAATACATGAAAATAGGATACATCCAATTCTTTTACAAAATCATAAGTGTTGTTAAAGTCTTCTTCTGTTTCGCCAGGAAACCCAACAATGATATCTACACCAATACAGCAATCAGGAATTTTAGATTTAATGTAGTCTACTCGTTCGGCGTACAATTCTTTTTTGTACCTCCGCCTCATCAATTTTAGTATCTTATTTGAACCTGATTGTAAAGGAATATGAAAATGAGGAACAAACCGATCAGATTTTTCAACGAAGTCAATTACCTCAGGTGTACATAGATTAGGCTCAATACTTGATATTCTAAACCTCTTTATCACTTCTACTTCATCAAGCGCTCGTGCAAGGTCAATAAACATAGCTTCCTTTTTAGGTTTTGTTCCTTCTATAACGGCAGTTCCGTTGCCAAAGTCTCCAATATTAACACCCGTCAAAACGATCTCTTTTACTCCTTTTTCAGCTATTTTGTAAGTATTAGACACTACATTTTCGATCGTGTCACTCCTTGATTGACCTCTTGCCATTGGTATAGTGCAAAAGGTACATTTGTAATCACATCCATCTTGAACTTTTAAAAACGATCTCGTTCTGTCACCAAAAGAAAAAGCATCAACAAAATTATTGACTTGTGATATTTCACCAGCTTTTATCATACCCTTTTCTGATACCGAGGATAACTCATCTATGTAACTAAGAATATTAAATTTTTCAGCAGCACCTAATACCAAATCTACACCTTCAATTTCTGAAATTTCTTTTGGTTTTAGTTGTGCATAACAACCTATTACTACAATTTTTGCATCTGGAGAATGTTTGAGTGCTCGCCGTACTTCATATCTACATTTTTTATCTGCAAAATCGGTAACTGAGCACGTATTAATTATATACACATCGGCACCTTCTTCAAATGGAACAGTATTATATCCTCGACTTTCAAACTGATGTTTGATGCTTGATGTTTCAGAAAAATTGAGCTTGCAACCCAATGTGTGAAACGATACTGTATGTGGTGTAGCCATTAAGTAATTATTTATATTTGGTGCTATTTGTTACACAGCACGGTTATAGGTGCAAAGATGAATCAAAATAATTAAGAATGCAATATTGTTTACAATAAATGAGTTTTGAACCAATTAAAACCTAAAACCCATAACCTACAACCTACAACCTAAAACTAAAACCTCCACACCATAACCCAAGTATAAACATATATTTTTATATTTGCCATCAAATTGAAAATAATGAATGTACTACTATTAGGATCAGGAGGAAGAGAACATGCGATAAGTTGGAAAATTGCTCAAAGTCCATTATTAAATAATCTATTTATAGCTCCTGGAAATGCAGGAACTGCTTTGATAGGAACAAATGTAGATCTGGGCAATACAGATTTTGCTGGCATTGCAAAATTTGCATTAGAACAAGATGTTACAATGATTATTGTAGGGCCTGAAGCTCCTTTGGTAGCCGGTATTTGGGATTATTTTAATGAAAGAAAAGATTGTCAACACATCAAAATTATAGGACCGTCAGTAGCAGGTGCTAAGTTGGAGGGAAGTAAAGCTTATGGCAAAGTATTTATGCAAGAAAACAATATACCGACAGCAGCATATGGAGAGTTTACTTCTGAGACACTACAAAAAGGCATTGACCACCTTAGATCGAGTACAGCACCATTTGTACTCAAAGCTGATGGTTTAGCCGGTGGAAAAGGAGTTCTAATAATTGATAATCTTGAAGAAGCGATTAATGAATTGAAATTGATGTTGGGAGGAAAATTTGGAGATGCATCGAGTACTGTTGTTATAGAGCAATTTTTAGATGGTATAGAATTTTCAGTCTTTGTACTTACCGATTGTAACCAATATAAAATACTACCAGTAGCTAAAGATTATAAGCGAATTGGCGAAGGAGACACAGGGCTTAATACAGGCGGAATGGGTGCTATATCTCCAGTATCGTTTGTCAATGCACAAATGATGAATAAAGTGGAAAAACAAATTGTAATCCCGACAATAAAAGGATTGCAAAAAAGGAAAATAAATTATACAGGTTTTATCTTCTTAGGACTTATTAGCGTTGATGGTGAACCTAAAGTCATTGAGTATAATTGTAGATTGGGAGATCCTGAAACTGAAGTAATAATGCCAAGAATTGAATCAGACATTTTACCTCTTTTAGAAGCACTGGAGACTAATAATTTTGATTCTATGCCACTAATTGAAGACAGTCGATCTGTGGCTACAGTTATGTTGGTATCTGGTGGTTACCCAGAGGCTTACCAAAAGGGAAAACCAATCACTAATATTGAAAAAGTAACAGATTCTATAGTTTTTCATGCAGGGACAAAGGAGGAAGGAAATAATATTCTTACAAATGGTGGAAGAGTCATCGCCATTAGTTCTTATGGAGAGAATAAGGAAGCAGCAGTAGCGTTATCATTAAAAAACGCTGAGATTATTTCGTTTGAAAATAAAAATTACCGATCAGATATAGGTTTCGATTTGGATAATTAAGTCTATGTTTTATAAAACCTATTAAAATAACAAACACCCACATAAATATATGTTGGGTGTTTGTTATTTTTTGATGTAACTATAGTTTTAGATTTAATTCATGGTTACTTTTTCATCTCATTAAAAAACTTCAATCCACAATCTAAATATTCTTTATAGCTTTTTACATTTTCTTCATATCCACGTGGGTTGGTAATTACTTTTTCGTCAGGAGTCATCATGATATAAAGTGGTTGAGAATTTTGAGCAAAATTTGTCACTTCAAAATCAGCCCATTGTGCTCCCACTGTACGTTTTTTCTTACCATCTAATAATGAAGTATAAGCAGTTTTTAGCTTTTCTCTATCATCAGTATATAATGAGATGAGTACTACATCGTCATTAAGCATTTGTCTTATTTTATCATTTACCCAGATATTATCTTCAGTTCTTCGGCAGTTTTGACAACCATGACCAGTAAAATCAAGGAAAGCAGGTTTTCCTATTTCTTTGGCATAAGCCATTCCTTCATAATAATCTTTAAAGCAATCAATATTATTGGCGCATTTGGTAAGTGAAGGGTATTTCTTTTTTAGCTTAGGATCAACATCGCTTTTATCCAAAAACATATTATACATCACTGGTGGAGAGAACCCACTTGTCAACCATAGTGAATTATAGATTCCTGTATCTTTATTGATAGTAAATCCAAATCCTAAATATACAGCCAGTGCTAAAAATCCAGTTGCCAAAGTTTTACGAACTAAGCTCAGTTTTTTGATTGGGCTATCATGAGGAAATTTAATAAATCCAAATAAATATGCCGCAATCGCCAAAAACACCAAAATAAATATCAGCATAAATGTTTCGTACTTAAGTATGCCCCAATGTTGTGTAAGGTCAGCTGTAGATAAGAATTTGAATGCAAAACCTACTTCTAAAAACCCTAAAACTACTTTTACACTATTCATCCATCCTCCTGATTTTGGAAGAGAATTAAGCCATGCAGGGAATGCTGCAAATAGTCCAAATGGTAAAGCTAAAGCTGTAGAAAAACCAAGCATCACTACTAACGGCCCTGCGATCCCACCTTTGGCAGCTGCTACTAATGCAGACCCAACAATAGGACCAGTACAAGAGAATGATACTAATGCTAATGTAGCTGCCATAAAAAATATACCTATCAATCCTCCTTTGTCAGCCATACGATCACTCTTAGTACTCCAAGAACTAGGTAAGGTGATTTCATAAAACCCAAAAAATGAAAAAGCAAACACAATAAATATGATAAAGAAAATTGTATTAGCAATCCAATTTGTTGCCAATGCTTGTAGGGTTTCTGGACCCATAAATACTGTGATTAATAACCCAAGAATTACATAAATAACGATAATCGATATACCATAAATCACACCATTTACCCATCCTTTTCGCTTAGTATCTTTTGTAAAAAAACTAACAGTAATAGGTATCATTGGAAATACACACGGCGTCATCAAAGCTGCAAATCCTCCTAATAACCCAGCAACTAATAACCATAATAAGCTGCTATCTGTCTTAGTAAGGGCACTACCGCAGTTGCTCAATGGATTGCCAACAGTCGCTTTGATAGTAGGACGTGACTGGTCAAATTTACCGTTACTACCTGCTTTGCTTATGATATCATCAGGTAAGGTGCTTGCTGTAGAACCAATACCGCTAAAATCAAAACTAAAATCTACATCTGTAGGTGGCAAACAGCCCTTATCATTACAAGTCATATAATTCAAATAACCAGAAACCGGTTTTGAACCATCTTTAACCTTTATTGTTTGTTCGATTATATAATCTTTATCATCCAAAAACTTAATCACACTTTCTACTTCATCAAATAGAGGATCTTTACCTTCTTTTTTATGTCCTTTTTCTGTTGCTTTTCCTACCAATTCTATACCATCCATTTTTTCGTAGGTAATTGTGGTAGGTACAGGACCACCTTCATCCATATATATAGAATATACTCCCCAGCCATCTGCTATATTTGCTGTGTAGGTAAGCATGTATTCATTGTCAGACATCTTTGTTTTAGTAATATTCCAAGTTACTGGTTTTAATATTTTCTTTTTATCTACATTGTTTATTGTGCTTGTAGGTTGTGCTTTTTTTACAGATGCAATTTTTGTAGGGATACTTGTTTTTGAGGGGGATTTAGTAGGTACGGTTACTACTTTAATATTATCAGTACTTGTTGTTTTATTATTTGGTTGCTGATTTGAGTGTGCACTTCCACTTTTCTTAGTATTAGTATTGTCACTTCCACCAATATTTGTTGGCACGCTAGAAGAAGTTAAGTTTTTTTTGATATTAAAACTAAAATCTACATCAGTAGGAGGTAAGCAAGTCTTATTATTACAAGTCATAAAAGTAAGATACCCAGTGATTGGTTTGCTATAATCTTTGATTTTAATTTTTTGAGTCATTACAAAATCTTCATCAGCTAAAAATTTAATAACATTGACATCAAACAACTTATCCAGCCCTTCTTTTTTGTGTCCTTGTTCCGTAGCTTTTCCAATCAATTTGGCTCCTTCAATATTTTCGAATACTAATTCGGTAGGGACAGGGCCATCATCAGCAGTAAACTGAGAATATACAGTCCACCCTTTTTCGATTTTGGCAGTAAATTTTAATTCATATTCATTGCCTGCAATCTGCTTATTGTCCATAGTCCATTTTACAGGATTTAATATTTGAGCAAATGATTGTGTAGATAAACTAATGAGTATAAATAATAATATTGCTTGAATAAATTTCATTGGTAATTATTTGGACATTAAAAGTAACAAATGGTCTTTGTTGTAGAAATTGTTACTGAAATAGTTTTTTTTAAAAGCCGTAAATATACATATTTGTTGTAATTAAAAACTAAAATGTAATATCAAATGGCACTTGTGTCGGAGGAAGACATCTTAGATTGTCACAAGCCATGAATCTAACAGATCCTGATATTGATTTTTCTCCTTTATTAGGATTAAATGCTTGAGTAAATACGGCTTTGTTTTTAAATTTAACAACCTCAGTTTCAAACAATTTACTCTTTTGTTTTATAGATTTAGAAATTTCTTTCGTTTTGCCAATTGTAGTACTATTTTCACTATAAGAGAAAGACATAGGTACAGGTCCACCTTCTCCAGTATGCTGTGAATATATAACCCAGCCATCTTTGATATCTGCAGTTGATGTCAGCGTATGTACACCATCATCATTAATAGTTACATCAAAAGACCATTTTACAGGTTTTAGCGATTTTGATTGGGCATTTAGTCCAATAAAAAAAATAGAAAATATGGCAATCAGCAAGGTAGTTCTCATAAGTAAGTTTATATTTTTATTGATATTGGTTCCGCTCACAACATATATCAATAATTATTTATTAATGTTTTTACAATATTAAGCTATTATATCTCTACAATTAAGATGCCACGATAATTTGCTATAATTTTAACAACTATTTTAACTATTTTTAAATATTTAACAATTTTGTAAGATAATTTTTTCATTTCTAACGTTTATTAGGAGAAGATTGAACTTGAATTGATTTTTTTTACGTTCTTTTGTAAAATGCCAATAGTAGTCGATTGTGCATATAATATAATATGAGTTAAAATATGAGATACTTATTAGTAATAATATTATCAATGAGCGCTTTTGGTATAAGTGCACAAGATGAAGTTATAAAGCTTACTAATCCATCGTTTGAAGATACGCCACGAAGAGGTGGATCTCGATTACATGGTATTAAAGGGTGGTACGATTGTGGTATTATCAATTTTCCTCAAGAAACACCCCCTGACATACATCCTAAAGATTTTTGGAATAATACAAAGCAAGCTTCAGACGGAGCGACTTATCTTGGAATGGTAGTACGTGATAATGATAGTTGGGAGTCTGTCTCTCAACGATTAGAAACACCAATGCAAGCAGGCGAATGTTACTCTTTTAGTTTAGAATTATCACAATCTAAGCGATATATAAGCCTATCAAGATTAAATTCTCTAAGTAGAGATGAGGTTAATTATAGTACACCTACTGTAATTAGAATATGGGGAGGGTCAGGATATTGCAATACAAAAGAACTAATAGGAGAATCGGCTCCTGTAACACACTCAGGTTGGAAAAATTACGCTTTTAAATTTTCTCCAACGTTTAACCATCGTTATATCACCTTTGAAGCTTTTTATAAAGTACCGGTGCTATTCCCATATAATGGACATATATTAGTAGATAACTGTTCTGATCTTGTAAAAATACAGTGTAATGAAGAAATAGTAGCAACTGTAGATGAATCAGTAAAAAAGATTCCACCTCATAAAAGATCTAAAAAGAAACCAAAAAAGAAACCAAAAACTGCTGAATCTACTACACCAACAGATATTGCAGTAGAAACAACCTCTTCACCAGCAAAAAGTATTCTAAATTTAGATAGAAAAAATCTTATTAAGGATCAAATTATAGAGATTAAAAGTCTATATTTTGAAGCTGATACTTCTTCGATAAGTAACGAGTCATTTAAAGTATTAGAGGAGGTATATCGTTTTTTAAATGAGAATAAAGACATTAATGTCGAAGTAAGAGGTCATACCAATGATATTCCTCCTGATGATTATTGTGATAGGTTGTCAACAGAGCGTGCAAAAGTTGTTGCTCAACATCTTGTCAAATTAGGTATTGATGGAGAAAGATTGACATATAGAGGATTAGGCAAACGAAAACCAGTTGCTTCTAATAAAACACGATTTGGGAGAAAGAAAAATCAACGTGTAGAAATTAAGATTATAAGTATTGGATAGCATCTCCATATTCCAAATTTGTTAAATAAGTTGATCTTTTGAATACTCTAAATATATGTCGAAATCTAAATTGAAAAGGTTAGAAAACGTATAATTATTTTGACAATTAATTTTTATTTACAATTACATTTTAGAAAATAATATATACAATATATTGATATTCAGATGAGTTTTGAGTAATGTGCATAATATAAAACTCATCTAAGAAAAAAAATGTACTTTTGCCTGCAATATTCATATTTTCTTCATTGATTTTTACGTTGTATAGGATACTATCTATTAATTATTTGAAAATATTATGAATTTTTACCCAACAGATTGAAGTAAATTTTCGTTAGTAAAAAGCATGAAAATAACAACAGGAGAAATAGCCGATATCCTTGAAGGAACAGTTGATGGAGACCCATATGTGGTGATACATGGCCCAAGTCCAATAGAAGAAGGAATACCAGGTACAGTAAGTTTTTTGTCTAATCCTAAATACGAACAGTTTTTGTATAGCACTAACGCCTCAGCTGTGTTGGTCCATGAAGACTTTTCGCCAGTGATGAAGATCAACCCAAGTCTAATACGTGTCAAAGATGTAGGAGCATCTATTACCAAATTATTCGAACATTTTAGCACTAAAAAAATTACAGAGCATTATATCGCCCATGAATCATCTATTCATCAGGATGCAATGATAAGTTCTAATATTACTTTGGGAATGTATAGTGTAGTTTCTAAAGGAGCTACAGTACAATCAGGAACAGTAATACACAGCCAAGTATTTATTGGGGAAGATGTAAAAATAGGTAAAAATGTTATTCTATATCCAGGAGTAAAAATATATGCTGGATGTGAAATAGGAGATAATTGTATTCTTCATAGTAATGTAGTGATTGGTTGTGATGGGTTTGGGTATTCTAAAGATACAGAGGGGAAATATGAAAAAATTGTTCATCTTGGAAAAGTGATTATTGAAGAAAATGTAGAGATAGGTAGCAATTCGGTAGTAGACAGAGGGACTATAGGAAATACAGTAATAAAAAAAGGTGTAAAATTAGATAACCTAATTCAAATTGCACACAATGTAGAATTGGGAGAAAATACAGTAATAGCAGCTCAAAGTGGAGTAGCTGGTAGCTCTAAAGTAGGAAAAGATTGTGTAATTGGAGGACAAGTAGGCATAATAGGTCACTTAAAGATTGCTGATGGAGTGATGATTCAAGGGCAGAGTGGAGTTACAAGTAATATAAAAAAAGAAAATTCAAAATTATATGGGACGCCAGCTATAAATTACAGCAGCTACCTTAAATCTTATGCTCACTTTAAGACTTTGCCAGATATTGCAAAGCAAATTCAAGAGCTAAGAAAAGAAATTGAGCAACTAAAAAGAGACAATTCAAAGTAGATAAATAGTTTTTCATATAACGAATTAACCTACTTATAAGACCAACTTTCAAATGAAAAAACAAACACTTAATACTTCTGTTACCCTTTCTGGAAAAGGACTGCATTCTGGAGAATTTGTAAATTTGACAATTCATCCAGCAGAACATAATCATGGTATAAAATTTAAAAGATCAGATTTAGAAGGAGGGCCAATCATTTCTGCTGATGTAAATTTTGTTACAGAGACCAATAGAGGGACTAAGCTAAAAAACACTAAATTAGAAGTAAGGACAGTAGAGCATATAATGTCAGCATTGTATGGTATGGGTATAGATAATGCATTATTGGAATTGGATGGTGCAGAAGTACCTATTATGGATGGTAGTGCATCGGCATTTGTAGATGCAATAAAAAAAGCAGGAATTGTAAGCCAAGAAACAGATAAAGAATTTTTTGTAGTCGAAGAAACAATAACATATACCGACGAAGAAACGGGGGCAGAACTGATGCTTATGCCATCTGACGAATATGAAATTACTACAATGATTGATTTTGATTCTCCCGTATTAGGACAACAATATGCGGAATTGACTTCATTAGATGATTATGAAACTCAGATAGCTCCTTGCAAGACTTTCGTATTTGTTCATGAATTGGTTAATTTAATAGATCAAAATCTTATAAAAGGTGGAGGATTAGATAATGCTATTGTTATTGCTGACGAAAAAATTACGCAAGGTAGTCTTGATATTATAGCTAAAAAAGTAGCAATTCCAGAAATAGAATTTAATATGGAAGGTATTGTAAATAAATCTGATCTCAAGTTTTCTAATGAACCAGCAAGACATAAATTGCTTGATGTTATTGGTGATTTGGCATTAGTTGGAAAACCAATCAAAGGAAAAATAGTAGCCACAAAACCTGGGCATTCTTCTAATATAGAATTTGCGAGAATTGTAAAAAAACAAATTCAGCAAGCAAAGAAATTGAAAGGTAAACCGAGGTATGACATAAACGAACCACCAATTTATAATGTTGAAAAAATAAAAGAATTATTACCACATAGATATCCATTCTTGATGGTTGATAAAGTAATTAAAATTACAAAAACACTTGTTGTTGGTGTTAAAAATGTGACAGGTAATGAGTCATTTTTTCAAGGTCATTTTCCGGGCAATCCAGTTTTTCCGGGTGTATTGCAAATGGAAGCTTTGGCTCAGACTGGGGGTATATTAGCCCTTACCAATGTAGATAATCCAGAGGATTGGCTTACTTATTTTTTAAAAATGGATAATGTAAAATTCAAACAGATGGTAGTACCTGGAGATACTATTATTTTGAAAATGGAATTAATAACTCCTATAAGAAGAGGGATTGTACATATGCAGGGTACTGCTTATGTCGGCAATAAAATTGTCTCTGAGGGAGAATTGACAGCTCAAATTATTAAAAGAACATAATGGAGATAAGTAATCTCAGTCAAGTACATAAAAAAGCCCAAATGGGCAAAAATGTTAAAGTGGAGCCTTTTACACTTATTTCTGCTGATGTAGAAATTGGTGAAAATACTTGGATTGGACCTCATGTCACTATCATGGATGGTGTAAGGATTGGAAATAACTGTAAAGTGTTTCCTGGAGCAGTATTAGGAGCAATACCTCAGGATCTAAAATTTGGTGGTGAAGATTCACTATTAGAGATAGGCAATAATGTAACTATTCGGGAGTATTGTACGCTGAATAGGGGAACTCAAGCTAATTTTAAAACACATATTAAGGATAATTGTTTGTTGATGGCTTATGTCCACGTAGCTCATGATTGTATCATAGGAGAGCATAGTGTACTAGTCAATAATGTCAATCTTGCTG
>JAZGFO010000267.1:0-29374 GCA_036479655.1 Saprospiraceae bacterium
CAATTCAACGATACAATCATTGTAGTCTTTAATTGAGAAGTTGTAAGAATATCCGTCAATAGCTATTAACTTGTTGATGGCACTATAACTTTGCCCACCATCAAAAGAATACAAATAGTCTTCAATACCACCACTTGCATTGAGTGTGATCGTGTCTTCTTCAATAGATATATTAGCTGTCAATTCTTCTGGTTGTGACAATATTATTGGAGGAGCGACTAAAATATCGTCATTAGCATCTTTTACTGAAATGGTAAAAGTACCAACTGCAAGATTTTCAAAAATATTACTGTCTCCGAATGTTCCTCCGTTAAGGCTATACATGAAAGGCGGAATCCCACCAGTAGCCTGTGTAACGATTGATCCATTGTGGTCTCCAAAGCATAATATATTAGACCCAATACTAACGCCAACTGCAAAATCATCTAAAATGATTTCTATATTAAAAATATTGTTAGCAGTATATCGATTATTATTATCCTGAGTATCAAAAACAAAGCTATCTGTAGTTGCAGTAAGGTCAGCAAGTTGATACTTTATCTTATTAAGGTTTATATCCTGCTGAGAAAATTGATCGCCCTGGTTAAGTCTAATAAAATTAGTTGCACTTTGTTGCAAATAAATATCACCGTTGCTGGGTGTACTTCTAATTGTATAATATGATTCATCGACATTATCATTTTCAATAACAAGATTAGACATTGAGATAATGGATTCTGTAACATTATTCAATATTAAGGGATGATTAGTAATAACACTACCACTACTTATATCAGTAGGCAGACAAGTGATTAAAGACCAATCAAGCAATGTTCCTCCATCTTGTCCGAAAGAATCTGTAATTACAAGCTGCCAATCTCCTTGTAATAGCTGACCATTAAATATTGACAATTGGACAACTGGCTGATAATTGCCGCTGATTGCAGGATTGTTAGGTGCACAAGAATCTTCAAAATCTGCTGCAGTAAAAGTGGCATTATCAGATAAAACTACTTGTATATTATCTTCACTACAGCCAAATTCTGATAATGGAATCCCTGGTCTTTGAAACAATAATACCTTAGTTCCAAATGGAGAAACCAACCAAGCAGATAAGTCTCCAATCCACGTATGCTCTATATTAATCGTGACTTCAACACCATAGGCTGGTCCTGATTCATTTATTTTTATAATACTAGTGATAGTATCGGTATCAACTGCAGAAATAGATAGATTTACGACAGTATCTTGATCATTACATTGCAAACCTATTGTTTGAAATGAAAACGAAGTGCTCCAATCAGAAACAAAACAAGTACTTACACTTTTTACTCTCCAATAATAAACAGTACTGCTCATTCCATTAAAACTATAATTTGTTTCGTTTACAATTTCAGAAATCAGAAGGACATCAAAACTAGGATTTTTACTTACTTGGATTTCATAACTATTTATTCCAGATTGAGCTTGCCATTCTAAAACAGTAGAAACACCTACACCAATAGCTCCATCTATAGGTGCTGTGTAAACAATGGGTAGGTAGGTAGAAGATCCGATTTGTAATTTCAAATCAATACTCTGGGTAAAAATATTGTTAGTTGCCGAAATAAAAAAATCATAAATCCCAGAAGATAGCCCCTGCAAATTGGAAAGACTAACTACTAACTCAGTATCTACATCACTTTGTTGGGGAGTCAAGGACACTAAAACATTGTCAGGTAAGCCACTGACATTAAAAACTACAGGATCTTGATTCTCTGCATAAGATGTAAAGTCAAAAACATACTCGACTGGGTCACCATTGCAAGACTCTTTACTAATGTCACTAGAAGTCAAATTATAAGGAGCACTAATAATAAAATCTTGATTATTGATATCCATAAATACGGAAGAAGCACATTTTACCATTATTCTACAATTATTAGAAAGAACAAAAGGTACAATAATATCATGGCTACCAATATTAGCAATATCGGTAGCTAATTGGATGTCAAAATTGAGCCCACCATCTATGGAAAGGAGAATGTCAACATATTGGCACGACACTGGTGCTACATCAGTGTTAGCTACATCCCAAGTGACTGTTTCTTGACTACCTGCATTCCATGTGAGGGTACTATTTTGCGAAGTAATTAAAAACGGGCCAGCTGTCGAAACAAATTGTAATGTCAGATCATCATCGTCTGTACATCCAACCAAAGGACTATTATCCCTGACAGTTACATTAAATGTCATAGATCTATCTGCTGTTGTAAGCACTTCAAATTCATGATTATTAGTGCCGTTTAATATTCTACTCAAGCGAGGAAAATACCTAAATCCATCTATTGTAGGACTTATAGAACGAAAAGCAGGGCCTCCAACTTCACTACTAACTGGGGGCATAGTGGCTATTTCATTATCCATTTGCTCCCAACAATATGTCAACTGATCATTATCAAGGTCCGTAGCAGAAGCGGAAAGTATAAAAGGAGTACCTATAGGTAATATATGATTATTTCCAAAGAGTGGATCTAACTCAGGGCTATTATTATTGGTAGTTAATAGTTCTGCACAATTACCATTACCAGCAATAAGAAAGTTAGCAATTTCTTGGATATTAATAGCATGAAAATAATCATCACTATTATTTTGAACATTGGGTTGGCATATACCGGCATAACCCATAATAGTAGATGCACTTCCTGGTTCTACTGCAGTATTAAGACTAATATTAGAATTACAACTATTATTAAAAGTATGGTTTCCTCCAAATTGATGGCCCATTTCGTGCGCAACATAATCTACCCAAAACGGATCACCTACAGGGTTTGCCCTGCCTGTCACTCCTCTCGCTTTTCTGTCTGTACAAGGACTTCGCAATGATGCAATCCCTCCACCACCAGTGCTATAAACATGTCCAATATCATAATTGTCAAATCCTATAACATTATCAATATTATTTTGATTTTCGCCAAGCATAGTCAGCCCACTCTCATTGGTATATGGATCAGTCAAAGTATCCAAGTATATAAGCAAATCTGTATTAGGTATTAATTGTAATGTTACACCCATTTCTCTTTCATAGATACCATTAATCCTATTAATAGAAGTATTAAACTCTGCTAAAACATCAGGGACATTACCACCATGAAAAATGCCATATTCACCGCTACAAGCTAAAGCTAATCTAAACTTACGCAACTGACAATCTCCATATCTTATATCGTGCTCTATCTCTTTATAGCCATCATTAGGTATTTCAATATTGCATTTATCTATTACTGAATTATTGCTAAGATTATTTTTATAATAAACTATGTAATTATTACTATTTTTGATAGAATATCTATCAATAAAAATGGTTGGTTTACTTGCCGAAAAAATCATAGCATCCATCCCTTTATGACTTATGCTTAGTTTTACAATTTCAGATGGGTTGTCAATATTGTAACCTGTATAAGCTGAAATATTCGTATATTTTTTTGCTAACTCTGGATGAAACACATCATTTCTAAAAATATAATAACTTTTTACTTCACCATTTGGCGAAGGTAAATTGATCTTAATTTCACTATCATTACGATCAGAAAATGTAGATTCTGAAGACGAATGAGGTATCAGGTTTTTTTTTAAGTTATTGAAATCTATTTTATATGTCAAATATGTTTCAGGAATAATAACTCTTGAATCTCCTTTTATTAAAGTCACATCTTCCTCTTGATGCCAAGATTGGGCTGAAAGAAATACACTAAATAAAGAAAAGGCAAAAATAAATGAAATCAATTTCATAAGATTATTTTTTGAAGCAAGTTAAGGATCTAAAAGAAAATGGCTTAAATCTACTCCTTAAATATATGTATTATTATTCTATATGTGTCAGTGAAGACAAATGATTTTTTATTTTTGTATATTTATCGTATATAAAAACTGAAATCGCAATTAATGGGAATAGATAAAGAAACAATTATAAAACTTGAAAAACTGGCAAAAATCTCTCTTAGCAACGAAGAAAGGGGTCAAATAGGTAACGACTTGGATCAAATTCTAAATATGATAGACAAACTATCAGAGATTGATACTACTGATGTAGAACCACTTATCTATATGCATGAAGAAAAAACAGTTTTAAGAAATGATGCTTCTGAAAAATCAGATATTACCATTGATATAATGAATAATGCGCCAAAACTTAAAGGGCGATACTTTACAGTCCCTAAAGTTATTGACAAAAACTAACTGTATATATTTAATTATAAAAAAATTACAACCCTTTATATAGGCTTCCTAATAATAAATAGCAATATGCGCCTAATAATATCCATACTACATTGTCGGACAAACCTCGGTAGTGAAACAATCCCATAGCTACAGCTACGGAGATAATAGTTAATGCTACTGTTCTTGCTGTTGGTGCATTTGTTCTTACTTTCATTTTTTTTTATTTTATGTAATCATCATTTTTAATACTGCATGTTATATTGGCTGCATTAAAGTGTTAAATTTCTCTCAATTAAGCATTTCCACATCGTCTAATTGGACGAATATTATCTATCAATATATTTCCTTTGTGAGAAAATTTCTCATCAGAATAATAAGCCTCCAATTTGATATAACGATAATTAGCGTTGGGAGTAAACTCTACTTTATATGTTTTCCAATCTGTATGTTGGATAACTGGAGACAAAAAAACCACTTCGTCGTTGCTACATTTGTCAATGCTAAATACTATTTTTAACTGAATTGGTTTATTGTATCCAGAATATACTTTTGAATACGAAAGATCAATTGCCGTAAAATAACATTGCCCTTTGACAAGATCCATTGACAGTCGTTGCCCAAATCTTTCAAAAGTACTATTTTCTCTGGTGATTATACCTACATAGGTTTCTCCGTCAGCAGCTTCATTATAAACACCCCAAAAACCAGGAAATATATCAGGTGTTGTCATATTATCACATGGAAACCAACCTTGTGGTGTAGTCGCATCTGCTGGTTCGTCTTCAAAAGAAGGATTATTAAGACTTACTTGACTATTAAGTGCATTACTAAATAGCATACAAATTAGAAAAATAAAAAGAAACCTCATTATAATTATATTTTTCTCCAATATATATAATAATTTTATATATCTTCCATTTCAATTCCAAATTATATATTTATTACTTAATAAAATGACTCTTAGATAAAAAAATGGCAGAACCATTAAAATATGTGTACAACGAAAAATTTATATCTGACTTAGCAAAAGCTATTAGGAGTAATGATAAGTCATTTGACATAAATGGTTTCACAAAAGATGTTTTTGATAATTCATGGTCTAAATTAGAGCTTAAAGACCGCATGAGACATATCGCTCTAATGATTGACCACCATTTAAATTATGAATATGAACAAAATGTGAACATTCTTAAATCTACGTTAGAATTGCTAATAACTAATGATAAAAAAGATGGCTTTAAATATATGCTTTTTCCAGATTACATAGAAGTTTTTGGTCTAGAATATTACGATATTTCTATTCAAGCTTTTGAAGAAATCACTCAGTTTACGAGTTGTGAATTTGCAGTAAGACCTTTTATTTTAAAGTACAAATCAAAAATGATAGACCAAATGAAAAAATGGTCAACACATAGTCATTATAATGTAAGGAGACTTGCAACAGAAGGCTGCAGGCCTAGATTGCCATGGGCTATGGGGTTGCCATCATTAAAAAAAGATCCAAACCCAATACTAAGTATATTAGACAATCTCAAACAAGACAATTCAGAAACGGTAAGACGGAGTGTTGCCAATAACATTAATGACATCAGTAAAGATAACCCACAGATTGCATTAGCTATGATATCCAAATGGAAAGGATTGTCCCATGAAACAGACAAATTAGTCAAGCATGCAAGCCGAACACTTCTAAAACAAGGCAATCAAACAGCTATGCAATTATTTGGATTTGGAAACACAAAAAACATAGCTATAAATAATTTTAATATCATAAATCATCATATAAAAATTGGAGATTATTTAGAATTTAATTTTGATATACAAAACACATCTAATCTACCTTCGTTAATAAGATTGGAGTACAATATTTATTATCAAAAAGCCAATGGAACGCTCTCAAATAAAGTATATAAAATCAGTGAAAAAAGCTATCCTAAAAACACGACAATAACAGTAAATAGAAGACAACATTTTAAGATAATAAGTACAAGAAAACTACATACTGGTCTGCATCAATTATCAATAATTGTCAATGGAAAGGAGTTTGAAAAAGTTGATTTTCATCTAAATAAATAAAATATGGCCTCAAATAATTCAAAATCTAAACCTTCTCATGCCTATTCAAGCTTATCTGTAGCTATAGTTATGTTTTTGTTGGGGACATTTATAATCGTTCTACTACATTCTCACAACTTGACAAATATCATTAAGGAAAAAATGAATATTGTTATAGAATTAGAGGAAGAAAACAATCCAGAACAAATCATTACTTGGCTCAACAGCAATAATAATGTACGCAAAGGAAGTGTGGTACAAATATCAAAATCTGAGGCTATAACCACAATGTCAAAAAACTTAAATATAGCATTCAATGCAAACGAAAATCCATTTAGAGATATAATTACTTTTAATATTATTTCAAGTGAATATTCTACTTCGAAACTCAATAAAATGAGATCAGAGCTTGAAAAAATGAATGGTGTATCCTCTGTTTTTTATGAAGATTTGACAATTTCAAACATTAAATCAAATCTAAACAGGATTGCGTATCTGATTCTTTTTGTAGGTATACTTTTTGTGCTCTTAGCAATAGTCATCATCAGAAACACCATCAACTTGAGCATGTATGCTGATAGATGGGAGATCAAAACGATGGAACTAATAGGTGCTAAATGGGGCTTTATCAAAATGCCTTATATTAAGACTGGTGTTTTGGTCGGATTCAATGCATTTATATTAGCTACAGTGCTCATTTTTGTCATTCTTGGCCTTATATATCTATATGTATCTCAAGTTTGGGAAATAATAAATATGATTTACATTTTGATTGCAATTATAAGTATATTCTTGTTATCAATAATAATCCCAGCAATAACTACCAATAGTGCTGCAAATAAATATTTGAAGCAAAACATGGATACTTTGTATAGTTAATCCGTTTTTAATAAAAATTAAAAGCCTCTAAAACTAACATTTTAGAGGCTTTTTGTTGTGACTCCGGCAGGGTTCGAACCTGCAACCTTCGGAGTCGAAATCCGAAATTCTATCCAGTTGAACTACGGAGCCGAATAGGGGCGCAAATATATAACTATAATTTAAAAAATTACTTTTTGAAAAAAATAAGTGCGTATAAATATTGATAAATTACAATTGCAGTTTTTTGCATGTATTTTTTTATTGATTCGACAATAGTTAATAGGTTCTTACTTTTTCACATTATCAACTTCTAACAAATTAATGGCATTTGAAGATAATCCAGAAACGTTCTTTAAGGAAAATAATGCCGTTTGATCATAAAATAAAAACACAACTGGTGCATCTTCAATTAACATTCGGTCCATTTGCTGATATATTTTATGTCGATCATCTGTATCAGCCGTTGATATTGCCATTTCGTACAATTTATCAAACTCCGAATTAACATACCTTGTATAATTTGGTGGTGCTGGATACTTACTATAAAACATGCATAAAAAACTCTCGGCATCAGGATAATCAGCAATCCAACTAGCTCTAAAAAAAGGCAAAGAAGATTTTCTCATTCCGTCTCTTAAAATTGAAGATTCTAAAACATCAATCTCAATAGTAAATCCAACTTCTTGCCATTGTCTCGCTATAAACGTTGTAAGATCTAAATAATCTTTATTGGTATACAATGTGATTGATGGTATAGGATTGTCATTATTATAACCTGCATTTGAGATTAACACCCTTGCTGAATCTGGTAAATAACTATAACCCTGTACTTTTGACGGATTGTGTGATGGTAATCCCATAGGAACAAATCCAGCATTTGCAGGCTTCCCTACCCCATTTCTTAATGCCAATAACATTAGTTTCCTATCAAGACTAAGATTTAATGCTTGCCTTATTTCTTTTATCTTCAAAGGACTGTCTTTGGGTTGATTTTCCATATTGATCCCCAAATATTCTGTATTTAGATATGGAGCTTTTATAAAATTCAGTTCTTTTATTCTTCGCTCTAAAAGTTCTCCTTCTTGAGTAAGTAGGTCATGAATAAATGACGACTCTAAGCCATTAACAAAATCCAAGTTTCCGTTTTGTAATTCTAAAAAAGCTATTTTCTTATCTGGTATAAAAGTTGTTTTGACACCATCAAGATTATGGTTTATTTTTCTATGGTAGTTTTTGTTTGCTTTTAAAAATAAAGCTTGATTTTCTTCCCATCGTTTAAATAAAAATGGTCCTGTCCCTATAGGATTAGATCTAAAAGGTTTTTCTCTTGACTCGACACACGATTTAGGCACTATAGAGCAATACTGCATTGTGAATATGCCTAACATAGGGATAAAAGGTTTTTTAAGTCTAAAAGAAAAAATAGTATCATTTATCGCTTGAAAAGCTTCTTTTCCAGATATCTTATCACTAAACAACCAAGAACCTGGCGAGTTTACTGTCTTATCCACTAATCTCCTTAGGCTATATTCTACATCGTGAGCAGTAATCAATCTATCTTGTCCAATACAATCACTGTTATGAAATTTGACATCATCATTCAATAAAAAAGTGTACAACAAACCATCATCAGAAATTGTCCATGATTTTGCGATATTAGGTTGCACATTTAATGAATCGTCTAATCTAACTAATCCATCAAATATATGATGAGTTGCCCATATATTATTTTGACTTTTCGCAAAAGCTGGATCAAGGGAAGTGATATGATTTATCTGATTATACCTAAATATTGTATACTTTGTCGCATTAGAATCACCACAGCTGTAGCATCCAAATAATACAGCTAAGAACATTAAACATTTCCATTCTATTCGTTTATTGTAAATAATTTTAAACATTAATAATTAGGTATTGCGATGAATATTTCAAAATATATGATCAAGTTAGTTACTTTTGTGAGATTATTAATCGAAGGACAAAATATATTTTGTTTTCAAACAATTCAAAAATAAGCGTATGTCTAGTAAAAATAATAATTTGTCATCCGGTGCAAAGGAGTCTTTGCCATCAATTGCAGATTTCTCAGTAGCTTTAATTGTCTCTGAATGGAATGCCGAAATCACACATTCTCTTAGAGATGCTTGTGTAAAGACGCTCAAAATTCATAATATATCAGAAGATAACCTTTATATTATTAGTGTACCTGGTGCTTACGAATTGCCCATGGGAGCAAGAATAATGATGGGTCAAGAAAAAATAGATGCCGCTATATGTTTGGGTTGTGTTATCAAAGGAGAAACAGACCATGACAAATATATCAATCACGCCGTTGCTAATGGTATTATGAATCTTGGACTAACTTCTCAAAAGCCAGTAATATTTGGAGTATTAACGCCTAATACAAAGCAACAAGCACTTGATAGAGCCGGAGGAAAATATGGTAATAAAGGTATAGAAGCTGCTGTCACCGCTATCAAAATGTTGCATCACGCTGCAGGTACAAAGAACAGTAAGAAAAATATTGGTTTTTAGAATCCTCAGGGGTTTTGATGCAGAATTTGCCAAAAAGATTAAATTCCTCTTAACAAACAAAAACATAATCTTAACATTGTATCAAGTACCTTTAGCGTGTATTTATTAATTTAAACAATCATTCTTTGTTTTCTAAATTATAAACACACAAGAATGGTATCAAATACTGCTTATGAAAAAGATAATGTACTTAAGCTTGCTGCTTTTTGTTCCTTATTTTTTAAGTGCTGGTCACGGTAGAGATCGCTTAAATGGAAAATGGGTCAATACAGTCTTTAATCAAACAATAAAAATCAAGGTAAAACGAGATTACATCAAAGTAAAAGGGCTCTCCCATCACCACCGACATTGGGTAGAATTCACACCAATTGGTAGATCAACTTTTGAAGATTGCGATGGTAATACTATACATATCAAAAGCATCCATGATATTGTCTATACCAATAGAAGGTATCATGAAAGAACAAGATTTACAAAAAAAAATCACCACCACCATGGACATTTTTGTGGTTCTGGATGTCGAATAGAGAATGATTATTTTAACTATAATAGTTGTGAAGTGTATTCAAACAATACATTTTATGGCAATAATGAGCATTATAATAACTATAACTATGATGGTTACAATAATGGACATTATGATGAATATACAATTGAAGACACCTATAAAACAAGGCGTCCTAAAAACAATAGATTCAATAAATATTCAAACCCTTTAAGCGGCACATACTATGTAAGAGAGATTGATGAGTATGTAACATTAAAAATATCAAATCGTGGGCTAAAAGCAAAAAGGGCTAATGGCAATTGGGTATATTATAATCAAAATAGATATAGAAAAAATGAATATTTAGATAAAAACGGTAACAAATACCTAATTCTGAATAACGGAAATATAAAATGGAAAAGTCAAGATGAATCAATAAGTTTGAATTTGAGTAATGTCATTTCTAAATAGCAGCATTTTTTGGCTGTTAGCAATATTATTATTTACGCTCGCCGTTTGAGTGTTCATTAATAACAGTCGATAGTATTTGACGAAATTAAAAACAACAAAAATATGCTATCGAGATTGCTGCGGACGCTGGAAAAATGTATGATAAGTTTAGGTAATATGGACTACGACTTAGTCAAATCAGGAGATAGGTTAGATAGCACTAAAAACATTTACAATGACACGTTGAAAAACCCACTTCTGACAAAGGTAAACTAATCGTTAGAGCAGAAAAACTGAAATATTTAGGTACTAAAGTCAATAAAGAAATGTTGAATAGAATTAAAAAACGAAGATAAATTCTAATATAAATTAATTTTTACGAATTAATCTAAAATAAAAAGCCGAATACTCAATTTGAATATTCGGCTTTTATTTTATTTCTATTTTTAATTAAAAACTAATCCCTACAGTTAAATTAACAACATGTGGCTTGTTTTTAAATCTTGCATTTCTTGTGCCATAGTTAATGTGATCACCTACAGTTCTGAAGTTGTTTTCATATCTTACATCAAAATGAAACATTCCAGCATCTAAACCAATAGCACCAGTAAATCCATAAGTAATACCTCTTAAATTTTCGTTGTATCCACTAATAAAATCTAGATCATTATGATGTCTAACTAATATGTGTGCAACAGGACCGACTCCAAATCTAAAGTTATCTTTAGTAAGTCCAGCCATTACTTGAAAATCTATAAAACCGAAGTCTTCAAATTCTTGTCTTGGTATTTGTCCTAATTGAACAAATGATCTTACTTTATACTCTTGCGTAAAATGTGTATAAGCTATTTCAGCTCTCCCATAAAGTGGTCCAAATTTTTGTTGAGCAAACAATCCGTAAGATTTCACTATGTTAGACCCTTTGTAGGTAACTTCATGGTTAATATAGTCAAATACTTCTCCCGAATAGGTAGATTCATCTTCTGCAAGTGTTGCGCCTATAGATGTTTTTACACCAATTACAACCTGAGAAGTACCAGTTGTATATATTCCACCGACTAATAAAATAATTAATAATAAGTTTTTCATTTTTTAAGGTTTGTTTTTCTTTTTTATAATAATATAACATAAATGCCATTAAATGCAAAAATCATTCTAAAGTTACAATCTCAGTAAAACTTCTTACGAAATGTCACGAACTTTACAAATTATATACTACACCAACTGAAGCATTTGCAAATTTATTGTTTGTTGAAGCTTATATAAACAAAAACAATCAAAATATTGTTTCGTGGCTGCATTTTATCGTTTTCCTACTATTTAATACGTTATATATTACAAAAGTCACAATATATGAAATATATACATATTTTTTCTCACATATAAGATGATACTAAAACTAAAATCGCTGCAATAAGGCTTTTAAAAAAAATTAAAACTTTTTTACATTTCATAAGTTATTTATATATTAGCACTTAATCAATGATTATAAAATATTTGAAACTGAATTATACAATTAGCAATATTTCTATATTTATCCTATTTATCATCCTACTTGGTAGTTGTAGAGTTGATAAGTCACAAAAATTAGATGTCACTATAGAAAACCTCTATGGCAAATGGGATATAATTCATGCTACTCGTAATGAAAAAGAAACTAAAAGCATAGAAACTGCATATTTTGTATTTCAAGACGACAATTCAGTCAAAACCAACCTCTTTGGTAGTCAAAATAGTTATACCTTTGTTTTTGACAGCAAAACTATAGATATAGAGAGTCCTACTCCTTTAAAAATGAAAATTTTGAAAATGAAAAACGATACTTTAGAACTTACTTCTAAAATTGGAGTTTTTGATATGAAGTTTATTTTGAAAAAGGGTATTGAAGATTGATTATATAAATGGTTATTCTAAAAGTAATATAGCTGAATTAAGTTTATTTACATTTTACAGGCTCATAAAAATGAAAAAAATGAAAAAGCTAATAACATTATCATTTGTATTTTTATGTTTCTTCAATTTATATGGTCTTGAAATTAGTTTAGATACTTATGCTTTTAAAAACGAAAACTCCCACTATATAGAGACATATCTTAGAGTACTTGGAAATACCATAGCATATAAAGACTCACCTGATGGTACAATATCTGCCAAATTGGAATTCACACTAATAATATCTCAAAATGAAAAAATAGTTGCGCATCAAAGATTTATACTTAATTCGCCTCAGTTAAAAAAACCAGGTGATTTTTTTGATGTAAAACGTTTTGCTTTACCTCCTGGCGAATACTTAATAAAAGTTGAAGTAACAGACATAAATAAAAAAGGTGATAATTTACAATTAGAGCAATTTATTACAATACCTACATTTGCAGCAGATATTGCTATTGGCAGTATTCAATTATTAGCAAATGTAGAATCAACTACCAAGGAAAACACTCATGGTAAAAATGGACTGACTCTTGAGCCATTAGCATTTGGATATGCTACCGAAGACATCAAAACACTCAATATATATACCGAAGTATATCAAAAGACCTCAGACATACATTACGTCAAGTATGCAATAATAGAACAAAATGACATTAACAATCAAATAATCACTCTAAAAAAGTATAAAAAGCTTGAAGGAAAGAAGTCAGAGCCACTATTATTACAATTGCCAATTGACAAACTTAAATCTGGTAATTATACTGTTGTAATTGAAATTATAGATAGATTAAAATCAGTAGTTGGACTAAGGAAGGTCAATTTTACCAGATCTAATCCCAACTATGATAAATATTATTGGGCAAACTATGACAAACTTGATAATAACTTATTTGTAAGTAGTTTAGAAAAAGACCAACTTAACTATGATCTCAAAGCTATCTCTGCCATACTAATTGGACCAAAAAAAAATCTATTGAATTATATAATAAAAGAAGCTTCAATAAATGCAAAACGTAAATTTCTATATGATTTCTGGACAGAAAAGGCACCTCATTCTCCAGAAAAGGAATATATTCAATATATGAAAGTTGTTGGCTATGCAGATATTCAATTTAATAATAACGTAGGTCATGGCTTTGAAACAGATAGAGGATACATATTTCTCAAATACGGCAAACCAAGTAATGCTATCTCAATAGATACAGAACCAGATGCTCCTCCTTACGAAATATGGCAATACAGCTACATAGAAGAAACACATCAATCAAATGTTAGATTTATTTTTTACAACCCTTCTCTTGTACACAATGATTTCCAGTTATTGCATTCAACTTGCTATCGAGAATTACAAAACCCAGCATGGGAAGTAGAACTCTATAGAGATGATCCAAAATCTCAAATCGGAGCTACTATTGATGCAACTCAAGTAACGAGTGGATGGAATCGAAAAGCAAAAGCACATTTCAATGATTTTTAAGGTGATTGATACTAATAATTACATTAATATAGATAGCCTTTATTTGCAATCATTTATACAGCAATACAACTGATCTCGACGTTGACAAATTTTGGAAGGTTGGCAACTTCTACTAATTCTCTAGCTGGAGCAGTAGTTTCGTCAAAATATTCAGCATAAACTGCATTAATTCTACTATACATATTCATATCAGATACAAAAACGGAACATTTAATAATGTTTTCGTAGTCCATCTTAGCAGCTGCCAATACATAACCTATATTCTTCATTACTTGATGGGTCTCGTTTTCAATACTATCCAATATCAAATTCCCTGAAGATTGATCAATTGCGATTTGACCAGACAAATACAAGGTTCCATTGATTAATATAGATTGATTATAAGGACCTACTGGAGCAGGTGCTTTAGCTGAGTTAATTATTTTTTTCATGATTAAACAGTTTTATTTTATTGTATCAAAACTAAAAAACAAAATATATTAATTCAAAAATAACTCTAATTTTCTCTTTTAAATTTATAGACCTAAGTAATTATTAAAAATAAGTAGTGATATTCATGAGTCATTCAATCGAATATAGTATTTTTGGTATTCAATATTTTTGTCATTTATAATATACCAAATGAAGTTTTTAAAATTATTATTTCTTCTATTCACAATAGCAATTGTGACGCCTAATACATCTGAAGCACAAATATTTAAAAAGAAGAGTAAAAAATCATCTAAAGAGAAAGAGAAAAAAGACAAAATGAAGCCTTACGATAAGGTTATCACAAAAAACGCTATTTCTGAGGCAGGGTTATTTGCTGTTCATAAGGTTGTGGATAAGTTTTACTTTGAAATAGCTGATTCCTTATTAGAAGAAGAAATATTGGTAACCTCAAGAATATCGGGATTTGTAAAAGGATTAAATTTTGGGGGTGCTGGTATAAGATCTCGTCCCCAGCAAGTTATTCGATGGCAAAAAAAGGGTAATCAGATATTATTACGTTCTGTTTCTTATAACAGTGTCGCTTCGTTTGAAGATCCAATATATCAATCTGTTAGAAATAACAATTTCGAGCCTATTATTCAAATTTTTGATATTAAAGCAATGACTAAGGATAGCGCAAGTTATGTTATTGATGTCAATTCGTTTTTTACAAAAGATATTCCAATGATTGGCGCTATGAATAGCTTTCAAAAGAAAAATTTTGGAATTGGAGGTGTCGATAGTAAACGCTCATTTATTGATAATATGAGAGCATTTCCAGAAAATGTAAACGTAACACATGTATTGACTTACAACGGTAGTAAACTACCTGATAATCAGATTACGGGAACAATGTCAATAGAAATGACACAGTCGTTTATTCTACTCCCTAAAAAACCAATGCAACCAAGATATTTTGATGCAAGAGTATCTTATTTCAGTTTAGGATTAACTGATTATAGTTCTGACGAACAAAAAGCATTTGCAAAAAGATATATCACCAGATGGAGATTAGAACCTAAAGACCCTGAGGCCTATGCAAGAGGAGAATTGGTCGAGCCAAAAAAACCAATCGTCTATTATATAGACCCAGCTACACCAGTAAAATGGAGACCATACTTAAAACAAGGTGTAAATGATTGGAAAATAGCATTTGAAAAAGCAGGCTTTAAAAATGCGATAATGGCAAAAGATGCACCTTCAAAAGAAGAAGACCCAGACTGGTCACCAGAAGATGTAAGATATTCGGTTATTAGGTACGTATCAACTGACATTCAAAATGCAATGGGTCCTCATGTCCACGATCCAAGAACTGGAGAAATACTTGAGAGTGATATCATATGGTATCATAATGTCATGAATTTACTAAGAAACTGGTATTTTGTACAGACCGCAGCAATAAATCCAGAAGCAAGAAGCCCAAAATTTAGAGATGAGATAATGGGCAGATTAATCAGATTTGTAGCCGCACATGAAGTTGGTCATACATTAGGTCTTCCCCACAATATGGGCGCAAGTGTTGCCTATCCAGTTGATTCTTTGAGAAGTCCAGCATTTACAAAAAGAATGGGAACCGCTCCATCAATAATGGATTATGCAAGATTCAATTATGTGGCACAGCCCGAAGATGGTGACGTTGCATTGATGCCCAATATTGGACCTTATGATAAGTGGGCTATAGAATTTGGCTATAGACTATTTCCATCATTAAATTCTGAAGATGCAGAACGACCAAAGTTAAACGCTATGATAATAGAAAAGGCAGACAATCCTTATTATCGATTTGGTAGACAGAGAAGAAGTCCAACTGACCCTACAGCACAGACTGAAGACCTTGGAGACAATAGCATGAGAGCAAGCGAATTGGGAATCAAAAACTTAGAACGAATCCTACCTAACCTAATTGAATGGACTCAAGAAGACACTAAGGATTATTCACAATTAAAAGAGCTGTATAACAATGTATTTGGTCAATATAGAAGATATATTGGTCATGTGATTGCAAATGTTGGAGGTGTATATGAGTTTTATAAATCAAGTGATGAAAAAAAGGCAGTCTACACTCACGTAGAAAAAACAAAACAAAAAGACGCAATACGGTTTCTAAATACTAAATTATTCTCAACTCCAAAGTGGTTAATTCGAAATGAAATACTTAGTAGAATTGAGGAAACTGGAATTACTGAGCGAATAAGAGGAATACAAGATAGAACCCTCGCACAGCTCATGAATGCTGAACGATTGCATAGAATGATAGAAAACACTGCACTAAATAGCAATAATGCCTACTCAATTAATGAAATGTTTGATGATTTAATAAAAAGTATATTTAGTGAGGCTCAATCGGGTCAATCCGTAACTCTGTATAGAAGAAATCTTCAAAGGACATTTATTGAAGGACTGGAACGTACATTAGAAAGAGAATCTAATCAATACGAACACTCCGATATGAAAGCAATAGCAAGAGCAAAACTCAAAGAAATAAGCAGGCTGTTATCAAGTACGCACACAAATGATAAAATGAGCAAATATCATTATGATGATTTAGTTGACAGAATCGAAGAAATATTTGAAAATAAATAAATATTCTTTGTCTAAGTAAAAGTCAACTGCTTTAAGTTAAATTTTAAAAATTAGTTAATGCAAATCAAATCGCTTAATATAAAAGGTCAAACACTAAAACAAGCCTACAAACATATGTGCACAGCTATAGCACTCACAGAGTTGTATGAGACAGAAATGAAGACAGTGTCAAAATATGTCCATGCTACTTCAAGAGGTCACGAAGCGATACAGATAGCTGTAGGTATGCAATTGTTACCGATGGATATTGCAGCACCTTATTATAGAGATGATGCTATGTTGCTGTCAATTGGCATGTCACCATATGAGTTGATGTTGCAAGTTTTGGCAAAACGAGATGATCCTTTTTCTGGTGGTAGAACCTATTATAGCCATCCAAGTCTAAAGGATAAAAACAAGCCCACTATCCCTCATCAATCCTCAGCAACAGGGATGCAAATGATTCCAGCAACTGGAGCAGCTATGGGGATACAATACAAGGAAATAACTGGTATTACTAAAATTAAAAAAGACAAAAATCCGATTGTAGTATGTTCTATTGGAGATGCCGCAATGACTGAAGGAGAGGTGTCAGAAGCTTTACAAATGGCTGCTCTAAAACAATATCCGATAATGTACCTAGTCCAAGATAATGAATGGGATATATCTGCAAATGCAAGTGAAATAAGAGCCATGGATGCCTCAGAATATGCCAAGGGTTTTCCGGGAATAGAAGTAAGGTCAATAAATGGAAGTGATTTTGCATCATGTTATGCTACAGTCAAAGAAGTAATACAAATCATAAGAAAAGAGAGACGTCCATTTTTAATTCATGCCAAAGTACCTTTATTAAATCATCATACATCTGGTGTACGGAAAGAATGGTATCGAGATGATCTTGAAGAACACATGACAAGAGACCCCTACCCTGTATTACATGCTCAACTAATAAGTAAAGGCATTTCAGAAAAAGCACTAAAAAAAATAAAAAAAGATGCAGCGATCCAAGTCAGAAAAGATTATGAGAAAGCTATTTTAGCAGATGATCCACGGCCAGAAGATTTGTACACACATGATTTTGCACCTACTCCAATAACAGAAGAAACTGGAGTCAGAAAACCAGAAAATGGAGAAGAAAAAGTAATGGTTGACAGTGCATTAATCGCTATTAAAGAGCTAATGGAAGATCATCCAGAATGTCTTTTGTATGGTCAAGACGTAGGGGCTAGATTAGGAGGAGTATTTAGAGAGGCGGCTACCCTCGCCCAATCATTTGGTGATCAAAGAGTATTCAATACGCCTATTCAAGAGGCATATATAATTGGTAGTACTGTAGGTATGTCCGCCGTTGGATTAAAACCAATAGTTGAGGTTCAATTTGCTGATTATATTTGGCCTGGTCTTAATCAATTATTTAGTGAAGTAAGTAGAAGTTGCTACTTATCTAATGGCAAATTTCCTGTGAGTATGGTATTAAGAATTCCGATTGGAGCGTATGGCAGTGGAGGTCCTTATCATTCAAGTTCGATTGAGTCAATCTTAACCAATATTAGAGGGATAAAAATTGCTTATCCAAGTACTGGGGCAGACATGAAAGGTCTAATGAAGGCAGCATATTATGACCCCAATCCTGTAGTTATGTTAGAACATAAAGGGCTATATTGGTCTAAAGTAAAAGGAACTTTGGCAGCAAAAACAATCATGCCTGACAAAGACTATAGGTTACCTCTTGGAAAAGCAAATATGGTAATAGAATCAACAAATTCAAACAAATCTAATGGTTCTAACGTTTTAGTAATCGCTTATGGAATGGGTGTTCATTGGGCTCTAAATGCGGCTAAAAATTTTGAAGGAGAAATTGGCATATTAGACCTAAGGTCACTGTACCCATTAGATGAAGAAATGATATTTTCAAAATCAAGTGAATATGGAAAAATACTGGTAATAACAGAAGAACCTGTAAATAATGGATTTGCTCAAAGTGTCGCCTCTAGAATACAACAAGAATGTTGGGAAGATCTTGACGCTCCAGTAACCGTAATTGGATCTGAGAATATGCCCGCTATCCCATTAAATGAGATTCTTGAAAAAACTATGATCTTATCTCACAAAAAAATTAAAATTGCAATAAAAAAATTATTAAAATATTAAAAAACTAAACAGTAATTATGATAGAGAAATCAAACAAAAGAAATATTAAAAAGTGGACAAAAATTAAAGGAGAGAATAGCTGGACGATGTTTAAGGTTATTGCTGAATTTGTAGAAGGGTTTGAAAAAATGAACAATATGCAGCCAAGTATTTCAATATTTGGATCTGCAAGAACAAAACCTGGCACAGAGTATTATAAAAAAGCAGAAGCAATAGCTAAGCGATTAACTGATGAAGGCTACGGAGTAATAACTGGAGGTGGTCCAGGAATTATGGAAGCGGCAAACAAAGGAGCTTTTGAAAATAATGGTGCTTCAATTGGTTTAAACATTGACCTACCATTCGAACAATCACATAATAAATATATTGATTCTGATAAGATACTAAATCATAGATATTTCTTTGTAAGAAAAGTAATGTTTGTCAAGTACGCTCAAGCATTTGTAGTAATGCCAGGAGGATTTGGAACATTGGACGAATTATTTGAAGTATTGACACTTATACAAACTAAAAAAATCACACCAGTTCCAATTATTTTATTCGGTAGTAAATTTTGGACAGGTATGAAAGATTGGATTCAAAGCACAATGCTTGAAGAATTCCAAACAATAAGCGCTAAAGATATGGA
This sequence comes from Saprospiraceae bacterium, assembly GCA_036479655.1. Taxonomy (GTDB): domain Bacteria; phylum Bacteroidota; class Bacteroidia; order Chitinophagales; family Saprospiraceae; genus CAJXUU01. The sequence continues at coordinate 19,789 of JAZGFO010000267.1, forward strand.
CTTAATTCCTGTCACTGATGATATTGAAGAAGTAGTAAGTATTATCAGTGATTATTATGCAGAGAGTGAACCGCATGACTTAGAACCGAATTTCAATCTATAAAATACATTATTAATGTTTCAATGTTTACTTAAATCCCTTTTGTTAGTAGTGATGAGCGCAAGTTTGTGTAGTAAGCTACATGCCCAATCGGATAGTCCAGTAATCAATTTTTCTCCTTCCTCCATGAAAGGTGGAATTATCAGTGAGCAACCAATGATTGATGGTAATGTAATCAGCGATCCTGTTTGGCAATCAATCTCGCCAATAACTCAAATGCGACAAAACCGTCCAAACTGGGGAGAACCAGCAAGTGAGCAAACAGAAATACGTGTTGCTTTTACACCTACCACCTTATATGTGTCAGCTGTATGTTATGATGCTTCACCTGACAAGATTGTAATTACCGATAGTCGTAGAGATGCTTCATTGGACAATATGGATGCGTTTTTATTCATTATAGATACTTATCACGATCAGCAGAATGGTTTTGTATTTGGAACTAATGCTTTAGGTTTAGAATATGATGCACAAGTTGTCAATGAAGGAGGGAGTGGATTTGGTGGCAATCGACAACAAAGAGGTAATATTGGAGGTTTTAATCTCAACTGGGATGCCTCATGGACTGTAAAATCTGTAATTGGTGATTTTGGTTGGAGTACAGAATTTGCAATCCCATTAAGTACCATTAGATTTGCTACAGGTGACAATCTGACTTGGGGGATAAATTTTAGAAGAAACATAAGAAAAACCAACGAAATTGATTATTGGTCTCTAATGCCTTTACAGTTTAATCTCACTAGACTTTCTTTAGCAGGAACATTGACAGGATTAAGTCTAACATCGCCAGGGAATTTGAAATTTATACCATACGTCTTAGGTAAATCATCTTTGATCAAAGAGAATGGAACAAGTGACAAGGTAGATTTGTCAGCAGATATAGGAGCCGATATTAAATATAGCATCACTCCAAGTTTGACCTTAGACGTAACTTACAATACTGATTTTGCACAAGTTGAAGTAGATGAACAACAAGTTAACTTAGATAGGTTTAATTTATTTTTTCCTGAAAAACGACCATTCTTCCTTGAAAATGCAGGGATATTTAGTGTTGGTAGTCCGGGCGAAGTTGATTTGTTTTTCAGTAGAAAAATAGGAATTGGATCAGGTGGCACTTTAGTACCGATTACAGGAGGGGCAAGAGTATCTGGTAAAATCAATAATACAAATGTAGGTCTTCTAACTATGTTTACAGAAGATGTAGAAGACCAATTAATTCCCCAAAACAATTTTTCAGTAGCGCGAATAAACCATGAGTTTAAAGGTAGATCATCTTTAGGAGGTGTATTTATAAGTAAACAAAGTATAAGTGGGCAAGAAGACAATTTTAATCACACCTATGCAGTAGATGGTAAATTTGGGATTGGAAAAAAGGCACAGCTAACTGGATTTTTTGCCCAAACAAATTCGAATGGATTAGGATCGGGAGAACATGCTTATAAAATGCAAGCTAAATATGACTGGGATGGATGGATCCTTAATGCTGCATATACAGAAGTAGGTGAAGGTTTTAATCCAGAAGTTGGTTTTTTGAGAAGATCGTCATTTAGAAAGCCAGAATTTTTAATATTTAAACGAATTAGACCAGATGATTTTATTGGAATATTAGAACTAAGACCACATATATCATATAGAAGCTATTATGATTTTGATGGTTTTTTAGAAAGTAGTTTTTTGCATATTGACAATCATTGGGAATGGAAAAGTGGAATAGAAATCCATACCGGGATTAATTTTAAAACAGAAGGGGTAAAGAATGATTTTAACATTCTTGATGATATTATTGTGCCAGAAGGTATTTATAGACATAGTGAAGCACAAATCGTATTTAGAACCAATCAAAGCAATCCAATTTCTTTTAGCACTTTTCATAGAGCAGGTGGTTTTTTTGGAGGCACACGATATAATAACCGAGTATCTACAAATATTAGACTTGGCAGTAAGTTCAATTCTACTTTTTCTTTGAGTAATAATATTATCCAACTTCCCGATGGTGAATTTGATACTAATATTTTTACTTCAAGACTATCCTATTCTTTTAATCCAAGGTTATTTACTCAAGCATTAGTTCAGTACAATAGTGTTCAAGAAGAATGGTCTTCAAATATTCGTTTTGGATGGTTACAACAGGCAAATTCAGGTTTATTCTTAGTACTCAACACAAGTACCAAAAATAATAGCTTTTTAGTCAAATATTCTAGAGTCTTTGATTTGTTATAAATTAAAAAGGTTTGAAAAGGATAAAACTCTATTTTGCTACTTATTTTATAATTGTATTTCTATTCAAAACATTTTGTCAAATGACTTTCCGTTAAATTTATAGACTCCACCATCTGCCATTCCAAAAAGCAAATTGTTAGTATTATCATTGTAGATACACCAAATCATTGGCGATGTCAGTTTGCTGTCAATAGTATAGTTTGTAATAGTTTTGCCATCAAATTTCCAGGCTCCCGAATCTCTGTCGCCAAACCAAATATTACCTTCAGCGTCTTCTTCAATGACAAAAACGCGTTCCAAAGTTCCTGTTGGTGAAGTGTAACTGTTATTAAAGTTGCTATTGTGAATCAGTCCGTTTTTCTTTGTAAAATTAATTGTAGAATTGTTTTCTAGCAATAAAACACCAATTCCATTATTTCCTACCCAAATTCGTCCTTGTGAATCTGCAAATACACTTCGAATATGTAACTTCTCACCGTCATTAAGTTTCAATTTGTTATTATTAAAAACATTAAGTTCATTACCATCAAAATTGAATAGCATAGCATAAGTTCCTATCCAAACATTGCCCTCTTTATCTTTTGATATATCTGTTACTCCATATGAATCATCAATACTTTCACTCTTAGGTTTTGGAAAAATTAAATAATTCATGTTTTTTCCGTCATAGCGATTTACTCCTTCACTTTTTCCTGCATTAAACCATAAATTTCCAATAGTTGTATTCCATTTTGATTTTGGGTCACTAATTTTAGTAGAATAACTAGTAAACTTTTTTCCATTATATACACTTACTCCGTTTGCCGTCCCAAACCAAACATTACCAGAAGTGTCCCCTTTTATAGAGCGGATCTGATTATCTGCCAAACCATCTTTCTTTGTAAAATACCGAAATGATTTTCCATCATAATAACTTACACCTTCTTTATGACTACCAAGCCAATAATTGCCGTTGTTATCTTGATAAATAGAACGAATTCCAGAAGTGAATTTTAAGGTGTTTTTTTCTGAATGTTTTACAATTTCCAAATTGCTCATTTCATTATCAGACGACTTCTTTCCAATACAAGAATAATTCAAAGTTAATATTAGTATTAGACTTATCGATCTAAATAAATTGTTCATTTTATAAATTTTGTTTTAGCCGTATTTTTCTTTTCTATCAATTTGCTATTTAACCCAATTATCCAAATTAAGACTGTTAGAAATGTAACTTTTTGTAAAAATGGTAATATTTCAATAAAATGTTTTGTGTAATATATATAGTTATTTATTCCCAATAATAAAATGCATCCTAATCCAGTATATTTGTATATGTATAAATTACTTATATAAATTTCTCTAATAATTCCTATCACAACAAAGAGCCCGAATATACTTGACAATACTGTCATCAAATCGTGATAGTCAGTAAAAATAAAAATTGCAAAAGACATCGACAATATTCCATTAAAAATTATCAACCGACTCCAAAATTTGCTTTTTGAGAAAGTATTGGCGAATTGAATAAAGAATGACATTAAACTCAAACATAGAATTATCATTGCTGATATAGAAAAAGGTCTCGCGGGGTTGGTTTTACCATTCATTCCTTTGTCATTCATTAAATTACACCAATAATTATTTATCCAATCATATCCTTCAGAGTTTAAATCCAATTGTGAACCTCCAGAATAAATAGTTGTAGAATACAAATAAAGAATAAAAAAAATCAAGATTCCAAATATTGGTATTCTATCCTTGATTACTTTGGCATTCATATTTTTTAGATTCTTAGACAATGTTTATTAAACTTCTATTTTAATAATGCACTAAAACTTAATATGTCTATTTTAATTCCATTGTTATGCATACGATCAAAAAAAAACTCTAATGCTATTGTGTCGTTATATTGTATTGGTCTATTTCTGCTTCTGTCATCCAATATATTGAATCTGCAGGTGCAGCATTGATGGTAAAATAATAAAACTCCTCTGCTTGAAGTTGCGTAAAGCCTACCGAAACATAATAATCAATAAACTGCAAATGATCTTCATGACCAACTGGATAATCAGTTGCCGTAGTACCATCACTATCTTCCCAAGAATGAACACCTATGCTAGTATCAATTCCTCTTGTCCTAATAATCCCAGCTAAATAAAAATCAACTCCACCAGACGCAATTATTGCATTATCCAACAAGTGTATATTTATACCTTTTTGATGTATTTTTTGCGATAAAAGTAAATTAATACCATCATCTGATGAACCATCACAATTTACAATTTCTATTCTGCTAATATTAGGAAATGCATCTACTAATTCATTAAAATCATTTAACGAAGCACTTTCAATTTCACCATCCATCTCAATTGTCGTATCATTCATCAATACCTTAAATACTCCAAAAGTTTTTTTATTCGTATTATCATCTTTTTTGCAAGTTATGAATAGAATTGTTGCCATTAGTAAGAGTGAAATTATGTTTTTAATTTTCATAGTTATTGTTATTAATAAAATAGGATCTCCGAAATTCAACTATTGAATCTCTAAAGATTGTCTACTAATAGGATAACTATATTCAATCAAATATCGCTGCTACTTCAAATAAAAATTTATATGTTATTGGAGTATTCTCCAATTCTATGATACAATCGTTTCTAATTTTCTTCAAGCAAAAGCTATTCCATATATCACCTCCTATAGTAATTCCTGAGATCATTATAGTTATATGTAATTCAAAAAAACAATCGGTTAACGATCTTCGATAACTCCGGTTTTGAATTGGATTCAGAATTTCATGGTTTTATATTTTACATATTTTATAGTTCCTTATTGATCCCAAATCACTTAGTACTTTTAGCGTATAAATACCTGCTTCAAAAGTTGACAAATCAATTGAAAATCTTGATCTCTTATTAAAATTTGATTTGTACAGTACATTACCAGACATATTATAAATTATGATACTACCCGCCATCGATTGGTTAAACTCAATATTAACATCATCAAAAGTTGGGTTAGGTGATATTTCGGTTTCGCTAAATTCAATATCAGTAACATCTGTCAAGCATACCATTTTCAATGTTTCTTCATCCAGACAAGTACCCGAATTATTCTGAATGATGAGATTAGGATTTGAACCATTATTAATAACCAAATTACAAATAGGTTGATAATTACATACTTCTAAAATTTCATTATTCTTGATCCAAAAAAATGAATTGATAGGTAAATCATCATTCAAGTGCTCTAATACTGAGATGTCTTCTAATTTTGGATTGTCAACAATGATCAGATTAACTATATTTTGTACTGTATTTTCAATCCCATCTAATGTTTTCAAATTATCTAACCTTACTATTCTAAAAAGAAAATTTATATTTATGGATTCGAAATCATGAAAATCAACTATATTATTAATATTTAAAAGATCAAACCTTAACAAATCAAATGAAACTTCTTTTAAATAGGAAGTTTCCAAATAATCGATATTCCTAAAATCGAAATCTGTCAAATTAGGTATATCAATTATCCCCTGAGTTGAAAAACTATCAAGGTTACCAATCGAAAATGATGAGATATCATCTATATTAATGTCGTTAAGAATTTCAGAAAAAGAATTATATCTAACACAAGAATCAAGAATAATTGACTGACCAACAGTAAGATTAGCACTCGCATGAAACTTAATATTTCCATATGCAGAAATTCCATTTATGACTATATCATCAACAAACACCTCCATTGAATCAGATTCTAAAACAACACCACCTAAAAAATCTAAACCATTTAGATTTAGATTCTTTAATAAACTATTATCTCTGACTGTTATTAAGAATATTTCAAGATTTAGATCATCAATATTCTGCAATTTCTTGTTAGAAGATATACTTAGTGACGTATTAATTATACAACCTTTCATATCTGTGAAAGATGAGACACCAGTATTTGTAAGCCAAATGTTTTCAACATTTACAAGTTCTGAAAAACCTTCTAAATTTGATGTTTCTTCTCCTACAACAAATAAATCCATTAACATTGTACATAAAGGATATAAAATCTTGAAAGAATCAACATCAGTCTGACTTTGCGCAGAATAATAATAATTTTCAGGACATTGAGAATGAACAGTATGATTACATAGAATACTTATCAAAACAAATATACAATATATAGAACTTTTCATTATAAGCAGTTAAATGGTTGACTTTCTTGACAAAATATCCCAAAATCATTATACATTCTAATAGTCAATATAGTACTAGGAGAAGGATCAGGAACGCAAAAACGATTAAAGTAATAAAATCCGTGGGATGAAGGTAGGATAAGAGATTGGTATGAGTTATTGCTATTATTTCCATCAATAATAGAAATGGAATTGTTCTTGGTGGAGCATATAGTGTATATACAACATTCTGTACCTTCCAAAGCACTACCACAACTAAAATAAATTTGACAGTCTCCGCAACTAATTGTACAGTTATTGCAACAAGGATTCCAATGACAAGTAAAATCAGGGTAATTGGGTACTGTACAGGCTAATTATATACTCATTGTTAAATTCATAATCATTTTCAATGTGATTCAAATTTTGTGTAGTAAAAGATAAATTCTCTTCCTGTTCATAAGAAACACCTTCGGAACAAGAGAATAAAACTAAAGAGCCTAAAATCATTATAAAGGCAAATAACTTAGTGTGTGTGTGTGTGTGAAACTAAACTTCGAAAATTATCCATGATAAATATTTTTAATTAGCTAATAAAAATGTATCACAAAACAATATTACCAATAAATATCATGCTAACCAAATATTCATATTTAAAAATACAATATATAATTTTTCAACATTTGACTACATGATAAATTAATTAAATAAAGACGACAGTCCTAATACGATCCCTCTATCTACCAATCCGGTATCATCGAACGACCATACATAATCAAATCTGAATAAAACAATTGATTTGATCTTTACTTCTGAGATCCCAAATGAGCATTCATAATAATTTGATTGATTTTGTCGAACAAGTGCATTTGCACCAATAACTGTTTTCCAACCAAGTTTGTTCACTTCTGGAATAAGGTCTAATAAGAATCCATCAAGGTTATGCTCATAAAATCCAGAAATATAATTATTAGTTGTAGTATATTTATAAAATGGCATTGTTTTAAATCCTCTAATATATCTATCCTTAAAAGTAAATAAAGTCTGAGCTCCAGTAAAATGAAACTGATCCATAAAATCTAGTTTTTCTTTATTTAAGAATGTACCGCCTTCAATATTGATACGACTGTGTCCATAGATTTTGTAATTAATATCGTACTTATAAATACGAATTTTTAATTTGTCATAATCAGTATCACCCAATGTCGAGATTCCCTTGGTGTAATATAACCATATGTCTGGCCAATTTCCTTGTGACCTTACCCTAAACTTAGGGTAAGAAGAATACGTTTGTCCAATTCTAATTCTTGCATTAAAGTTATATTCTAAGGAAGATGAGGATTTAAAAAACACATTGGGCAAATCTTCAGAAATATCATTATTGATACGATAATTATCCTCACGGTTTCTAAAACTAAAATCAGAAGTATTGTACAATGGTGATCTATCTATATAATTGATATTTGACCGAACAAAAAGACCATTATACACTTCTCTTTCGTAACCAAACCCAATATGTTTTTTTCTGTAATAACTTGCCAAATTCTTTTTATAAAGCAGATTCGTCCATGTATCTATAATATTTGGTACTCCCCCATCACTATCAAACTGAACATTAGAATCACCTAATTCAAAAATCCAATTTTCCCAAAACTTTCGATTTGTTCTATATGTAACTTTCGTTTTGTTCTTTATACGTCTATCGCTAAATCCATATTCAAATTTACTATTAATTCTTAACCTTCGATTTTCAAAACTATCCACCTCTTCATATTCTATGGCAGCATTGATGATGTGACCTGACACTGGATTAAAATTGTAAGTACTTAATGGTGATGATATAGATAACGATCTTTTATTGTATGAATCTGAATAGGTATATCCAAATAATAAATTAGCCAAACTAAATTTATTGTCTTCTCTATCGAGACTATCCATATAAGACTTAGAAGCCCACAGTTTTTTGAGAGAATCTTTTTTTACATAATTATTTTTTTCTTCTTGGGTCAACTGTACAGGACGGACTGAAGTCCAAAATGAAGAATCAATTTTCACTGCATCATCATTCATTTTAAAATCTTCTAAGCTAAACAATGACTTATCAAAATCAGGATTGACATCATAATTTGAAAAAACATATGTAAAGCCACCGCCAACTTTAAAACCAAAACCACCTAATGTAAATCTCATCGTCTGCGAAAAAACTCTATATGCATTATTATCAACAGGAAGATGTATTTGTTGAATAGTGATCGTATCAAAAACTGGCTGTTTAATAGCTTTTCCTGTAAATGACAATTTTAACTCCTTGACTCTCCAGCTGTCTTCAATTATATACAATGTACCAAAAACAGTAGGTCGAGCATTAGATTTTGGAATTACTTTGATTTTGTTAATTATTCTACCTTGCTCATCTAAGTGGGTGCCTACCAGTTTATAATTGTAAAATAAGAGAGCATTATCAGCTAAGGGATTAAGCATAGATCGCCCAAATTCAAAATATTCTTCATAAATATTAAAATTAGAGCCCTTGAATTGATTAAAATTATAAGACCCATCATCCTCTGCTACAATCGAAGAATACATTTCTTCTTTTAAGAAATTGGGCTGATGAAAATAAACATGAGATTGAGATTCTGCCAAATATACAATACCTCTCCCTGTACTATCAAGCATACCATTCATATCCCCAATTTCTTTACCAAATATTTTTTTTGGCGTTTCCAACATTCTCACTACTCCTTTGACATACAAATCAACAGCATACTTTTTAACCTCATTATTATGCTTATCTCTTGATCTAATTGCTGCTCTAATAACACGATATGCAGGATCTTCGGCATTGGCAGATATTACAACATCATCCAATTTTACGGATTGTTCTTTGAGTGCAATATCAAGATTCAATATCCCATCAATATTGATCTCTTTTGACACTTCTGTATACCCAATATACTTAAATATAATAGTATGTTTTCCACGCTCCAAATTTAATGTATACCCACCATCAATATTACTAACTGTCCCGTTTGTTGTTCCCTTTTCGTACACAGTAACAAAAGAAATCGGGGCTCCATTTTGATCATAAGTAACACCAGATAGTTGTCCTATCGCAACAT
>JAZGFO010000268.1:0-63080 GCA_036479655.1 Saprospiraceae bacterium
CCTTGATTATTTTTAGGAAAAGCGATAAAATCTCTTATTGATGATTGTCCATTCATTACTGCACATAGTCTATCAAAACCAAAAGCTAATCCACCATGAGGGGGAGCTCCATATTCAAACGCGCCTAATAAAAACCCAAATTGATCTTCAGCTTCTTGTTTAGTAAATCCTAAAAGATCAAAATTCTTAGATTGCAATTCTCTATCGTGGATTCTTATTGATCCTCCACCTATTTCTGCACCATTGATTACCAAGTCATATGCATCTGCTTTTAAGCTTTTCATAGTTTCGTGGTCACCATTAAGCATTTTTGAAATTTCTTCTTTTTTTGGAGCTGTAAATGGGTGATGCATTGCATGGAATCGATTTGAATCTTCATCCCATTCTAATAATGGAAAATTTAATACCCATAATGGTTTATAATCACCGTCTTTCATTAATTCTAATCTTCTCCCCATTTCTAACCTCAACTCACTTAGTTGATTTCTTGATTTTTCAGCATCGCCAGATAAGATAAATAATACATCACCAGCTTTTGCTCCCATTTTATCCCCCCATTCTTTTAATAATTCATCAGAGAAAAATTTACCAACTGTTGATTTGATACTTCCATCATTCATAAATTTGACATACACCAATCCTTTAGCACCTATCTGAGGACGTTGCATCCATTCAGTTAGTTTTTTCATGTCTTTATTAGAATAGCTATCCGCAATACCTTCGGCACAGATTCCCACGATTAACTCAGAATTGTCAAACACACTAAATCCTTTGTTTTTAGCCAAATCATTAAGCTCTACAAATTCCATATCAAATCTTAAGTCTGGCTTATCTGATCCATACCTTTTTAAGGCTTCGTCATAGTCCATTCTTGGAAAATCTGGAAGCTCTACATTTAAAGTATGAGAAAATAGATGTTTTGCAAGTCCTTCAAATGTATTGAGTATATCTTCAATAGTTACAAATGACATTTCGCAATCTATCTGTGTAAATTCTGGTTGCCTATCAGCTCTTAGGTCTTCATCTCTAAAGCATTTTACAATCTGAAAATACTTGTCCATTCCACCTACCATCAATATCTGTTTGAATGTCTGCGGAGATTGTGGTAATGCATAAAATTGTCCAGGATTTAGTCTACTAGGCACTACAAAATCCCTTGCACCTTCAGGAGTACTTTTTATTAAAAACGGAGTTTCTATCTCTATAAATCCTTGACTGTCAAGATATTTTCTTGTTTCTAATGATAATTTACTTCTAAATATTATATTATTCTTGACTGCATCTCTTCGAATGTCTAAGTATCGATATTTCATTCTCAATTCATCGCCACCATCTGTATCTTGCTCGATTGTAAATGGAGGAGTCTTAGATTGATTTAGTATAGTTAATTCTGTAGCTATGATTTCTATATCTCCTGTTGGGCGATTAGGATTTTTATTCGATCGTTCTTTGACAATACCGACAACATTGACTACAAATTCTCTTCCTAACTTTCTAGCTTTTTCGCATAATTCAACATTGTCATCCATGTTGAATACCAACTGAGTAATCCCATATCTATCTCTAATATCTACAAATGTCATTCCTCCAAGATCTCTACTTTTTTGAACCCACCCACTCAAAACAATCTGATTGCTTACATTTTCCATTCTTAGTTCTCCACAATTGTGCGTACGATACATACTATATATTATTTTATTTATTCAATTTTTTAATAGGGCTCAAAGGTAAATAATTTGTTTTGATATAATAATGAGTTACCCAACTATTAACATCGGCTTTAGCTGTCAGAATACACTTCTTCTATTTCGTCCATAATACCGTACAGGTTTTCTACTCCATAGGTCGTGACAAGTTGCATCCTATATTGTTTGATATTTCTAAATCCTCTAAAGTAATTGGTATAATGTCTTCTCATTTCAACTACACCTAGCTTTTCTCCTTTCCATTCTATGCTGTGTTTGAGGTGTTGTTTTGCAGCATTTACACGTTCTGTAACAGTAGGAGGAGCTAATATTTCGCCTGTTTTGACATAGTGTTTTATTTCTCTAAATATCCAAGGATTGCCGATACTTGCTCTACCTATCATGATACCATCTACACCATATTTATTTTTATACTCCACTGCTTTTTGAGGGCTATTTATATCTCCATTTCCAAATATTGGAATATGAATTCTTGGATTATTTTTAATATTTCCGATTTTTGTCCAGTCGGCTTCACCTTTGTACATTTGTTTTCGAGTACGTCCATGTATTGATAGTGCTTTGATACCTACATCTTGCAGTCGTTCGGCAACTTCTTCAATATAGATAGTTTTTTCGTCCCACCCCAGTCTGGTTTTTACAGTTACTGGGAGATTAGTGCTATCTACGATATGTTTTGTAAGTGCTACCATCTTGTCAATATCTTGAAGAATTCCTGCTCCTGCCATTTTGCAAACTACTTTTTTGACAGGACAACCAAAATTAATATCTAATACTTCGGGTTTTGCTTCTTCGACTATCTCTGCTGCACGGCGCATACTATCAAGTTCTGCACCAAATATTTGTATTCCTACAGGTCGCTCATAATCATAAATATCCAATTTTTGCACACTTTTTGTAGCATCTCTAATCAACCCTTCTACTGAGATAAACTCGGTAAACATCATATCACATCCCTGTTCTTTGCACAATGCTCTAAATGGCGGATCACTTACATCTTCCATCGGAGCAAGTAACAAAGGGAACTCTCCTAAATTTATATTTGCAATTTTTGTCATCGAGTGCAAAAGTACATCTAAATATTCTTATTATTGCGCTTGTATTTTATTTGACTGATTTTTTTTAATCGAAAATCAATATTTTTTTTAAAAAACCCATAGTTATATATGTTAGCTGCAATTATTTTAATTTTTATTATCGGATATATTACGATTGTCTTAGAGCACCCATTAAAGTTAGATAAAACGGTACCTGCACTTATTATGGGGTCGCTTTGTTGGGCATTATTAGCAATTGGATACAACAAAGGATGGTTGTCTGCAATTGATTCACATGAGCATGTGTTTAATATGATGAATGGTGACCACCATCATAATGAAGTAGGCTTTACAAATATTCTTTTACATCACTTGGGCAAAACAGCAGAAATATTAGTGTTTTTGATAGGTGCAATGACGATAGTTGAGATTATTGATTTACATATGGGATTTGAAATTCTGAAAGGTTGGGTAAAAACAAAAGACAAAACAAGACTATTATGGATAATCGGTGTTATTGCATTTATATTATCTGCAATAATTGATAATTTGACAGCTACAATAGTATTAGTGACATTATTGAGAAAACTTGTTGGGGACAAAACTGAACGTTTGTGGTATGCTTCAATGGTTGTGATAGCTGCTAATGCTGGTGGTGCATGGTCACCAATTGGAGATGTTACAACTACAATGCTTTGGATCGGAAAGCGTGTGACTACTGGTGGATTAGTAACCTGGTTAGTGGTTCCGTCATTGGTTTGTTTTATTGTGCCTTTTGTTATAGCTAGTTTCAAAAAAGAATTTAAAGGAAAAATAAAAATTAATGACAATGAAGACAAAGTAGCAGAAAGCTTATTGTCAAGTAGAAAGATGTTATTTTTAGGGTTGGGTATGATCGTATTTGTACCTATTTTTAAAACATTGACGCATCTACCTCCATATTTAGGTATGATGTTGTCATTAGGAGTTGTATGGTTGGTATCTGAGTATATTCACCCAGAAGAAGACTTTGAAGAACAGAGAAAACATCTTTATTCTCCCCATATTGCCTTGTCAAGAATAGAAATGTCAAGCATATTATTCTTTTTGGGAATATTAATGGCTGTTGCCGCATTGGAGACTGTTGTGGTCGGTGGTGTTGGTGCATTGAGATATGCCGCACAAGGATTAGATAACGCTGTACCGAATCAAGATGTCGTTGTGATGTTATTAGGTGTTGGGTCAGCAATAATTGATAATGTTCCTTTAGTGGCAGCATCGATGGGTATGTACGAATCAGCTACAGATTCAAAATTGTGGCACTTTATCGCATATGCAGCAGGTACAGGAGGAAGTATGCTCATTATAGGATCAGCAGCAGGAGTAGCAGCAATGGGCATGGAAAAAATAGATTTTATTTGGTATTTCAAAAAAATTACTTGGTTAGCAGCAGTAGGTTTTCTTGCAGGCGGTGTTGTATTTTTGGCGATGTATTCACTTTTTCACTAATTAAAGATTAATTATTATGAATATTGAAATAATAACAGAAGCGATAAAATCTCAAGCAGAAAATGTATCTCCTTTAGGAGCAAAACTAAAATTTGTTTTAGATGGAGAAATTATCTTGATAGATGGTACTGGAGATAGCAATATCGTCACTAACGATGATAGTGAAGCAGATACCACAATCACTACCACTAAAGAGACATTAATCAAGCTTAAAAGCGGAGAATTAAATCCGATGATGGCTGTAATGGGAGGAAAAGTAAAGATCAAAGGCGATATGGGCTTGGCAATGAAATTGCAATCACTATTAAGTTAGTTCCTGATCATTTTTCTTATACCTACACTTACTCTAATTGATTTAAACTTTTCTTGACTGATATCTTGTGATATGGTGTTTGATAAGTTGTTTCTGTAATGGAGACCTATAGATCCATCTATGTCTTTTGAAATTGGTAATCTTACATCTATTTTTATAGTTGTAAAATTATAGCAAATTTCATTATTGATGTTTACCAATTCTTTATTCATTTATCAATAACATTAAAGACTTAATTTTGTACTAATAAAAATAGCTTAGAAAGTAACAACCATTTTTTACAATATTTTAGTGCAAATCTCATTTTATAATATTGAGAAAGTAGATTTCTTAATTTTCGCCCTTATTTTAACAAAAAAAATTACTAAAATCGTCTTTAACCTAAACAAAACATACAGTTTGTTGTATTAATTTAGACCTTTGCGGCAATTTTTAAAATTGGATACTATTATTTTCTGATTTTATAAAGAAAGACACAAAAAGAAACACTTATTTTTGATTAAAACGAATTACAAAACAGATTGAAACTGATGAATATTATCACAAAAAAATTCAGCGTTTTATTTTTATTTAGCTTAATTGCGATTAGTTCTTTTGGACAGAAAGTAACAAGAATAAGAGGAAAAGTTCTTGATGCAAACTCTGGAGAAGGACTACCATTTGTAGATGTTGGACTTAAGGGTACTAATATTGGAGTATCTACTGATTTGGAAGGAAACTATAATATAGAAACTCGTTTTGCAAGTGATACTGTTTTTGCTTCATTTTTAGGTTATGTCACCCAAGAGTTTCCAATTACTAAGTACAAAACAAATAAAATTAATTTTAAATTAAAGGATGAATCATTAAAACTGGAAACAGTAGAGATTAGAGAAAAAAAATCCAAGTATAGTAAAAAGAATAACCCGGCACTTAATTTGGCTCAGTTAGTACTAAGTAATAAATATATTAATAGTCTAAAAGGAAAAGATTACTATTCGTATGACCAACAAGAAAAGATAAATATTGATTTAAATAACATCACAGAAAAATTTAAGGAAACTCCTTTTATTAGAAATTTTGATTTTATGTGGGAGTATATTGATACTTCTGAAATTAATGGAAAAACCTATTTGCCAGTATTCTTGAGAGAGACACTCTCAACAATATATTTTAAGAAAAAAGGAAATGTGCTCAAAGAGGTCCGAAAAGCTGCCCGATTTACTGATGTCGAAAAAAGTTTGGACCCCGAAACTGTTAATGATGCATTGGATGCACTTTACCAAGATATTGATATTTATGAAGAAAAAATAGATCTATTAGACCAACAGTTTGTAAGTCCATTGGCTAAGACTGGAGAAGATTTTTATAGATATTACATCATAGATACTACAGAAGTCAATGGAATAGAAGCGATTAATCTTGCTTTTATTCCCGCTGTAAAAGGAAACTTTGGTTTTACTGGAAACATCTATGTCTCTAACGATAAAAAATATACTGTGCTCAAAGTAGATATGGGTATCATAGAAGGTATCAATCTAAATTTTGTTAGGGATCTTCGAATTGTCCAAGAGTTTGAAGCATATGGCGATAGTTACATCAAAACCAAAGACGAATTAATTATTGATTATGCTGTTACTCAGAATAGTTTTGGACTGTATGGTAGTAGGACATTGTATTTTTCTAATTATAATTTTGAAAAACCAGAAGACGAATCGGTATTTAGCAGCTTAGAAAAAATAGTATATCAAAAGAATGCCAACGAACGATCAGATGATTTTTGGAAAAGTAATAGAACCATTGCTCTAGAAAAAAATGATGAAGAGTTGTACGAAATGGTGACGACATTAAAAAACGATAAATTTTATAAAAGATATGTCTATCTTTCAAAGATTGTAATTACTGGATTTGCGGCTACTGGTCCAGTAAGTTTTGGTCCTGTCGCAACGTTTGTTAGTTTTAATAAAGTAGAAGGACTTAACCTAAGGTTTGGAGCAGAAACAAACCCTGATTTTTCTGACAAAATAAAGTTTCAAGGGTATCTAGCAAGAACCAAAAAGACAGAACTTTGGAAATATTCTGCTGGGGTAACTTATACTTTTAATAAAAACTATTATGAAAATCCTCGACATTATATACGTTTTACAACTGAAAAAGAAAGCAGTTTTCCAGGACAGGAATTAGAGTTTTTCTCTCCTGCAAATTTCTTTTTATCTTTTCAGAGAGGAGATGCTACCAAAATGTTATTGTCCAAAAAATATGAGTTTAATTATGTCCATGAGATGCACGGATTTAGCTATCATATCGACTTGAGACATAAGAAAAGAATGCCTTATGGATCGTTAGAGTTTTTTAGCTATGACGTTGATGGATCGCAAAAATTTCTGTCAGAAGTAACTACTTCAGAAATTTCATTAGGATTTAGATATGCACCTAACGAACAGTTTTTGCAAGGAAAAAATAGAAGACGTCAAATATTTAATCAATATCCTATTTTAACTGTCAATTTTACTCAAGGACTTAAACAATTAGGAGGAAAATACCAATTTAGTAAATTGAATTTGAACCTATTCAAACAATACGAATGGCTAACAATGGGATCTACGAACCTAATTGCTAATGTCGGCAAAACATGGGGTTCTGTGCCATATGTTCTTCAAGATATACCAAGAGGAAATCAAACTTATGCTTATGAATTGGCATCTTACAATATGATGAATTTTTTAGAATTTGTCTCTGACCAATACGTATCTTTTAATGCAGAACATCATTTTTTAGGTTATTTCTTAAATAGGGTGCCACTTATTAAAAAATTGAAATTGAGAGAAGTAATATCTTTCAAAGCTGTATATGGTTCTCTATCTGATGATCATAATCCTAATATTAATCCAGACTTGGTACAATTTCCTACGGATTTAGATGGTAATCCATCGACTTTCTTATTTGATGATAGACCGTACATGGAAATTGGCTTAGGGTTTACCAATATTCTAAAAATATTAAGATTTGATATTGTTCAGCGAATAAATTATATTGACCATCCTAATATACCAGTTTTGTTTGGCAGAAAAGGTCTTGGTATTAGAGTTAGAACTCATATTAGTTTCTAGGTAGCAGGGAATAGAAATTATAACTGTATCGGTTTTCTTTAACTTCTTTTATTAGAAAAATATTTTTTTAATATATCTGAGCATTGAATATTTAAAATTCCATATTCAATTCTTGTTTTTGGGTGCAACATTTCACGACCCATAACCATAAAACCTCTTTTGTCATCTGCTGCTCCATATACAACACGAGACATTTGAGACCAATACAATGCACCGGCACACATATTACAAGGTTCTAAAGTAACGTAAAGGGTACATTTTTTTAAATATTTGCTACCTATATAATCAGATGCTGCAGTTATTGCTAATATTTCTGCGTGAGCAGTGACATCATTGAGCAGTTCTGTCTGATTATGCGCTCTTGCTATGATTTTGCCATCATATACTACTACAGCTCCTACGGGTACTTCGTCTGCATCATATGCTTTTTGAGCTTCCACCAGAGCTTGTTTCATGAAATAATCATCACCTTGAATTGATAACATTGAATAAATTTGAGATTAATTATTTATGAAGTATGATCTGAGATAATTACCCATTTGCCATTTATCAGCTTCCATACCAGTGTAAAAATACCACTTGGTTGATCAATTTCTCTTTTCAAAGTATATTTTCCAATTACAAGATATGCTTCATTAGATATTCTATTCATAGACAATATATCAAAGGTTAATTGCCCCATGATAGTTTTATTGGGATAGCCACGTTTGTAATTCTCTAAGGTAGTTTCCCAACCTTTAGTAACCCCTTTACTTCCAATAAAAGACAGTTGCTCAGACTTCCAATATCCATCCATAAATTTTGTGATATTGCCAGTATTCCATGCATCTTCTTGCATACTCAAGACTGCTCTAATATCTGTCTCTGCTGTACTGTTAGATATTTTTTGTGTAGTGTGACAAGAATAGAATGACAGCATTAATGCAACCAATATAATTGTTGAGAATAAATTATTAAATTTTGAGCCCATATTGATGATTAGCTTAAAGAAGATTTTACAATTGCAGAAATAGTTTTACCATCTGCTTTTCCAGCTAATTGTTTGCTCGCCATTCCCATTACTTTACCCATATCTTTCATACTTGTTGCACCAGTATTAGTAATTATTTTTGCAATTATAGTTTTTAACTCTTCTTCTGATAATTGTTCTGGGAGATAGTTTTTTAAAACATCTAATTCTTCTCTTTCAGTAATAGCAAGGTCTTCTCTACCTTGTTTGATAAATATATCTAAAGAATCTTGACGTTGCTTAGCCATTTTTTGAATCAATTTGATTTCCATCTCCTCATTTATCTCAATCCCAGAACCATCTGTTTTTTGTAATAAAATTGCTGCTTTAATAGATCTTATTGTTCTCAATGCTGCTTTATTTTTAGCTTTCATTGCCTCTTTTAGGTCTCCAGTTATTCTTTGCTCTAATGCCATTTTTATCTGTAATTTTTTTTTAAAAATCAGTAATTTCAATATTTAATTAATTGTACTACATATATCAATGCAGGTATTTAATTAAAAGTTTCACTTTGTTACTGTCCCAAAAGTAGGTTATTTGGTTAAATATTACATAAGTTTATTAAAAAGAATAATTCTACTAAAATATCATGGTATAAAATATGATATTTGCGCCACATAATTTACTATTTTAATTTATCGTTTACAAAATCATATAAGATGAGTGTAGTTAATTTTTTTGCCGGACCTGCTATATTGGCTCCAGAAGTATTATCTAAAGCAAAAGATGCTGTTGAAAATTTTAAAGAGATGGGACTTTCCATTTTGGAAATATCTCATAGAAGCAAGCAATTTGTGGAGGTTCTTGCAGATGCGGAGCAAGGCATAAGATCATTACTAAACGTAAGTGACGAGTATGGTGTTTTGTTTTTGACTGGAGGAGCAAGTAGCCAATTTTATATGACTGCAATGAATATTCTTGGTCAAAATGATACAGCTGGATACCTTGATACTGGTGCATGGTCTTCTAAGTCTATAAAAGAAGCAAAACTATTTGGAAATATAGATGTAGTGGCTTCTTCTAAAGATAAAAATTATGCTTACGTCCCTAAAGGTTATGATATTAAAGATGATTATAAATATCTTCATATTACTACTAATAATACAATATATGGTACTCAAATCCATAACCTTCCTGACACCAATGTGCCATTGATTGGAGATATGTCATCAGATATATTTAGTAGAAAGATTGATGTGAATAGATATAGTGTAATCTATGCTGGAGCTCAAAAAAACCTTGGACCAGCAGGAACAACTATGGTAATAGTAAAGAAAGATATACTCAATAAAGTAAATAGACAAATACCTACAATCCTTAACTATCAAACTATGATAGATAAGGATTCTTCTTTTAATACGCCACCTGTATATCCTATATATGTGTCATTATTATCACTTAATTGGATTAAGTCAAATGGTGGAGTTGAAGCAATGCAGAAAAAAAATGAAGCAAAAGCTAAGTTGTTGTATGACGAGATAGATAATAATGGACTATTTGAGGGTACGGCAGCATTAGAAGATAGATCTTTGATGAATGTTTGTTTTGTTCCTAAAAATGAAGCGCATACAGAGGCATTTTTAGCAAAAGCGACAGCAGCTAAATGTGTAGGAATCAAGGGGCATAGATCAATAGGAGGATTTAGAGCATCTATTTATAATGCTATGCCTATAGAAGGAGTACAGCGCTTGGTAGATGTTATGAAAGACTTTGAAAAAAGTAATGGCTAAGCAGACAATCACAGTAAATATTGGAGGAATAGATGTGATATTTGATATCTATATTGAAAAAAGAAAGTCTGTTAGGTTAGCTTTTGGAAAATCAACTATTATTGTAAGAATTCCTTCTTTTTTATCAAGGAAAGAACAAGATATTCACTTTAAGAAAGGTGTTGAATGGGTCAAGAGAAAAGCAAAAAATAATTTGTCAATCCTTGACAAGTATATTCTCAAAGACTATGATGAGCAAACTCATTTCTTAATATATGGTCGTAGAATAAATATGGATATAGGTTACGGTATGAGAGTTACAGGAAGTGCTAAATATGATAAATATACTGAATCAATAGATTTAGTGCTCCCTATTGATATTGAAGGAAACGATAAAAATAAAATGATTGTGACATTGCTATCTCGTGTTTGTGCTAAAATATTTAAGCCTGATATAGAACGCAAGGTGGCTGAGTTCAATGAAAAATGGTTTAACAAAGACATTAAATCCGTAAATTTGAAATACAACACTTCAAATTGGGGTAGTTGTTCTTCAAAGAATAACATCAACTTATCTACACGATTGTTATTTGCACCTATGGATGTTATCGATTATGTAATTATTCATGAGTTGACTCATCTTATTGAAATGAATCATTCAAAAAAATTTTGGGATATCGTACAAAAAGTAATGCCAGATTACAAAGAGAAAGAAGCTTGGCTTGATGCCAATAGCAGCAGTTGTTATTTTTAAAATAACAACTTAGATAATAACTATAATGTACTTTGATACAACTATCTACCAGAAAAGATGTTTATTTTTTTGCATAAGCATAAAATGATAAGATAATTAAGATAAAAAGCCGATGTAATTATTAACATCAATTTTATATATTTACACATTAAAATAATAATTTAATATTACTATAAATGATTGGAGTACCAAAAAAAGGATATAAGGGATTGATCGAAAATTGGCAAAGTGATCTTATGGCTGCAGTAAGTGTAGCTTTGGTAGCATTGCCTTTGGCTTTAGGGATAGCTATAGCATCTGGAGCTCCTCCAATAACAGGGATTCTTTCTGCAATTATAGGAGGAGTTGTTACTACTTTTTTTAGGGGAAGCCATGTTGCTATTAATGGACCAGCGGCAGGACTAATAGCAGTAATTTTGACGGCTATAGCTGCATTGGATGATGGCACGGGAAGAACTCTAAATTATGTATTTGCAGCAATTGTTGTATCAGGAGCAATACAAGTGTTATTAGGGTTATTAAAGATGGGTAAGTTTGCAGATATATTTCATTCGACCGTTGTTCATGGAATTTTAGCAGCAATTGGAATTATCATTTTTGCCAAGCAAATTCATTTTGCATTGGGAACAACCACCCAAGCAACTTCAGTTGTAGATACATTAGTAGATGCAGTACGCCAAATTCCAAATATAAATCCATTTGTGGCTAGTATATCTTTAGCTGGACTGTTATTATTGATATTTCATTCCAAAATTAGCTTTAAGTTTTTTCATTTTCTACCAGCTCCAATGTGGGTATTGGTGATCTCAATACCGTTTGTTTATTTATTTAACTTTTTTGATGCTCATTCTATTAATTTTCTTGGGAAAGAATATGCTGTCGGTCCAGAATTATTGGTCAATATACCAAACAACATTTTAGACGCAATTGCTTATCCTGATTTTTCAAAAATCGGTACTATTCCTTTTTGGACATCTGTATTATCTATTACTATGATAGCAAGTATAGAATCTTTGGCAAGTGCTAAGGCGATTGATAAGTTAGATCCGTACAAACGAAAAACGAACTTGAACAAGGATTTGATAGGTATAGGAGTAAGTACAATCGTATGTGGTATGTTGGGAGGATTGCCGATTATCAACGTAATTGTAAGAAGTACAGTAAATGTACATAACAATGCAAAAACAAAATGGTCAAATCTCTATCACGGTATTTTATTAATAATAATTGTTTTTTTAGGCGCTTCACTTATTCAGAAAGTACCTCTAGCTGCATTGGCAATTTTATTAGTTTTTACTGGATTCAAATTGGCATCTCCAGCTGTATTTAAGCACGTTTACAATCAAGGAATTGAACAAATTGTTTTCTTTGTAGGTACATTGGTCATCACCTTATTTACTGATTTACTAATTGGTATCTTTGGAGGATTAGCATTGGCATTGGTGACTCATTTATTATTAGCTAAGGTTCCTTTCAGAACTTTTTTTAGAATGATTTTCAAATCGGGATCAGAATTATTACCAATATCTGAAGGAAAATTCGAACTGAAGATTAAAGGAATTGCTAATTTTTTGAGTACGATTAGTATTAACAAATTATTAGATCAAATACCTCAAGGAGCAGAAGTGAAGATAGATTTATCAGGTACTCGCTTAGTGGACTTCTCTATAATGGAAAATTTATATGATTTTCAAAGAATTCATAAAAATACTGGTGGTACAGTAGAGCTATTAGGACTGGACAAACATATATCGTCTTCTAACCACAAATTGGCGTTAAAAATTATAAACACTAAGATTTATAAGCTATCTGCTCGTGAAGAAAAACTGAAAGAATTGTCAGCGCAAAAAGGATGGAATTTTTTAGATGAGCCAAGAGATAATTTTGATTATTATCAAACCTTTTATTTTTTTCAGTCACGTCCTATTAAAAATATATCCAATAGAGTTTTTCTACAAGAAAAAACAATTAATTGGAGTATCACCGATCTGACTTTTGAAGAAGGCGCTTTTATATTAATGGAAAAATATAAAACAACTTTGACATTGATTAAATTGACAAGTACAATTCCAAGATTTACAATAGAGAAAAAAGACTTTACTGATAAATATTTAAGTTGGTCCGGTCATAAAGACATTGATTACGAAACATATCGAGATTTTTCAAATGACTATATTACACGTGTTGAGAACCTTGAAAAAGCAAAACTATTCTTAAATAATGATATTAAAGAATTGATAGAAAACAATGATATTATTTCTCATATAGAAAGCAATGGAGAGGCAATATTATTATTTAACGATAACTTGAAGCGTGTAAATATTGAAGACTATGAAAAGATTGTCAACTTAGCTAAAGCATTGAAAAATATAATTAGAAGTCAATACAATTTCAATTAATCATTCGATAATTTAAGTCAAATATTGAGTTGAAATTAAAATCTTACATTCATCAATCCTACTAATTCTTTTACTTCTTTAAGGGTGTTTTGTGCCTTTTTACGGATTTCATAGGAGGACTGCTTTATTTGATTTTTCATGTCTTTTCTATTGACCAATATTTCTTTTTTATTGACTGCAAAAGCTGATGTCATTGTTACTAATGATTCTGCAACAATACCTTTGAGGTCACCATATCTAAGATTGCCATCATTATACGCTGACATTAATTGGGCATGGTTATCAGTATCTCCACTTGCCTTTAGTAATCTAAAAAGGTTAGTTACACCTTCACTCATGTTTTCTTGAAAACCACCAGTATCGGTTACTGCCGATTTTATTTGTTTTGTGATTCTTGTAGGTTCAGAAAATAAAGAAATATAGTGATTCTCTCCAGCTGACTTGCTCATTTTTCTTGTAGGATCTGCTGTAGACATTATTTTTGGAGTTTCTGTATACAGTCCTTGTGGCATTACAAAATACTCTTGCCCTACTTGATGGTTAAATCTACCAGCGATATTTCTAGATAATTCTAAATGTTGTTCTTGGTCTTTACCTACGGGCACAAAATCGGCTTTGTAGATAAGAATATCTGCCGTCTGTAATACGGGATAATCCAACAACCCTACAGAAATAAAATTATTCTTTCCTTCTTCATTTTTTTGAGACTTATCTTTAAATTGTGTCATCCGACTTAATTCTCCAACACCACAAAAACAATTAAAAATCCATCCCAGTTCTGCATGCTCTGGAACAAGTGACTGGATAAATAAATTTTCTGGATTTACTCCTACAGCTATCAAATTTGTGATTAATTCCCATGTATTGTTACGCAATTTTTTAACATCATATGGCATTGTCATTGCATGGTAATCTACAACCCCAAATACACATTCATATTTTTCTTGAAGATCAACCCAGTTTTTTACCGCGCCAAAATAATTACCCAAATGCATATCACCTGTAGGTTGTATACATGACAATACAGTCTTTTTTACATCACTCATATTCAATATTTTATATATTTTGCAGCAAAGATATTAAAAACGTGTTTTCCATCATGCTTTTATTAATAATTTGTACTTATAGTTGAATATCACTTCTATGCAAGCCACATAGAGAAGACACAGAATGACAAAATATCATTAAATCAATCGCTTTATAAGAATATGTATTAGTTTTACGGTTATTCGAGTATTAATAAACTGAAGCGTTAGTCTAAAATTTTAAATAACAATGAATATTCCTAGTTCGCCAATAAGTTTTTCAAGTTTTTTTACGGAAAGTCAATTTGAGACTCAAGAAGAGAGATTGGCAATTGATGAACAATCAGGATCTGTTATCATTGGTGTCCCTATGGAAAATCCTAATCTTGAAAGTAGAGTAGCTTTGGTTCCTAACTCTATAAGGACATTAGTAGGATATGGTCATAAGGTAATGGTTCAGTCCGGGGCAGGAGAAAAATCAAATTTTAGTGATCATAATTATTCTGAAGCTGGAGCTATTATTTGTACAACTGCAAATGAAGTTTTTAAATCTGATATTATTGTAAAAATTTCTCCAATATCTATACAAGAATTAGATATGATGCATGATGGAAAGGTGATTATTTCTCCTATCCAATTGCCTACTTTAAGTCAGGAATATTTTTTAAAGTTGCAACAAAAAAAAATTACTGCACTAGCAATGGAATATATACAGGCAGAAGATAAGTCCTTTCCTATTGTTCAGATAACTAGTGAATTGTCTGGCATGGTGGCGATACAGACAGCTGCCGAATTGTTGCAAAACACAAAGCAGGGTCGTGGTGTACTTTTGGGTGGAGTGAGCGGAGTTCCTCCCGCAAAAGTGGTTATATTAGGTGCAGGGTTAGTTGGAGAATTTGCTACTAAGACAGCTTTAAATTTGGGAGCTTCTGTAAGAATATTTGACAATGATATTACTAAAATCATGCGTTTGCAATCTGCTATTGGTAGACAACTACATACATCATCTATAAATCCAGTATATTTAGCATACCAATTATTGAGTGCAGATGTTGTGATAGGAGCTATGCATTCTACTCAGGGTAGAACACCTATATTGGTGACTGAAGAAATGGTGTCAAAAATGAAAGAAGGTGCTGTAATTGTAGATATAAGCATCGATCAAGGTGGATGTATTGAAACATCGGAAATAACAACACATCAAGACCCAACATTTGTTAAGCATGGAATTATTCATTATTGTGTGCCTAATATTGCATCTAAAGTTAGTCGTACCGCTTCGGTAGCCGTAAGTAATATTATAATACCATTGCTAGTCAAAGCTGGTAGCTGTCTTAATATAGAAGAACTTTTATATTCTAGTGCAGGGACAAGAAATGGATGTTATAGTTATAAAGGAAGAATCACAAATGAGTATATTAGTCGTAGATTTGAGTTAAAATATACCAATTTGGATTTGTTACTCACTAGTAGTTTATAAATAATGAAAACCACTGCAAAAATATTATCACTTGTATTTCATCCTCTTTTTTTGATTGGGTATGTACTGATATTACTACTGACACTTAATCCATATATTTTTAGTATTCAAGATGAAAAATCTCGTTTTCTATTGATTTTTTCTGTATTAATGCTTACCATTTTCTTTCCACTTTTTTCAATTTTCATGATGAAAATGCTTGAGTTGATTAAGTCATTTGAAATGAAAGACAAACAAGAACGGATAGGACCTCTTATTGTTACAGGTGTGTTTTATTTGTGGTTATTTGTAAATATTAAAGGAAATAGTACGATTCCAGCCGCCTTTAGTTTTTTTGTTTTAGGTTCTACAATAGGTTTGTTTTTGGCACTTATGATTAATAGTTTTACCAAGATTAGTTTGCACACTGTAGGTATGGGGGGACTGTTAGCTGGTTTTTTTATTATTAGATATTTCTATGCTTATGACAGCTTTATACTAAGGTTTCCTTTTGGAGTATTTAATATTCATACCAATGTTATCATGTTGTTGGTTATAGTTGTAGCAGGTGCAGTAGGTACAAGTCGACTATTGCTCAAAGCCCATAATACTATGGATGTATATGGAGGCTATATTGTTGGAATATTTGCACAATTGATAGCATTTAGAATTATGGGATAATTGTAACCGTTGATTAGTAATAATTTTACTACAACTTATCAATCACTATAGATATTGGACAATGATCACTTCCCATAATTGCGGTATGAATTGTCGACTCTTTAATTTTGTCCTTCAACCTATCATCGACTAAAAAATAATCAACTCTCCAACCTACATTTCTTGCTCGTGCACCAAATCGTACACTCCAAAAAGAATACTCTATTTTTTCGGGATGAAGCATACGGTATCCATCCACAAAACCAGAATTTATTTGATTGGTGATGCCATCTATTTCCACTTGAGTATATCCGCTGGTTTTATCATAATTGGGCTTGGGCCTTGCAAGATCTATTGGTTGATGAGCTACATTAAGATCACCAGTAACTATTACAGGCTTTTTATTTTTCAAACCTGTTAGATACGATCCAAAAGCGGCATCCCATTCTTTCCTATAATCTAATCGCTTCATTCCTGCTCCAGCATTAGGAACATATACGTTGACCATATAAAAACGATCAAACTCTGTACAAAGCACACGTCCTTCACTATCATGTTCTTCTAATCCAATACCGTAAGTAACACTGATTGGTTTTGCTTTACTAAAAGTAGCTACACCAGAATATCCTTTTTTTACTGCCGAAGTTACATTGATATGATATCCTTTAAGATTAGTCAAGGCTTCTAATACTTGATCATCTTGTGCTTTTGTCTCTTGAATACAGTATATTTCTGCATCAGACAATTTCACCTCCTCTACAAAATTTTTCTTTACTGCGGCTCTTACACCGTTGACATTCCAAGAATATATCTTCATTTACTGTAACTTTTTACTTTAATTCTAT
This sequence comes from Saprospiraceae bacterium, assembly GCA_036479655.1. Lineage (GTDB taxonomy): Bacteria > Bacteroidota > Bacteroidia > Chitinophagales > Saprospiraceae > CAJXUU01. Next base: position 17,494 of record JAZGFO010000268.1, read on the forward strand.
TCCAATATCTATTAATTAATCTCAAAATAATCGCCTTCAGCTGGTATTTCAATATCTGAAAAACCTTTTTCATTCAAATATTCTTTAAATTTTAGTTGCGTATCTATTTCGCCATGAACGAGGAATAATTTTTTAAGCGATTTTTGATTTTTTATAAAATCATAAATTTCTCCTCTATCTCCATGTGCAGAAAAAGAATCCATGATTTTAATGTCGGCATTAACCATTTTCCAATCACCAAATAGCTTGATCGTTTCAATTCCATTTCTCAACATTCCTCCTGGTGTATCAGGAGAACAATATCCAACAATAAGAAAAGTATTCTTTTTGTCATCTATATTATTGTACAAATGATGTTTAACCCTTCCTGCATTCATCATCCCAGCAGAACTTATTATTACGCATGGCTCATCAGTATCATTCAGTGCTTTAGAATCTACAACATCTCTAATATAATTTAAATCATTAAACCCAAATGGATTATCATCAACTAATAAGTATTCATTTAGAGCGTTGTCATAGCATTCTGGATGCGCTCCAAAAATCATCGTAGCATTTACAGCTAAAGGACTATCAACATAAACGGGCAACTTAGGAAGCAATCCAGCAGATGCCATCTTGTCCATCATATAGACTAGTTCTTGAGTACGTCCAACAGAAAAGGCAGGAATAATTAATTTTCCTTTTTTCTCAAGGCAAGTTTCTTTTAAAATTTCTAAAAATTGCTCTGATTGTTCTGGAGGTAGTACGTGATCCTTTCCACCATAAGTAGATTCACATATCAAATATTCAACCTCTGGCATCTGTTGTGGGTCCCTAAGGATTGGTCTATCTGGTCTTCCTATATCACCAGTAAAACCTATAATTCTTTCTTTACCGTTTTCTGTTACTTTAATAGTTACACTTGCACTACCTAATATGTGACCAGCATCTTTAAATAGCACCGATACTCGATCATTTATTTGATGCCAATCATCATAACCATAACTGACAAATTTTTTCATTGTCTCTATTGCATCATCTAAGTCATATAATGTTACACGCAATGAAGCAAGGTCCTTTTTACGTTTTTTTAGTATTTTTCTATTGTGCCACTCTACATCACGTTCCTGTATTTTGGCACTATCCATAAGCATAATAGCACATAGACTTCTGGTTGCATGTGTACAATGAATTGTACCAGTAAATCCATCTTTTACAAGTTTTGGCACTCGACCAGTATGATCTATATGGGCATGTGACAATATTAAACAATCTATCTCAGCTGGATCAAAATGCCAAGTATTATTTCTGTCCCAAATATGTTTACCTTTTCCTTGAAAAAGTCCACAATCTAATAATATCTTATAACCATCATCTAATGTTATCAAATGACAGCTTCCTGTTACAAATTGAGCCGCTCCACAAAATTTTACTTCCATTAACTTATTGTTTTTTAGTTATTGCTTAATAACAAGCAAGGTAGTAATTTATTTATTACTATTTTCAACGGAGATTTGGACAACTATAAAATAGATGATTATCTAATGGTGTGGCTGTAGAAAAAACGCTACCAGTAAATTCTTGTTGGCAGGAAACACTATGAAAAGTTAAACCATTTTTAAGGAGAAGTAATATCAAGACTTTAATCAATAAGCAAAAGCCAAACATAACAACCAAAATTGCAATATATCAGCCAACGCTAAAACAGAATGGAAAAAGAACAGTCAGGTAACAAGTATAACTACCCTTTACAAACCGTTACGCTATGTTGCTTAAATTAGTGGAAAAATACCAGTATCAGAGCACCAGTGTTTTATATAATAGCAGCAAGTTTTTAAAGCTTCTAGCTGGTGGATTATACGACTCTAATGCTGTCTCTAATAGATTGAATGAGATCTGGAGATACAGAAGAACGTTTTACATTGTTCTTTATAAAATCTCTAAAAGTTTTTTCTTTATTAAACATTTTGTTGCACTTTGGGTCAGCATCTACTTTTTGAAGCAAATTATCTTTCTCAGAAGGAGAAAGCGCATTGTCAAAGTAAAGATTAATTTGTCCCCTTAAAACTCCAGTATTTTCCTGATTTCTCATAATAAATATATTTTGTCTGGTCTTAATTACTTGAAACAAATACCATGAATATAACATTCATTCGATATTTTGTGCCAAGTATTACATAAAATGTAAATTAATACGTCGTAAATATAATACAATAAAATAGTAAAAAACAAATAAAAATAGTAAAAACTTATTCTTCCTCGGTAGACTTAGATTTCTTCAAACCTCTCCTGTCTTCGTATCCTAATTTTTCAGCGTAATTTCTCAATTTTTCTTTAAGCATATTTCTTGCTCTAAAAAGTCTTGATCTTACAGTACCAATTGGTACATCTATAATTTTGGATATTTCTTCATATGTAAATCCTTCGATATCACAAAGCAAAATAACAGTCCTAAAATCTATCGGTAATGCATTGATGGCAATAGTTACTTCATCACCCATCATGTTTTCAAAAATTTCTTGCCTTAAATCTAAGTATTTCGAGCTTGATGCCGAATCACTATTCTGGTAAGAAATAATATCCTCAAAATCAACTTGCTGCGGTCGTTTCTTTTTCTTCCGGTACTCGTTGATATAAGCATTTTTCAATATCTTAAACAACCATGCCTTCGCATTAGTTCCCTCTAAGTATTTATCTATGAATCTGTGCGCCTTCATATATGTCTCTTGGACGAGATCATTAGCGTCTTCTTCGTTATATGACAGGTGGTATGCAAAGGTTTTTAATGCATCCATATGTGGAAATAATTCCTTGTCAAATATTCTTTGGTTCTTTGTTTTTGTTTTCTTATTCACTAATTTGAAAGCTCTAAAATTTAAAATGTTTACAAAACACATGTTTTGTTCATATCAAATGAAGTAGTTTTTCCATTTGATGTCACAAACATACAACATTTAGACGATTAGATGCTTTGCAGTCACTAAAAAGGTAGAATTATTCTTAAAGTCTTTACGCTCCAAGATAACTGGCAGTCCAATGTTTGAGAATAATTACATTATGGTGAAGTACATTATAAAATTAATAATCACGTTCAATACCAGTATTAAGTTAGGAAGCAAAGATATATCTCGTCAATAAAGGTTCTGGATTTTTGTATAGATAAATATTAGCAATGATTTAAAATTCTAATGTCAAATTCACTAAAAGTAAAAAGCCTCACAATCTCCATTGCAAGGCTTTTCTAAATACTAACTAACTAACTATAAAAACTATTCTTATATTCTTATTTTGTTCTAAGTACAATTCCTTTTAAAGATCTATTTCTTGTCTTTCTTGGATTGTAATCTTTGCTAGCATTCTCTGCCATCATTTGATCAAGTAACATCATTTTTTTATCAAAAGAAGTTACTTTAAATCTGTTTGCTGATCCTCGTGTAGTTTTACTAAGTGTATTCTTAAACATGCGTTAAAAATTTTTATGCAAAATATATTATCGTCAGATATAATATTTTACATGGTTTGTGAATTATTATTTTGAAATGCAAAGATATGACAACTTTTATTCTGCTGCAAACTTTTTTGTGTTCTTTTTCAAAATATTATGTTAAAACTTTAATTTATGCCTAATATTTGTCGTTTTACAGCCCTATAGCTTCATTTTGACTTTAATCGGCTAAAATATCTTATATGTCTAATCTTAATTTATTCATATCGAATAATTAAAAATAGTAATTCAAATAAGCTTATATTTGTCCATCTCACGATTATCACTAATTATTGTATGTAAGTTTGAAAATTTAGAATAGCACATGAAAAAATTATTATTTTTAGTATTTATATTTATTGGCGGCTCAATTGCTGCACAAAAAGAGATTTTGACCACAGATTTGTGGAAAGATTTTACATTCAGAACTAAATCTGTAGCAGGTTTTAACTTTTTAAATGACGGTAAACACTTTACTAGGTTGCAAGATAATACAATCAAAAAGTATGATTTGACAACTGGTGCACACGTTGCAGATATTCTAAAAGGAGATGACATCAAAGACAAATCAGGATTTGGAGGTAATATATCATCCTATACCTTTAGCAAAGATGAGTCAAAAATAATGATTAAGAGTAAAGTGCAAGCTATATATAGAAGAAGCACAATGGCGTTTTTTCATGTATATGATACGGAGACCAAAAATCTAATACCTGTATCTGACTTAGATGGTAAAATCAGTTATGCCACCTTTGATCCCAAAGCAGAAAAGGTTGCTTTTGTGTATGAAAACAACCTCTATTATACAGATTTGAAAAAAGAAAAAACAACTCAAATAACTAAAGACGGCAGAATAAATAAAATTATTAATGGAGCTACTGATTGGGTATATGAAGAAGAATTTGGATTTGCCAAAGCTTTTTTTTGGTCTCCTGATGGTAAAAAAATTGCTTTTATAAGATTTGATGAATCTGCAGTAAGAGAATTTACAATGACAAGATACAACGATGAAATGTATCCTACCTATGAAACATTTAAATATCCTAAAGTTGGAGAAATCAATGCTGATGTAAGTGCACATATATATTATGTCGGAAAAAATAAAATCAAGAAAGCTGATATTGGTGATGAAAAAGATATTTATATTCCAAGAATTAAGTGGACCACTAATAAAAACGATCTTATAGTTTTTAAAATGAATCGTCATCAAGATGATTTGAAACTTTATAAGATCAACACGAAAAAAAACAAGTCTAAAGTATTATTACACGAAACCAATAAATACTATATCGATATTACAGATAATCTAACGTTTTTAAATGACGGAAAGCACTTTGTATGGACGAGTGAAAAAAGTGGTTATAACCATATCTACCTCTACGATATGAAAGGCAAACAAAAAGCAGCCCTTACTTCTGGCGATTATGATGTTACAGATTTTTATGGCGTTGACGAAAAAAATAAAAAGGTCTATTATCAAGCTGCCGAAAAAACGCCACTTACTAGAGGTATATATGAAGTAAATCTAAAAGGAAAAAACAAAAATCTATTATCACAAAAACAAGGTAACAATAATGCCCAATGGAGTAGTACTTTTGACTTTTTTGTAAATACTTATAGTACAATTAACGCTGCTAATACCTACACTGTACACACAAGAGATGGGGAGATTGTGCGAGTGATAGAAGACAATAGTGGCATTAAAGATCTTCAAAGAGCTTACGATGTCTCTCCTGTTGAGTTTTTTAATTTCACAACAAGTGAAGGGGTAGAGCTTAATGGATGGATGATAAAACCAAAAAACTTTAAATCAAATGGTAATTATCCAATATTTATGACACAATACAGTGGCCCAGGTAGCCAACAAGTAACAGATGGATGGAAAGGAAACAATTATTGGTGGTATCAACAGATAGCTCAACATGGATACATAGTAGCCTGTGTTGACCCAAGAGGTACTGGAGCTAGAGGCGAAGACTTTAAAAAAATGACTTACTTACAATTGGGTAAGTACGAAACAGTAGATCAAATAGAAGCAGCAAAATATCTTGGTAGATTGCCTTATACTGACGCAAGTAGAATAGGAATCTATGGATGGAGTTATGGTGGCTATATGTCTTCATTATGTATACTAAAAGGCAATGATGTATTTAAATCTGCAATCGCTGTAGCCCCTGTTACAAGTTGGAAATGGTATGATACTATTTATACAGAACGATATATGCGCACATTAGCAGAAAATGAAAATGGCTATAAAAACAACAGTCCAGTTTACTTTGCAGATCGACTAAAAGGTAATTATCTTATTGTACATGGCTTAGCAGATGATAATGTACATTTTCAGAATACAGCAGAAATGATGAATGCATTGATAAAGGCAGAAAAACAATTTGATACTTACATATATCCTAATAGAAATCATGGAATCTACGGAGACAATGCAAGAATGCATCTATGGACCAAAATGAATAATTTTATTTTTAATAAGATTTAATATTTTATATTGATTTTATAAAATCTATCAATAGATGTTAGAAGTGTTCCTACTGAATTTAAAGGAATAAGAATACAGTTTTTGTCACTTCATCATTTCAAACCAAACTAGGCTAAAAAAATATTAGAAATGGATTAACTACTGATTGTCCAATTGCAATATTTGAATTACAAAAAAGAAGTATACTAAGTATAATTGCAATGCTATTAAAAATTGCTGTGAGAGAAGGATTCGAACCTCCACGAAGCACTTAGCCAATGAACATTAATCTTATTAGGAATGGGAAAAACATAGTGGTCAACCCCTTATTCATCGTTTATTGTGTGATCTTCACCCCCGAGACAGGAGGGCATGTCTGCCAATTTCATCACCTCACAATTTATATTATAAAAAAACACAACACTTTTGTTGAATTGATAATACAAATATATGGCAAATATATCACAATACAAAACAGTGTTCATGTATTTTGATAAATACTATCAATTTGTATAATATTTGTGTGATATTATGAATTTAATTCAATAATATGAAATATTAACAAGTCAAAATTGAATATTATTTAAATTGTTATCTAACAGATGTTAATTAGAGTTATAAAATCCTAACTTACTAAGGTTTCTAGATTGTAATTACTCAAAACAAAAAAACTAATATATCTTTGGACAAATAAAACACTTAGTAAAATTAGTATTTGAATAAAATGCAAGCACCAACAATATTTATATCAGGAACAGGAAGATCAGGAACTAATATTACTAAGGCAATATTTGGGTTACATTCACAGTGTGCGATTTTACCATTTGAATATAGATTTACAATAGATCCTGGTGGATTAGTTGATTTTATTAATAGTTATTCGGCAACTTGGTCACCATATAGTGCAGATAAAAAAATAAAAGACCTAGAAAGTTATTTATTGTCACTCTCTAAAATTAAAGAACAGCAATCCGAAATTAATAACTGGATTTCGGAATATGACGCTACGGGAAAAAAGTTAACACCATACCCATACGCTGGCTGGGAATTAGAAAAATGGATCCCAGGATATCAAGAATTAGTAAAAACACTAATTAAAGATTTGATAGATTTTGAATATAATGGAAGATGGCCAGGAACAGCAGCCTTGATCAGCAATAACAGTATGTATTTTAGTGCTCCAACCACTAAAGAAGAATTGATAAAACCAATATCAGTTTTTTTGAATAGTTGTATAAATTCTATTCTTACTAAAGATAAAAAAAAGGTATTTGTAGAAGATAATACGTGGAGCATACTTTATGCCGCAGATTTATTAAAAATATTGCCCCAAGGCAGAATGCTCCATATCAGAAGAGACCCAAGAGATGTGATAGCGTCATTAATAGGTCAAAAATGGTGTCCAAATGATCTTACCCAAATATTGAAATGGTACAAATCAGTAATAGGTCAATGGGAAAAACAAAAATCAATATTAGACAAAAGTCAATATTTAGAAATAGATTTTGAAAATATTATTAATAACACAACAGAAACCGTTGAAAAAATGTGTGAATTTGCTAATATTTCTTTTGAAGAAAAAATGGTATCCCTTGACCTTTCTAAGGCGAATATAGGTAGATATAAAAAACAATTTTCCCAAAAAGAAATAGAATTAATCGATAGCAAATTGATGCAATCTCAAATTTGAAGTTATATCCTTTATGGTAAACATTAATCTCAAAAATTATTAGTACTTTTATTTTTATTTAACCTCTGACAAATATAAGTTATGAAACATTTTCTATCAATTGTTTTTTTATGCCTATCTATTTTTATGTTTTCTTCATGTAGTGACCCTTGCAAAAATGTTGAATGTAATAATGGACTTTGTTTGGAGGGCACATGCCTTTGTAATACAGGATATACAGGTTCTGACTGCTCTACAGAAGTTAGAGAAGTATATCTAGGACTTTGGAAATCTGACAGCTGGGTTTGTGATGGAGATGGAGATGATGCAACTTTACTTATTAGCAAAGGTACAAGTATCTTAGAGCTTAATGTACTTGCAGAAGGAAGTAATTTGATAGCTAATATTGAAGGGGATGAGATTATATTTCTTGATCAAACAATCATAGATGGCGGTGAAACGGTAAATCTTTCTGGAAATGCAAGTATTCTAAACAATGAATTAACGTTAAAATTATTAGTAAATCTTAACGAACCTAATAGTGAACCATATTATTGCGTAGGTGTATTTAAAAAACAATAAGGCTTACTATTACCACATATTTTAGCTTTCTGCTACCAACATTTGAATTGTCGGTAAAAACAGGTCTGTCCAAAAAGCTTGTTATTTAATATTTCTATTAGTATTCAATTGGTATATTCGTAATTAATATACAATACTTCGTATTATGAAGAACATACTTATTATTTTATTGGCGCTATCTATCGTAGCCTGCAAATCAAAAAAACAAGCTTTATCAGAAGCAATAAGTGCTAATTATATTGTCTTACTAAAAGATAATGTGCATCCGAAGATTTTGGTTAAAATGCTTAACTATGATTTGTATGAATATAAAAAAGTAAGCAAATCTCAAAACCAATGGTTGTTAAAATTTAATATAACAAAAGAAAAAACTAATCTAAAAACAGATTTGCTCAATCACCCAGCTATAATAACATTGATAGATAATAAATCTAATCGAAAAAATACTTTCAATAGTAAAAAAGGAAAAGCATCTCCGTCCTCGAAAAAATAGAAAAACAATAGTTTTCCATATTGGATAAGCATAAGGCTCTAAAAATTATACTATGAACACTAAATTAATATTCATCCTACTTTTTACTTTAAGTATTGTAGTGTGCCAGGCACAATCTGACATTGTTACCTACAAAAAAACAAGTACTAAAATTCAAAAATTAGGACAAACTAAAGCACTTATTGACCTTGTGCCAAAATCACCTACTTCTAGAAAGAAGAAACAAGCAATAAAATCCAATACACAAGCACCAGACAATTTTAAAAATAGAGGTAAAAGTAAAGTTACAAGACCAGAAATGGAACATCAAGGTCCTGATCCCGTTCGTCAAAAGGTAATGGGAACAGCAAAAGTTGGAGCACTAAAAGTTAATGTTGATGGTTTATTTAATACATTCGGTAGTCCACATGACCCATCAGGAGATATAGGACTCAACTATTATATACAAGCTATCAATTCAACACAAATTGGCATATTTGACAAACTAGGTGGGCTTGTTATGGATTTTGCAGCTAATACCTTGTGGACAACGCTTAATAAGCAAGGAATAGGAGATCCAATAATACTATTTGATGAAATGGCAAATCGGTGGTTGATTACAGAGTTTGCAGGACCAAAAGACATCTTAATAGCTGTTTCTGATACAGATGATCCGCTTGGGAGCTATACTGTCTATGACTTTACAACACCATTTTTTCCAGATTATCCAAAATTTGGCATATGGCCCAATGCAATAGTTGTGACAACAAATGAGGGAGGACCTAGTATGTTAGATAATTATTTTATTGACAGACGTGCCTTGTTAGCTAGTGAAGATGAAGTGACTATGCAGCATATAGAAGTTATAGGTGCTTCTAATACAGAAGCGGGTTTTTATGTATCAACGCCCTTGGATTTTAATGGAGATTTATTACCACAAGATTCGCTACCTGTGGTGATGAGAATCAATGATTCTTCGTGGGGTGCTACTGATGAAGATGCGTTAGAATTGTATACTTTTGATATAGACTGGAATGATGAAAGCAATACACAAATAATAAATACAACAATCGTAACTACCCCATTTGATAGTTATCCATGTTCTTCGATTACAGGAGGGTTTGCATGTGTTCCACAATTAGGTGGTAATGGCCTTGATGCAATACCTGAAGTAATATTAAATGTACCTCAGTATAGAAATTTTGGTACACACGAATCAATCGTTTTATCGTTTTTGACGGATGCTACCGATGGGTTAAATCAAGCTGGTGTACGATGGATGGAACTTAGAAAAAGTGGAGATGAAGAATGGTCTATCTACCAAGAAGGCACTTATGCTCCTGACGACAAAGAAAGATATATGTCTTCTATTGCGATAGACAAATTTGGTAATATTGCATTAGGTTACAATATATCGAGTACAACAGATTATGTAGGAATAGGACTAACTGGAAGATTTGCCAATGATCCTTTAGGAGTAATGACTGTAGAAGAAATCATTGTTGTTGAAGGTACTACTTCAATATCATCAGGAGGAAGGTTTGGCGATTATGCACAGATGGGAGTTGATCCTACTAATGGCTTTACTTTTTGGTACACCTCTGAATACGCAGGAAACTCAGATAACAATAATACAAAAACTAGAATAGTAGCTTTTAAACTTCAAAAAAGTAAAATTGATGCTAGACCATCTGCTATAATAAGTCCTGTAACATCAGGTGGACTGACTGCTGAAGAATCAGTAACAGTACAAATATTTAATGCAGGTATAGATAGCCTTGTAAATACTAAAATAGGTTTGATTTTTGAAAACCAAGTGGTTGATAGTTTTATTATAGTTGATACTATTTTCGAAGGAGATTCTTATGATCATACCTTTATTAAAAATTTAGATTTATCTAATTTTGAAACCTATCAAATCGGTGTCTTTACTCAATACCCTAATGACGAGCAAATAAGTAATGATACTATTTTTAAAACAGTAAATCACATTCCAAATATTGATGGAAGTGTTATTGTAACGATATATGATAATGTATGTAGTGATGATCTAGATTTTAGTTTCTTTCTAAAAAACAATGGTATTGATATAATTAATGTAGCTGAAATAAGTATTTCATTTAATGATAATCTTCCATTTGTGTATGAGTATACAGGTAATATAGCAAGGGACGAACAAGAACTTATAACCATACCAATAAATGCGCTTATTGACGGAGAAAATGAATTCAATATCGAAATATTAAGCATTAATAACGAAATAGATCAAAAAATTGAGAATAATAAAGATGCTGTAACAGTCATATACTCAAGTGAGCTAATTGAATATACAATGTTGTTAACTACTGATGATTTTCCTGAAGAAATTAATTGGTTTTTATCTAATGGTCCATTGATAGCAAGTGGATCTGGCTATGATCAAGTTAATACTTTATATACGAATGTCTTTTGTTTAGAACTTGATGAATGTTATAATTTCTATATTCAAGATTCTGCTGGAGATGGTATATGTTGTGATTTTGGTGAAGGTGGATACCAAATAATAAATCAAGATGGATTAGTAGAAGTAATAGGTGGAGAATTTGGCACTTCAGAAAATTTTATTTTTTGTGTAGGTCAGCCCTGTGTACTATCTACCGAGGTAGAAGTATTTAACGTTACTGACGAAAACAATCCAAATGGATCTATCATGATACTTGCTGTAGGTGGATTAGAGCCTTATAGTTATAGTATAGATAACGGAGTAACTACTCAAAATAATCCACTTTTTGAAAACCTAACTGCAGGGACTTATAATGTGTTAGTTACTTCAGCAGACTCAAATTGTACATATTCTGAAGAAATTGTTGTAATGATGCCAACATCTGTAATTGATATAGAGAACTCTTATAGTATTATTGTTTCTCCTAATCCTGGAAATGGATATTATCATATAGAAGTAAAAAACTTGAATACCAATAAGTATAAAATGCAAATGCAGATCATCAATTCAAGTGGAAAAATCATCCAACAGATGCCATTGCAAAAATACAATAACGTATTTGAAGGACAGATATCCTTATTGGCCTATCCATCAGGTGTATATTATATACGATTCTTAAATCAAGAGATAAAAACAATGTCAAGAATAGTTAAATTATAGGTTAGTGATTTAGAAATCATAATATTTTGTGTATTATTGAGTTTATTAAATTTGACAATCTGTATTTTATGAATATTATTATTCTTTCACGCAACCCGAATCTTTATAGTACACAGAGTCTTGTAAATGCATGTAGAAGAAAAAACCATTATGTAAAGGTTTTGGATCATATGCAATGCGATTTGGTAATAGAACATGGATCTCCTGCAATATATTACCTTGGGCAAAAGATTAAAAATGTAGATGCTGTAATCCCAAGAATAGGAGCATCAGCAACTAATTTTGGTTCAAGTGTTATTAGACAATTTGAATTAATGAATATCTTTTGCAGTCTAAAATCTGATCCCTTATTAAAAGCGAGAAACAAAATATCTTGTATGCAAATCTTAGCAGCTAATGGGATAAGAGTACCAAAATCTACAATTTCTAATAATATATATTCCGTCAATCAAATGATTGATGAGGTTGGTCCAATGCCTATCATTATAAAATTAGTACATGGTACACATGGCTTAGGTGTTATTCTTGCAGAACAAAAAAAGACAGCAGAATCAATTGTTGAAGCATTTCATAAAACAAAACAAAAAGTATTTTTACAAAAATTTATTAAAGAAGCTGGTGGTGCTGATATTAGAGTACTCATAGTTAACAATGAAATAGTAGGAGTAATGAAACGTCAAGCTGCAGAAGGAGAATTTAGATCAAATTTGCACAGAGGTGCTACATCTGAAATAATAAAACTCAATGATGAAGAAATGAATGTTGCTAAAAAAGCTGCTAAAGTAATGGGTCTAAAGATTGCTGGAGTGGACATTTTACAGTCAAGTAAAGGCCCAATGGTACTCGAAGTAAATGCTTCGCCAGGTCTTGAAGGAATAGAAACTACGACAGGAAAAGATATTGCAGGTAAAATTATTACTTTTGTAGAGAGAAACTATCAATATACATGATTGAAAATAGAGATATAAAGCATCCATTTGAACAACCAATTATAATTGAAAACCAAAGTGTATTCCCTGGGGAGAATTCTTTAGTAAGGATAAATGTTGGGCGACTACCTTCAGATACTAAGATAGATATAGTGGCGCATATTTTTAGGAGTAAAAACCCAGGGCCTTGTGTTTTACTATTAGGTGGAGTCCATGGCGATGAAATTAATGGAATTGAAATCGTAAGAAGGACAATTGAAGCAGACTTGTTTAATAATCTGGACAGAGGCTCAGTAATCGTGATTCCATTATTAAATGTATTTGGGTTTATTAATTTTAGCAGAGAAGTTCCTGATGGCAAGGATGTAAATAGAAGTTTTCCTGGAACCCGAAGAGGATCACTCGCATCAAGGGTAGCAAATACATTGACAAAAAAGATATTACCATTTGTAGATTTTGCAATGGATTTTCATACCGGAGGAGCATCACGATTTAATTATCCTCAAATCCGATACAGCAAAGTAGATAAGGCAGCTGAAGAGTTAGCTTTGATATTTGGAACAAAATTTATTATTCAAAAAGCAGTTATCCCAAAGTCTTTTAGAAAAACAGCAAGAATTCACAAGGTTCCAACACTTATTTTTGAAGGAGGTGAAAGTGTGAGACTTGACGGACATGCAATTACTGTAGGAGTTAATGGACTCAAACGTGTATTTGCACATCTTGATATGATACATCATTCAAGTGAAAATAATGGTACAAAATCTATTATAATAAAAAAAACATCTTGGTTAAGAGCGCCATATTCAGGCATATTTATATGGTCAAAGAAATCTGGTAATTATATCCAAAAAGGTGAACCTTTGGGGGTACTAAAAGATGCATATGGAAATAAATCTATCACTGTAAGTGCAACTAAAAATGGATACATCATTGGACATAGCAATGCCTCAGTTGTCAATCAAGGAGATGCATTATTCAATATTGGTTATGAATCAGTACAAATATGAATCGTTTCTTAATTGTGTTTCTTTTTGGGGTTTTAGCAACTACTTCAATAGCACAAAAATCTATAGAAAATAAAGTTAAAAAAATTCTATCTGACTCCATGTTTACTTATGCTCAAATTGGTCTTTCGGTTAGAGATATAGAAGGTAATGAATCAATTAATATTGGTGGAAACAAGAAAATGATTCCTGCTAGTTCTCTAAAATTAATAACAACATTAAATGCTTTAGATATACTGGGTAAAGGGTTTAAATATAAAACTAAAATTGGTTATTCAGGAGAAATTGATGATGATGGAACATTACAAGGCAATATCGTAATAATAGGTACTGGTGATCCTACTTTAGGATCTGGCAGATATGGCAAAGAAAACAATTGGGCTACAAGAAAATCAGAAATTGTTGATGTAATTAAGCAAAAAGGAATAACATGTATCGACGGTATCATTGAGGTAAGAACCAATGTATATGATGGACAATCAATCGGTAAAAATTGGCCCTATTCTGACATTGCTAATTATTATGGAAGTGGCGCATGGGCACTTAACTTTAATGAAAACAAATATAATCTTTATTTCGAAACAGGTAAGCAAGGAGACATTGTGAGTGTAAGCCATACTAGCCCTATTGTTCCTAATATTGGATTTACAAGTGAAGTAGTAGTTAAAGGTGCTAAGACAAGTGATAATGCATACATATATGGCGATCCATATAATTTTAATAAGATAATAAGAGGGAGCATTCCTTATAGAAAGCAGCATTTTATTATCAAAGGGGCGATTCCAAATCCTCCACTAACATTTGCACACATTATTTCTGATGCCTTGACATATATTAATATTCAGAATGGAGGATATGGAATATCTGAAAACCCAATAAAAAAACGCAACTTTAAAGAATTGCTTTTACTCACTTCTCGATCTCTCAGCACCATTATTAAAGATGCTAATTTTGAAAGTATAAATCTATACTGTGAAAGTATAATACGCCTTTTGGGTAAAAAAATTAATAACGTAGGATCTATAGAAGGCGGTGTAAATATTATTAAAGATCGATTAATAAAGATCGGCATTGACCAAAATAGCTTTCATATAGAAGACGGTAGTGGATTGTCACCTAGAAATACAATAACAACAGCAGCATTCACCTATTTTTTATCACATATAGCAGCAAAAAGAGGGGTAAGAGATATTATTCAATATATACCACAAACAGGTGCTTCAGGTACTGTATCTTCTATGCTTAAAGGTGAAAATGCTCAAAAAAACTTCTATTTAAAATCTGGCTCTATGGGAGGAGTACTATCTTATACTGGATATTTTAGATCACAAGGAGGCAAATGGTACTCATTTAGCATTATTATCAACAATCACGCTGTAAGTAATACCAAAATCAGAAGAAAAATAGAAGAAGTTTGTGAAATTATATACCTACAATTACCCTAAACATATTCACTAATAGACTTTCTAATTTAGAGTTAGCATTTAGTGTGTTAGTTTTATAAAGGAAAGAAAACACCAAAAAAAACCACCTACTAAAAGTAGGTGGTCATTGTTATTATACTTTAGCTAATTCACTTTTTAGATAGTCGATTACATCTACTTCAATATTATCAACTCCATGCAACTCTGACATATACAAACTAACCCAGTCGCCAAAATTTACGAAGTAAATCATCTTTTCAGTTAAAGAAGCACCTTTAGAATATACTTCAATTACTGTTTCTGTTAGTTTCGAAACGATCTTTTTATTGATATCAATTCTTGTTGCATTTCTTTTAAAATCATCTTTGTTTCTAAGATATATTACTGCCACATCATTTCTTGTGTCTTTCCATCCCACTAACTCGTTATGATTCATTTCAGGAATAACATGATGCCAACAAAGTAATTTTGCATTTTCATTAATCTGTTGTCTAAGTCTCACTGCTACACTTTCCATCCTATCGGTAGTATATATTATTGGCGTCTTACCGTATAGAGCGGCAGCAACTTTTTTAGCATTCTTCTTGATATCTTCTTGATCAAATTTTATAATATTTATTCCTGCTTTGATCTGTGTAGTGATTGTATCACTAATAATTCCAAGTTTTTGAATTACAAATAATTGTAAAACAAAAGAAAAACCTAAGCAAGCTCTTGGTGATGGCCAACCTCCTGGCACCTCAATATAATCAAGTCCCAATTCTTTAGCCTTAGCTATTACATTGCCTCCAGAAGCTACACAGACCACTTTAGCACCAGTTTTTAATATCTTATCAAATGCGCTTAAAGTTTCTTCAGTATTACCTGAATAAGATGATATTATAGCTAGCGTATTACTATCTACGTAAGCAGGTATGTCGTAGCCTTTACCAACTAAATACGGAACTTTACATTCATCATTTATCATTTCTGCTACAAAGTCAGCCCCAATTCCTGAGCCTCCCATACCAGCAACATATATTTTATTTATTTCTTTAGTATGTGCGTTTAGTACAGCAGCATTTCCTATTTGTAGTGATTCTGTCAGTTGCGCAGGAAATTTTTCTATTAGCTTATCCATCATAATGATTGGTGTTTTTATTTATTTGAAAACGTAAAAGTATGTTTTTCTTTTATATTATTTCTATCTTAACGTTAATTATACACTAACAATGGCAAAACACTTAGAACTTGGAAAAAAAGGAGAAGAAATTGCAATTGAATTTTTAGTCAAAAAAGGATATAAAATACTTGAAAAGAATTGGCGTTATAGACGCTCAGAAGTAGATATTATATGTATGAATGATGATATACTTGTATTTGTAGAAGTTAAATCACGCTCAGACAATTATTTTGGCAATCCAGAATCATTTGTAACTGCCAAAAAAGAAACCCTTCTTATTGATGCAGCATCATACTATATGGAAAAAATAGATCATCAATGGGAAATAAGATTTGATATTATTGCAGTGTTATTTCACAATCAGGCATATCAGACTATAGAGCACTTTAAAGATGCTTTTTTTCCTGGGTGGAGTGAATAATATTTATTCTATAATAAATCGGGCACTGGGCTAAGTTTAACACTACTGATTATTACATTATTTGAAAAATCAGTTATTCCAACAGGTCCATCACAATTATTTGGTATTTTTAGAAGTTGAAGGCGCTTTCCATCTTCGTCATGTATATAGGCATTTGAAGCTATTAATATGCTACCGTCTTGTGCTAAGTATTGTTCGTCCTTCAGCTTGCTCAAGTATTGTTAAACTAGTATTATTATAAAACTCTTGTTCCGTGCCTAACAAAAATCCCCATTGAGCAAAATTGAAATAGGAAAAAAAGAGGACATTCCTAACAAAATTAAAATATTGATTTTTTTATCATAATATTATAATTTAGTGAGTTATGTATTTCTCCTTTTGTGCTAAGTTGCCTTTTTATTTAACCAAAATATTTATTCATAAATCAAATCACTCAATAACCACTTTTCGAGTCAGTGTATAAGTATCATTTATAAAAGAAATAAAATACATTCCAGTCGCTATATTACTAACATCGATTGTAGAAATGTTGTCTGTAGTAGACAAGTGTTTGATCATTTTACCATGGAGATCTACAATATTTATAGTACTGAATATTACATCAATATTACTCATGTCGATTGTTAATTTGTTATGCGCTGGATTTGGATATACTTTGATTTTATTTAATATTACTGCGTCGGTTATACCATTCAATGGATCAATTTTAATATCAAAATTAGTAATGCCTATCCATCCACCTTCACCATCTATTACTGTAAAAGAAAATTGAGTTTCTGCTAGCTCAGTTTCTGGAGCAGTATATTTTAATTTCCCTTCATTTATTTGATATTGAGAAAACTGTGACCCTATAGATATAATATTTCCATCCATAGTCAATTGACCAAATGCCGGCAAGGCAGTGATTGTATAGATCAATTCTTCCGAACTGTTGTTATTATCCTTTACGCTTAGTCTATACTTATCAATTTCTCTTGTGGTAGCAGGAGCTAAAACTAAAATATTGTTTTTAGTAATATATGGGTTTTCTAATACTTCATTGCTGCACAATTCTATTGAAAAACCTGTAAGTTGACCACCGTTTCCTGATTTTGTATCTTCTATTCTTAATGTCCAAGTTCCTTGTATTTGGTCACCATTAAATAATGACAGCATATCTTTAGGTCTATAGGTCTTGCCATTATTTAGAGGGCATTTTACAGCTTCATTTGACTTGTCACTAAATTTACAATTAAAGTCTTTCTGATCGCATATTTTTTTGAAAAGTTCTACTTTTTTATTGTTTGGAGAGATTAGTGACACAATCAAATCTTTGTTTCTATTATGCTTGCCTTTAAATTTTGTAACACTTACTTCAGCAATAGCTCCTGTAGATTGCACATCTATTTCTGCCTCTATTGTTGGTAATCCAGAACCTGAAATATTAATTGGTAATACACTCGCTTCTGGATTATATACTTTACATGCCAAAGCTTCAGTTGCAAAGGCATTTATCGGAGAAGGTGCACCTTCTCCACATACATTACTAGGTAGAATTCTCCAATAATAAGCAGTACTTTTTTCTAATAATATTGAAAGTTCATAAAAGTTATCTGTAATATTATCTACGTCAATAAATAAATTTTCAAAATTTGGATTATCGGATACTTCGATAGCATATGAAGTTGCATTTGCTGAGGGAGTCCATTCAAATCTTGGGGACACTGTAACTCCCGATGCACTATTCAATGGTAATGATAGCCCCAATGAACTATGATCTGTATCTGTTACATTTAATATAATATCTCTTTTGAATGTGTCAACTCCTGCTATTATACCTTGGATAGTAATGTTGTAAGTATCAGAATCAGGTGCTCCTCCAAAATCAAATGTCAAATCTGAAGACTGACCAACAGTGACAGTTGCTGGATTAAATGTAGCAATAGCTCCACTTGGTAGGCCGTCAATAATTGAAAATGATACATCACCAGAGATTCCAGCTAATCCAAGTGTTGATATTGTCACAGTTGGTTTTGAGGGCAAACATACAGCTTGCGATATTGGATTGGTATCAAAATATAATGATGGTGATATAGGTTCTTTTACTTGAATATTTCTTGAATTTATTGCAAAGAATATATTATCATTTGACTTTACAATTATTCTTCCTTTATTGGTAATCCAATTTGGTATATTTATAAATGCAGATCCATTATTTGGTACATTGTTAGCAAGTACAATTGTATTGTTAAACAAATCAAATTCTGATGCTAAACCACTACTAAATAGTATATCTACTGTTTTTACGTTTATTGGAGCAAGGTCTGTTTCTGCTACATTCCATGTTACTTCTAGTTTATCTCCAACTTCTGTAGATGTAATTGAATTTTGACTTGTAACCTCAAATTTTTGTGGAGTAGCTTTAATATTAAATCGTAATTCTTTCCATGTAGCTGTCCCTGCTTCCGCATTATTATCTCTGGCGGTAAACACAAAATTTACGACTCTGTCTCCTTTAAAAGATACTTCTGTCCGATCAAAACTGCCTGATAGAACATTATCAGGTGATGGAAAATATCTAATTGGAGACTCAGAAGGTGGCAATGCTCTAAAGTGTGGTGCTGTTCCTATTGGATCACCAAGTGGGCTAAGAGGCCCAGCATCAAATTCTTCCCACGCATAAGTAAGCATGTCACCATTGCCATCTGTAGCACTTCCTTCAAGGTAAAAATAAGTGTCTTCTGGAATTGTAAAATTATTGTTGGGTGTTGATGTTATTTCTGGTTCTTGATTTTCTGTCTCTATTACTTCAGCACATAAATCTGCGATACCACCATTTCTAGTATGATTATATATTTGTATAAGTGATGCAGTATGATAATAATCATCTGCACGATTTACAACATTTTTTTGAGGACCACATAGACCTCCATAAGACATTATTGTAGATCCACTTCCTGGCTCATAACCATTTCCTAAACTTTCGTTTTGACCATCACAATTATTAAATGTATGTTGAGCAGACATTTGGTGTCCTATCTCATGACTTGTTACAAGTGAAGCCATATAATCAAGATTTGAATTGTAATGACATGTTACACCACTTCCTTTAATTGCACTACACAAAGACCCCAATGACGCTATTCCACCTACATCACAATTTCTACTGTACACATGACCTAAATCATAAGAAGAAGATCCAACATTTGCATTTAGAACACCAGTATTTATACTTAACATTGCTCCTCCTGAGCTTGTGTTAGGATATGGATCGTTGTCCTTATCAAAAAATAGAGCTTTGTCATTATCTTCAATAAGTACCAATCTAATAGCCAATTCGTTTTCGTATATTTGGTTGATTCTATTTACTCCCGTTACCATATCAGCAATACAGTTTTCTGCCGTTCCTCTTAATGCTCCCCATTCTCCAGTACATGCTATGGCAAATCTATATACATGCAATGGTATCAAGTCTCCTGTAGATCGATTGACCATGATATCATCAAATTGTATTCCTTTTAACTGGTCATCAACTCCGCAGAATGGAACATCAATATCTAATTGTGTGATATGATCATTAACATCATATACGATATATTCGCTATTGTTAGTTTTGGTATAAGGGTCTATGTAATAGATTCCTTTAGGACTGTGTATCGCAGCATGAAAACCATAAGTGCCATAATCAAATCTAACATTCATAGATCTATCATTAACACTTACTCCTTTATAAGATTTTATGTTAGGATATCGAGCGGCTAACCCTGGAGCCATTACGGAAGAATAAAAAACCTCGAAAGTCTCTATTTTTCCATTGGGTAATGGCAAATCTATTAATAACCCATCTATATCACTACGGTTAAAGTTTTCTTTTGGTGCAGCAGTTAATTTTGATTTTATTTGACCAAAATCCAATTTGTATGCTTCAAATTTTGAAGGCAAAATCATTGTATTTTCACTGTCAGAATTTCTAAATGTACTTATATTAGTTTTTGACCATGTAGATTGTCCATAAGTCATAGATATTGAAAAGCATAAAATTGCAAATAATAGATTCTTTAACATTGTATTTATTTTTGGTTTTACCAAATAATTCTAAATTTGGTCATAAAGATACAATGCAATCAGCAAATTGCCATACTTATACTTGTATTTGTTGCGACTTTAATGTGTGTTAGTTAGTGATATTTCATCATATAGTCTATGCTATCCAATTAATCTCCATAAAGGCATTTAATAAATCATCAAGTTCATCAAATGTCTTTATACCTACTTTTTCTTCATCTCCTCCTTTTACAACAATTCCTTCAACCTTCATATCTTGTATTATACTTAAGTCTTTATCTGTAAAAATCCCATCTAAATACACTGAGTTTCTAATTGAAATATCAGCAATTGATTTTATTTGATCAGAAGTTAACTTTTTAATTGGACTTGATAATACTATTATTAGGTGCTGATCTCTAATATCACTTAAGCTGTTTAATTCATCAACTATACAGGATTTAAATATTGTTTTTATGCCATTTGGTAAATCTGACTTTTCAATAAAAGGACCTATAATAGCATGGTAAATATTAAGATTTTGGACTATGTCATCTATAGTGGCAGGTACAGATAGACCATTAATTGTGATAATAGATGTTGGTCCTTCTACCCAGTCGGATATTTCTTTAATTTGTGCTTGACTTGTAAAGTTTTCACTATTAGGATCAATGTCATAAGCTAAATAATGCACTCCCCAAGAAGCAAAATACCTAGCATCAGTAAGGTTTGTTATATTAGTAGCTATTATTTTCATCTTAGTTTATTTTAGATTTTTAAAGATTGTGCAATATACTATTCATATTCTATTTCTATTTCTTTTGATGTTGCTTGAGCTTGACAAGTAAGGATAAATCCTTCTTCGACTTCATTTTCATCAAGAGCAAGGCATATTTTCATTTTTGCCGATCCTTTTACTACTTTTGCTATACAACTTGAGCAAGAGCCACCTGTACAAGAATATGGTACATCATGTCCTGCGTCAAGCATTGCATCAAGTATTGTCTCATGTTCCTGTAATTCAAGCCTTATATCTTCTCCATCAAAGTTTGTTGTTAGTATGGAATTTTTACCATCTACTTTCTCTCCTTCCTTACTTACAGTAAAATATTCTTGAAATATTTTTTTTGAACTTACTTTATTTTCTATTAACGTAGATTTTACATCTTCCATCATTGCTTCTGGACCACAGATATAAAACAATGATTCATTTGATCTTGGGGGGTTTTCGTTAAGCATATTTATAACCCTATTACCATTTATTCTCCCCTTTTGACCATTCCAAGAAATTGTTCTACTACCAAGAGTTCCAAGAATATTATTAGATTTTTCTTTTGTTGGACTACTAAGTGTTATATCCATAAAAAACTGATTGTTATAGATATCTTTCATTGCTTCCAATTCTGATCTAAATATTATATTATCTTCATCTCTGTTACCATATAATAGATATACAGTACTTTTGGGTTCTTCTTCAAGGATAGTTTTTATCATTGATAATATAGGTGTAATACCGCTGCCCGCAGCTATAAAATAGTGATCTCTTTGACTATCAATTTGAGGTTTTACCACAAATTTACCTTCTGGTATCATAACATCAATTTGATCTCCAACTTTTAATTTGTCAACGATATAATTTGACATTTTTCCGTTGATTACTTTTTTTATCGAGACTCCTATTTGATCCGAAAACGGTGGAGTAAATATAGAATACGCTCTTCTGACTTCCTCATCGGCGATATCAATTTTAAGAGTCAAGTATTGTCCTGCTTTAAATTTAAAATCCTCCTTTAAGTTTTCTGGAATATCAAAAAACACACTTACACATGAAGGTGTCTCTTTCTTAAGATCAGAAACTAATAATTTATAAAACTGTGCCATTCTATCTCCTTTTTAGTAATTAAAATATATTTATAGACCAACAAAAAAGCACCAATAAAGATTACATTTATTAGTGCTTTTTTAATTGTTAGTTTGCTCAATCTCAATTCAAATCATTAGTTGCCTTTAATTTCAAATAGTATTAAGCCACATTGTTCTTTATAATCACTTTTGCCAAACCAAAAGTCTTTCGATTTTCTAATTGCTAGAGAGACCAAACTTTTCCTTGCCTTAGTTGACAATTGTCCGTTAAACTCTGCAGATACAACCTTTCCTCTTTTATTGACACAAATATCTATGGCCACTGTTCCTCCTTCATTTGCCATTATTAGGATATTGGGTTGTTTGAGTACATTTCTTCTACCAAGACCTTGACCTTTAATTATTAGTGTTAGATCATTATCTACCTTTATCACATTTTTAAAATCATCTTCATCCGGCATTGATCCACTATCGTCTTCATCCTTTGTTGACGGCTCCTCTATTTCTGGTGTTTCTACTTTTTTATCATCCTCTTTTTTAGTCTTGTCTTCAATTTTAATATTGTCATCATTTGTAGCATCCCCAATTTTTGTTCCATTTGTTGGGTTTTTCAGGGAATCATCATTATCTCTTCTGATTTGATCTGGTGTACGGTTGTCCTTCATTTTCTTTTCTTCTTCGGACTTTTCTTCCTTTGTATCTTCAGTTTGACGATGCTTAGATGATGGAAGACTTTCTATTTTTGCTTTCGTTTTTTTTCTTGAAGACGGTATTACTTTATCCTTTTCTGGTTCTGTTGGTTCTGTATTTCCACAAGTCTTTTTTGATTTTATTCTAGCTTTTGAAGATCCCATTTTTGCTGCAGTTTGCCAAAATTCGCAGGCTTTTAATAGTTTGCCATTTTCTTTATGTATATTTCCAACATATTCCCACACCTGAGCATCGTCAGTATTAAGTCTAGTTGCCAAAGTCAAAGAATTTATCGCTGCTTCGTAATTTTTCATTCTGTATTCTGCCTTACCCAATAGTATAATTGCAGTTTTTGTAACGCCTTTATTGTCAATATAAATCAAGACATCTTTCTTTGTTCCTTTATAGGCAGCCATCGCATATTTTGCTTCTGCCCTTAGTATTGTTGCATCAGCATATTTCGGATTTTCTTTGATTATTACTGTAAAAGCTTTAATAGCTTCTTCGTATCGCTCTGTACCTAATAGGTATTTTGCTTTTACGTATTTAAAGTCTATTTCACTTTCTATTTCTTGTGCCAAGCCCACTCCTAAAGTAAACAAGGAAAACATTAGTATTAATAAGTATTTATTCATTTTCTTTTGTATTTATCTATTTGACGCAAATAATCATCTTTAGAGTGTTAAGAAAAATTTAATTGTTTTTATATTATTTCAATAATGGATTGTTCTCTTGATCGTAAAGATACAATTGATACTTTTCTATATTATTAATTAGTTTTTTTGCATAATTATTGTCTGTTGCATAACCACATCGTTTTAGACCATGAGCCCAAGATTTATAATCTCGCTTATCTATTGAGAATAATTCTTCATATCGGACACTTTGTTTCAAAAAATTGGAATGATCAATGTACGAATCTAAAACTAAATCATATGCCCGAAAACAAGATTTTATTAGATTTCCATCATCATCGTAATCATCATCTACATGGTTATAAGTTTTACCATTCCAATATGACTTACATTTTATTCCAAAATGATTATTTGCATGTATTGCAAGGTCACTTGATCCTACCCCTGACTCATGTAATGCTTGTGCTAAGGTAATACTTGCTGGAATACCACACCGATACATTTCGACAACTGCCAAAGCTTTATATTGGTCTACATAACTATAGGCCGCATTGTCTATTTTGGACGGGATATGCATACTAAATGCACTCAAAATTATAAAAATAATAAAGTATAAATATCTACTCATCGATATTGCTTGTTAAATATTGGATTGAAGAATAAGTTTTTTGTTTTTATCTAAATTTTGTTTTAAAAAAGATAAAATCAGATTTCGTTACCATTGTTTAATTTCAAATGTTATGCCAAAAGTTAGATTCTTAGTATTTTACATAAGTATTTTTTTTGTAATCTGTTAGGAATGAGTAATTATAGGTTTTAAAGATTCTAAGTTAAAGATATAAGATACGACTAAAGTAGCGGAAATTAAAGTCTTTTCGATATTTAGTCAATGTTCTCATATTAAATTTATACACGATTTTAACAAAAGATTAAAAAAACTTTTAAAACATAAATTGATATTTTATAGTTTTATTATCATCAACAAAATAGAAAGATGAAAAAATTGAATTTATTATTTGCAGGTGTTCTTATATTGATTGGAGGAATATGGAGTGGAATATGGTATTCGAATCAAATAAATGATAATGGTTATGATAGATTAGAAGTGCTAACAGATTATCAGTCTAAGCAGCAAGTCAAAACGCAAGTTCCAAAAAGTAAAAGAGAAATTGATCCTGTTACTACGGTTACTGATATTGAAACAGCAACTATTCAACTTTTTGAAGATGTGTCGCCAGCAGTTTGTTTTATTAATACTTCTAAAGTAAGCCAAGACTATTGGAATAGAAGTATTACAGAACGACCGTCAGGCTCAGGCTCAGGATTTGTTTGGGATGTAAATGGACATATAGTAACCAATTTTCATGTTATCCAAGGCGCAAGTAAAATAACAATTACACTTTCAGATATGAGTAGTTGGGATGCTGAAGTAGTCGGATTAGAGCCCAATAAGGACTTAGCTGTGTTGCGTATAAATGCCCCTAAAAATATTTTAACAGCTATAAAAATAGGTTCTTCAGATGATCTAAAAGTTGGACAATCAGTATTTGCAATTGGTAATCCATTTGGGCTTGATTATACTTTGACGACAGGTATAATAAGTGCATTAGGAAGAGAGATAAAATCCGTAACAGGAAGACCAATCAAAGATGTAATACAAACAGATGCAGCAATAAACCCAGGTAATTCTGGTGGACCACTTTTAGATGCTAGTGGCAGATTAATAGGGGTCAATACTATGATATATAGCCCTTCTGGAGCAAGTGCTGGTATCGGTTTTTCGATACCAGTAGATGAAGTGAATTGGGTAGTGAGCGACTTAGTGAAATATGGTGAATTACGAAGACCTGTTTTGGGTGTTTCATTAGTTTCTTCTCAATATATGAGACAGACTGGAATGATTGGTGCACTTATACTCGAAGTTACTGAAGGTAGTCCTGCTTCTGCCGTTGGATTACACCCAACTGAGCGAAATAGAAATGGTAGAATAGAATTAGGCGATTTAATAGTAGGAATTAATGACGATATTATCAAATCTAATAATGATCTATTTTTAGCTATCGAAAAATATGCTCCAGGTGATAAAATAACCGTTATATTCAAAAGAAACGGAAGAGATAAAGCAGTAGAATTAGTTTTGGATAGTTCTTTTAAAATTTAGAAAAGTATAGTAAATAATAGAAAGGTGCTTTTGTATAGTACATAGATCAATCTAAGCTTATCAGCTTACAATATTATTTACACCTACATATCCAACTGTACGCATACTTACTCTAAGCAGAGAAAATACTTGCTGCATTGCAATACCTAAAAAAACTACAGCCCAAGTCTGAGCACCTAAATCAGCATTTGTAAACAAGTAGCCTATCATAAATAATATATGTAGTAAAAATATGGATAAACCGATTACAAACAATTTAATAAAGTTAAGTTTTATTGTTTTATATCCAGATTTTATAGCCTTGAAAACACTACCTTCTGACAGATAAGCTAGTCTACTCGATATACTCCATCCCCAAAGAATAATCATAATGACACTGAAAACACCTATTAAAGTTGTCACCCATAAAACATACGGTTTTTCTGAGCTAAACGTAACTAAAGGATCGCCAACTAATAAATTAAACGGAAAGATTATTAATCCAAGAATGAGCAATGCTATTAAAGTAAATATAGTAGCTATACCAAGAAAAGGTATGAAATATTTGACTGCATTACTAAAAAAAAGTCCAAGCGATGTTTCTCTTTTCGAAATGTTGACTAATAAGCCTGTATGTAGAAAAGTGCCAATAAAAAAGTAGAATAGTATTCCACCTATTATTACAGATTTTGCTAAGGTGAAATTATCGCCATGAGTGTTTAACATATCCATAAAAACTGTGCGATCAAATCCTTTAGCCAATGCATCTAAAGCTGTAGAATGACCTATACTCTTGTCCATAGCAAAGTACAATACTACACCAGAAATAGCGGCAGTTATGGCTTGAATTATATATACTGTCACAATATTGATTTTGTGAAGATAAGCTTGCTTTAATATGTTTTTTATAAAATTCAAATGAATGATTATAGTAAAAAACTCGCTAATTCGTATATTGTCTGTATCCAATTGGTAGCTTTAGATGCATACTTGATGAGCGGTTTTTTGTTTGGTGAATATGTTTTTCCGTTATTATTAAAATTAAGATCTAAAAATATTTTATGCTCTGGGTCTATTTCGACAGTTTCGATAGGTGTTCCACTTGTAAATTCATACACAAATTGTCCATTCCCATCCCAATAAGTAGGCAGCTCTATGCCATTCTCAAATTTTGTTAAAAATTGTGTTCCTAATACTAATTTTCCATTGTTATTTAGTTCTATTTTACAATTCCATTTTGCTCCGTTTTCATTATCCTCTATGCGTACATTTTGAATATCTATAACTTCATAGTCAAGTGTTGAAGTACCATGTAATAATTCATCAAAAAAGTAATCATCATCAAATTTGTTTGGTAAAGGATGATTTGTCAAAGTTTGTTTTACTACACTTCTAAAATCTTCTTCTGTCGGATGTGTAAATTTATATTTTGCAAAATATGATTTTATTATTTCGTCCATAACTTCTATTGTCACTATACCTTCAAGCGTTTTTAGCATAGTTGCTGTCTTACCATAAATAAGAGGTTTATAGTTAGTTTTTACTTCCCAGCCTGGTCTTGCAATAGGACCAGTAGTAGTATGAGGCAATGATAAATACTCTAATCGAGTTTGTTCTGCATTACCAGACCTAAACCCTAACAAATTGAATAATGATCGTTTGTCACCATGAAAATGATCTGTAACTCTGTCTTCAAAGTAAGTAACAAACCCTTCATCTAACCATGGCGTTTCTTTTTCGTTAGTTGCTAATGTTGCCATAAAATACATATGGTTAAACTCATGAATCACCAACGATTCTACGGATCGTACACTACGTGGAATACCATAAAATGACGCTCCAGTTATCATCATAGGATACTCCATAAATCCCGAATTTAGCGAATGGACAGGAGGATCAACAATAGTTATTTTTGGATATGGGTACGCTCCTACATGCGCTGTCATATAGTCCAATCCATGTGTGACCGCATCAAGGTATCTATCTGCAAATTTACAATGTTCGGGTGGCATCAATATCTCAATATCTACACCATTATGTACTGTTGTATACACATCATAATCGGGATATGCCGTCCAGCCAAAATCTATCAAATCATGCCCTTCAAAAGTAATATACTGTCTTCCAGCTGTTTCAGATTTGTCTATTATACAACCAGAACCACCAATTACAAGGTGGTCAGGAGCATCAATTTCTACTGAATAATCGCCAAAATCTGCATAAAATTCTGTGCCTTTCATAAATTGGTGACAATTCCATTGCCATTTTCCACTCTGGGTAGGTTGGTAAACTCCAATCTGTGGAAACCAATGGACAAAAAGAAAAAAATCATTTTTACCATAACCTGAACGGACTATAGTCTTTGGTAATTTTACAGTAAAATCTATATTGTATTTAACTTGTTGGTATGGTAGTATTGGTTTTTCAAGGATAACAGATAATACTGATTCATCTTCAAGATTATTGTCATCAGGATGGATATATTGTTGTCTTTCTGACAATTCAATACCATCTTGGGTTTTAAATGATGTAATAGTGATATATCCCCATTCTTTTTCTGGTTTTTGATCCATTTTTTGTCTAAAAACCGTATTTGATCCTTTTAGATATGTAGAGGTTTTATTTTTAAATGCATTCATATACATATAAAATCTTAATTCTTTAAGGGTGTCAGGCGAAGTGTTTTTCCAGACAAGAATTTGTTTACATACGGCTATTTTATTCTCAGCATCCAATACAACTTTTATATCATAGTTAGCAATTTTATTGGATTGAGCCTTGGAGTAATCACTATTGCATTGCCCAGCTAAGTCGTATTGTAACAACATTAAAAAAAACAGAATGGAAAAATATTTTTTCATGTATAAATATATAAAACAAAATTATCAACAATTATCTACTATTCAGCTTATTGATGTCTTTTTATTGTAAATTTTTAATTTTTCGTTTTTCAAATAATATGAGTGCACATTTGTTTTGAAGGTCTATTCCACAAGTTAATTTGAATTTTATTTTGTGAAATAATATTTTTAACTACTTTTACTCACACAAATTCATGTAAATTCGACAGGTTATTGTAATGGTTTTCTACGAATTTTCAATATAAAATTTTAATAACATATCAAGAGAAGAATAGTATGAAATTATCAATAAAGGAAAAATTAGGTTTTAGTGCTGGAGAATATTCTTCTTCTATTGTATGGCAAACACTTATGTTTTTTTTACCAGCTTTTTATACCGATACTTTTGGATTATCTGCAGCAGCAGTAGGTACAATGTTTCTTGCGGTACGGTTTTTTGATGCTTTTAATGATCCAATAATGGGAGTTATTGCAGATAGGACTAACACAAGATGGGGTAAATTTAGACCTTATTTACTGTGGTTTGCTGTACCATATGGCGTTTTAGCAATGCTGATGTTTTATACGCCAGATCTAAGTGAATCTGGAAAATTGACGTATGCATATATTACATATGGGTTAATGATGCTAGTATATACAGCTATAATGATTCCTTATAATTCTTGGGTAGGGGTGATATCACCTAGTTCGGAAGAAAGAACAAGTGTATCATCTTATAAATTTGTTTTTGCTTATTTAGCAGGACTTACAGTTCAAGCAATAGTATTGCCAATGGTTGCATATTTTGGGGATGGTAATGATGTAATTGGTTACAGGACAACCATGATGATTTTGGGGAGTGTAAGTATTTTCTTTTTCTTAGTTACTTTTTTCACATCTAAAGAACGTGTACAACCAGAAGCAAAAGTAAAATCTAAATTAAAAGATGATGTAAAAGATTTGATGGCCAATAAGGATTGGATTATGATATTCATAACGTCAATGTTATTACTTATCTATATCATTATTAGAAGTGGAGATATTATGTATTATTTTGAATACTATTTAGGCAAAAAAGAATTAGCAACTAATTTTATGGTCGCAGGAACCTTAGCTACTCTATTGGGCGTGTTGCCTACTAAATGGTTGTCCAAACGAATGGGAAAACGTAATTTATTTATCATCTGTTTAATCATAATAACGATATCACAGGTTGGATTTTATTTCACAGGCCCTGACGATATTTATATGATTTTTGCATTGCAGATAATTTTTTCTTTCGCTTCTGGACCTACAATGCCGCTTATGTGGGCGATGTTGGCAGATACTGCAGATTATTCAGAGTGGAAATCACACAGAAGAGCGACGGGACTAATATTTTCTGCAACCAATATGTCTATCAAAAGTGGTGTTGCAATTGGAGGAGCAGCTATAATGTGGATTTTAGCCTATTATGGTTATGAAGCTAATGAAACTCAGAGTCCAGAGGCAATTCATGGTATCAAAATGCTGATGAGTCTTTTACCAGCAGGTATAGCAGTATTGTGTATTATTCCATTGTTGTTTTATAGATTGGATGCCAAAAAATTAGAGATTATTGAGGCCGATCTTAAAGAAAGAAGAGGATAATATTGCTCTTTATTCTACAGAATAGGCAGTGATAAAGGGTTTTGTTTTTTTGTTAACTTGCTGAAATAAAGACATTTGTAATGATATATCTATAAAAGAATATTTTTTATTATCAAAACTTGTATATGCAAGTTATAACTGTTAGATTTGTGTTTCATGATGTTGGAGTGAATTATCAATTTTTATATAATATTGATTAGTTTATACTAACATCATATTTTCTTACTAATAACTTACTAATTATTTAACTAAAAATTTTACAACATGAAAAAAGTTTACTTAATTCTTTTGTTCTTACCAATAGCGACATTATGTATGTCACAGATTGGTTATTCTTGGTGGCAGTTTTTACCAAGTGATTTCGAGACTAATCCTGCACCACGTGCAACTGTCATGATTCAAAAAGTCAATGATGATGTAATTGCGAATACTAATTCTCTCGAAGAATTATGGGGAAATGTAGGAGATGATTTTATATATCCGATAGATTTTCTTGCAGCTACTACTGTTGAAGATTATACATCTGGTGATAAGGTAGTAACAGATCTTCCTGTTGCGTCAGCAGATGATTATACTGGATCATATTCTATATTGGCAGGGGCAGATGCACTCTATGTATTATACAATGTAGTTGATGATGAAGTAGATGTAACAAGAGATCTATTAGAAATGCACTTTGCACCTTATGGATCTAAATATGATCCGGGACGTGAGATATATCCAGATATGTCAAGAGGTCCAGGAGGCGGAAGATGGTGGGAAGCAGGTCAAGCTCACGTATGGGGAGCATTTGACGAAGATACTGATATGCCAGGTAATGGAGCAATAGTTATCTCAGGTGCAGACTATGTAGAAATGTCTAAGTATTGTAGTTGGACTGAAGCTGGTGCTTATAAAGTAGAGTTAAAGTTAGAATCTAGTCAAGAACTATTTCCTTCAGCTTTAAATTATTCGTTAAAAGGGGATAATAATGATATCTTAGGAGATGTTTCAGGTGGAAGTATTGGAGATGTAGCTATGCAAGCATTATTTGAGCAAACTTCAAATGGATATTTATATCTTTCTATTATTCCTTGGGATGTAATGAAGGGTAGTAAACTTGAAAACAACGGTGATCAAATGAGTATCGCTACTAAAGTAAATGACTTTGATGGTAATAATCTTGCTTATGTTGATAAAGATGGTAATGCTCAAGTAGCAAGATATGACTCTTGGGGTGGTGCTACTGATAATAGTGTTTACTTTGCAATTGCATATTATGGAGCTATTGGAGAATTGACTGATGGACCATTGGCAACTGCTGATTCACAAAAAGAAGTAATTAATGCTTATTATTCTAATGAGATGTTATTTATTGAAAATAGTGATAGAGATCTTGATGTTAAAATTTATGATCTAAAAGGAGAATTAATGACACAACATGTAGGTGAAAACCAAATTGATGTTTCATTGTTAATTCCTGGATATTATGTAGCTTCTATCCTTGATAATAAGGGAAATAAAAGTTCAATTAAATTTGTAAAATAATTTTATAGATTATTTACTTAATAGATTTTGCTATTTATTCTTAGTATATTACTGATTGAATAAATAGCAAAATCTATTTTTTTTTAATACAATCTGCTTGGGCAGTATTTTAATCGATAAATAGAACTTTAGTATATGAGAAACGGAATGATTAGGATAATAGGATTCCTTGTTGTACTCCTTCCAGTAACAATGTTAGGTCAAATAACCATCACAGGAACAGTTATAGATGCTGAAACAAGTGAAACATTAATAGGGGTAAATGTTAGTGCGATAGGTACTCAAACGGGTACAATTACAGATATAGATGGTACATACTCCATAGAAGTAGATAATGCGGAATCCGTATTATCTTTTTCTTATGTTGGATACGAGTCTACAGAAGTAATCGTAGGGTCACAAAAAGTGATCAATCAATCATTAGGATTAAATACCAATCAACTCAAAGAAGTTGTTATTGTAGGTTATGGTACTCAAAAAAAATCAGATGTTACTGGAGCAATATCAGTAATATCGTCCGAAGATTTAAAAGAAGCTAATGCTACATCAGTAGCCAAAGCACTTCAAGGACGTACCTCTGGTGTAAGTATTTCCTCTACAAGTGGTGCTCCTGGCTCTGCTCCTAGTATAAGAATACGTGGAGTTGGATCTATTAATAGTAGTGCACAACCAATAGTTGTTATCGATGGAATAATAGCTGGTATTGGCGCATTAAATGATTTGAATCCAAAAGATATAGAATCAATATCTGTACTAAAAGATGCTGCATCTGCTGCTATTTATGGAGCAAGATCATCAAATGGGGTTATATTGGTAAAAACCAAAACAGGTGGCAAAGGAAAAATGAAAGTAAATGTAAGTAGTCAAGCAACATTTGCAACCTTGCCAAGACAAATGGATATTATGAATGCTGACCAATATAGAGCATTCTATAAAAGTGCATATGATGAACATAATCGACTATATGGAGCCACCGATTCAAGAGTTTTGCCAGAAGCATATACTAATGCTACTTGGGATAACAATGGAAAAATCAATTCGGATTGGCAAGATCTGATCACTAATGAATTTGCTTTAAAACATAATAATTATTTTAGTATTTCTGGTGGAAACGAAAAATCAACTTACCTGTTTTCTACTAATCATATTGGCGAAGACGGAGTGTTATTAAATACTAATGCTAAGTTAACCAATATTAGAATCAATAGTGAACACAAATTGGGCAGTAGAGTTAAAGTTGGTGAAAATATTTACTTTACTAAAAAAGATGGACGTACATCAGCAGACCAATGGTTAAACGCCGTTATTGGTTCACCATTATTACCTGTATATAATAAAGCAGCAAAAGGTGGTTTTCAGGGACCAGACCCAATATTTACAGGGATAAACGAAAGAACTAATCCAGTAGCAGAATTGGAATTACACGACAATACTTATGACCAAAACAGTCTTAATGGTAATGCCTTTTTGGAATTAGATATATTGAAGGGTTTAAAATTTAGAACTGTATATGGTTTTGGATTTTTTAATAATAGAAATACAAGTTGGACGCCTAAATATGAATTAGCTCAAAGAAGTAATCCAGTAGCATCATTAAGAGAATATTCTGGGTATTCTAAAAAATGGCAATTTGATCAAATATTAACATACAATATTACGCTAAGTAATCACAATATTGGATTTATGGCAGGGCATACTGCCGAAAACCTTACAGGTACAGGAGTGTCAGCATTTGCCAGCGACTTTAAATGGGAATCTTTACAAACTGTAAGTAACGGTAATCCAGAATTTAATAGTTCTTCTCAATTTAAATTTGATAGAACATCTGAGTCCTATTTTGGTAGAATTAATTATGATTATGCTGGCAAATATCTTTTTACAGGATCGATTCGAAGAGATGGGTCATCACAGTTTGGACCTAACAACAGACATGGAGTTTTTCCATCATTCTCTGTTGGTTGGAAAATTAACGATGATTTTTTCCAAGATACAGAATGGATGGATTTGTTAAAATTTAGATTTGGATATGGAATTAATGGTAATACACCAGGAGGTGATTATTTATATGAAACAGGAGTAAGTACTGCAGCTGAGAATGTTTATACTTTAGGAGATGGTGATAATGCAGTATTTGGTGCGGCGCCTTTGTATAATTTTGGATCGCCGAGTATTAGATGGGAGAGTGCAGAGATCATAAATTATGGACTTGATTTTACTGGATTTAATGGTAGAGTAGAATTATATGCTGAGTATTTTATTAAGAATCAGAATAATTTGATTACCAATCTTCCTCTTCAATACATTTACGGATTATCAGGTGATGCAAACCCACCAAAAGTAAATTTGGGAGATATTAAAAATTCAGGTTTTGAGCTTAATCTTTCCTATAAGAATTTTGAAGGCGCATTTAAATATGAAGTATCAGCTAATGTAGCTACAGTCAAAAATGTTGTTGACTTTATTCCTTCTAGTAGAATATTTAATAAATCTAGTACCAATATAGCACAAATTGGAAACTCAATTGGTTCATATTATGGCTATGTTGCAGAACGATTATTGCAAGATTCTGATTTCCAAAAGGATGAAAACGGTAATCTTGTTCAAGATGCTTCTGGTAGATATACTTTAAATGGTGCTTTCCAGAATGACTTTACTGCACCAGGAGATATCAAATTTACGGATTTAAATAATGATGGAATTGTAAACGCTTCTGATCAAACTGTAATTGGAAAAATAATTCCTGATATGACCTTTGGTTTTAATGTTGGGCTTCAATACAAATGGATGGACCTTAACTTACTTATGCAAGGTGTGAATAATGTAGATTTATACAACTTTTTTAGATCAAGATCTGCATTGGCATCTGGTAACGCTACTTCAAAAGATGAAAACAAATTGATATCAGTACAAGATTATTGGACACCAGACAATACTGACGGCACTATGCCACGTATTGGACTTGGAGATCTTAACGACAATGCTCGAATATCTACTTGGTGGATTGAAGATGCTTCATTCTTAAGATTAAGAAATCTTCAAATAGGTGTAACAATACCTAATAAAGTGACTGAAAAAATTGGAATGAGAGATCTTAGAATGTACATAGGTGGTGAAAATTTATTGACGCTTACAAATTATTCTGGGTATGATCCAGAGATATCATCTACAAGTCCATTTGGTACTGCAGATTATGGCAATTACCCTGTTCCGAGATTTTATCAAGTAGGACTTACTGCATCATTCTAATCTCTTCTAATCATTGATGAAAATAAAAAAAAATGTTAAAGAAAATAAATATAATAATCATTGGACTTTTGTTTTTGACTATCGGATGTTCCGATGAGTTTCTAAATGTCAACAATACCAATACGCTTTCAGAATCTAGTTTTTATATTACCGAACAAGATTTTGAAGATCTACTTATTACATGTTACATGCCACTTGGGCATATGCAGCAAGGTACTGGACAACACACTATAGGTTTTGCTATAGATGATAGAATCCTTCACGAGCAAGTAAATACTAGTTTGTTGCAGTTTACTTCTTCTAATGAAAACATTGCAAATATTTACAGAGCACTTTATACAGGTGTATTCAGATCTAACCTTTTTATACAAAAATTTACGGATGAGATAGATGTAGATGAAGAACGAAGAAAAACGATGCTTGGAGAAGCAAATTTCTTTAGAGGTTTGTACTATTTTTACTTGGCTACATGGTTTGAAGTACCACCATTGGTAACAGAGCCAGCTGAGGATCCAAGAGTAGGATATCCTAATGCTACTCAAGAAGAGGTTTATGCCTTTGTCGAAGAATCTTTTTTAAAAGCTATAGAAATGCTACC
This sequence comes from Saprospiraceae bacterium, assembly GCA_036479655.1. Taxonomy (GTDB): domain Bacteria; phylum Bacteroidota; class Bacteroidia; order Chitinophagales; family Saprospiraceae; genus CAJXUU01. The sequence goes on from JAZGFO010000268.1 coordinate 53,432, forward strand.
AGAAAATTGGTCTTCTACACAGACAGGTAGAGCTACAAAAGGTGCGGCAATGGCATTTCTTGGAAAAACCTATCTTTTACAATCAAAATTTAACAAGTCAGCCGAAGTTTTAGGTTCATTGATAAATAGTAATTCCTATCAATTAAATATGCCTGTGGGGACAGATTCATTGGATTATATTTATGCTTATTTATCTAATTTTACTTCTATAGATATGGAGCATAGTGGACATAGTTATCAATCAGAATTTAATAGTGAATCTATTTTTGAGATCAACTATTCATTGGCAAGTGATGTAGGCCCATCGAGTCAATATTTAATACTTCGTCGTAGTACAGGTGGTCATATAACATGGTTTAATGGACCTAGTTCTATTACTGGAGGTTTTGGTAATGTCGCTGCTGAAGACACGAAATTTGTTGATGAATTTGAATTGACACCTAATCATCCTGCAGGACTAAAGAGGGATCCGAGATATTATGCTTTCTATATTGAGCTTGGTGACCAACTTGACCCAAGGTCAGATCATCCTTTATTTGGAGAGACTTTTGCCGTTTCTGATATTAACTCAAGTGTAGGTTCTAAAAAAGGATTAAGAAAAGGACTTTATCCATATCATACTTCTTACACATGGCCTAATGCTCCTTTTCAAGACCCAAATAATTGGAGATTGATGAGGTATGCTGAAGTGTTATTAATGTATGCAGAAGCTACTATAAGAAACACAGGCGACATGACTAATAGTAGTGCATTAGATGCTGTTAATCAAATAAGAAATAGGGCTGGCGTCGAGGAATTAACAGTATTGAGCAAAGAAGCAATAATCCATGAAAGAGACATTGAATTATGTGGTGAACATAAGCGTTTTTGGGATCTTGGAAGATGGTATACTGATGGGTGGTTGACTTTATCTGAGGTACAACAATTTAAACCAACTTTCCAGCCAAGACACGTAAGTTTTCCTATTCCTCTAAGTGAGATTAATAGACATTATGGTGTATTAAAACAAAATCCGAATTGGTAATCGGTTTTTTAAAACAACTAAAATATAGAAATATGAAATTTCAATTGATAATAGCTTTAGCATTGGTTTTTGTAATGAGTAATTGTACAAAAGAAGAACCAATATTAGATTTAAAAATAACTCCTTCTTCTTTGGATTTTGATTCTGGGACAACATTAGTTTTTGATATAGATGGTAAATCAGAGTTTTTAGCATTTTATAGTGGATTAGAAAATGAGGTATATTCAGAATACCCTAATGCTAATGCAACTACGATAAATATGCTTGCTGGGGATCCTTCTTTTGCGTTTAAATATAATTATCATGGTGATGTGAAAGCAGTATTTGTAGCTACATCTTTTGGCAATTGGGGAAAAAATATGATAGAAAAAGTTTATGAATTTGATTTGAAAATTACAGATAATAATACTGATTTAAGTTCATTGTCATTAAAGACTCCTACAATATTTGGTAATCAATATGATGGTTCAATTGATCTTATAAATAAGACTGTTACTGTTAAAATGCCAGAATCTGAAAGCAGTAAAATTGATAAATTGACGACCAATATTAAAGCTTCTTCTTCGAGGGCAACTGTCTTTTTGGATGGAGCAGAATTTGGCAATAATTCTTCTTTAGATTTTTCTGAGAATGGCTCCAAAACATTTAAAGTCATATCAATTGGAGGTGCAGAGCAAGAGTGGAAAGTGGAAATCGAACTTGAATAAATATTTGACTAATTTTTAAATGTATTACGTTCATCGTTTAATGGCACTATCATTAATTTGTATAATATTTAGGTATCAGACTATTTAAAAAACTAAAGGTATATGAAGCAAGTATCATATTTAACTACTATCGTTATATTTTCTGTTATTGGATTTGTTAACTCTATAAATGGTCAATACGAAGTTCAAAGCAATTTTTTAAAAGATCCAAATATTATTATTCCATTTATCATGGACAGTGCTGACTTTTGGAAAAAATCTGTTGACTGGCAAGATGGTGGATTCTATACAGAAGTTAAACAAGATGGAACACCAGAATTAACTTCTCGAAAATCATTTGTACAATGTTCTAGACATGCATATGGTTTTTCAAGAGCTTTTATGGTGTCGGGTGACGAAGAATATCTTAACTATGCAGGTCATGCTATACAATACGTCTATGATTATGGATGGGATAGTCAAAATGGAGGTTGGTTTTTTAGTAGTGATAAAACAGGTAATCCAGCTCCCCCTTATGGAGGAGGCTGGGATCCGAATGAAGGGAAATGGTCATTTCAACAACATTACGATGTTCTAGGTATTAGTGCAATGGCGGAAATAACAAGAGACAAGAAGCATCTTGAATGGTTTGATAAAGCAGTTATTTTTAATGATAGTTTACTTTGGGATAGCCGCGAAGGATATGAAGGATACTATGATACTGCTGACAAAAACTGGTCGAATAAACGAAACAAAAGTTTTACCTCAACTGTTGACGCAATCACTACATGGGTATTATCAAGAGCACTACTTACCAATGATCAAGATGATATCAATCGCCTAATCATTCTTGCAGATAACATAATGGATTATTTGTATGAAAGTATGTTTTTAAATCAAGTAAAAATTGGTTTTGCAGAATCTTATAATAGCAACTGGACTTTAAATGCAGAAAGCCATGCAGCTTCTACAGGTCACGTAATAAAGACTGCTTGGTGTCTGGCGAGAGCTTATATGTACACACAAAACGATGATTATCTTGTAGCTGCACAATTTATGATTGATGATATGATGGATAATGGTGGGTATGATTATGCCAATGGAGGACTGTATGGAGATTTGAACTGGTCAACAGGGTCAGTCAATAAGAGTAAGAACCATTGGATGCTAGAGCAGGGGTTAACAGGTGGATTGATCAATTATTTTCTTGCAGAAGATATAGACGATAGAGATCAAAATTTAGAGCTTGCAGATGGTTGTATTGGTTTTTATATGGATCATTTTATAGATCAGACAAATGGGGAATGTTATACACAAACTAACTCCTTAGGTACAGTCACTAATAACGACAAATCTGATCCATTCAAGGGTGGATATCATAATATAGAAATGGCTTACTTGACATACCTTTATGGTAACCTTTTCGTGCAGAATAAATCGGTAGATCTATTCTATAAATTCGATGCAACAACTGAATCAAGATCAATAAAAATGAGTCCTCTTGCTATTGTAGATGATATGCTTATTATCTCAGAAGTTAGCCTTGACGGTGTGAATTATACTGATTTTGATTCAAAAAATAGAGTATTAACAATTCCGGCAGGAGTAAGTGGAAAATATAAAATAACCTACCACCTTGATGGGCAAGTAGCTACTGATGAGCCTCATTTTAGTGATGAAATATTTGTCAGTCCTAATCCAGCACATAATGATATATCTATTAATAATTCAGGAAAAGATGTGTCGTTGGCAATTTACTCTACAGCTGGTCAATTGATGTATTCAAAGGATGATATCCAGAATCAACAAAATATTGATATTTCTACATTTCCAAACGGAATGTATATTGTAGAATTAACTTCAGAAGGAAAGACAAAATTTCAAAAATTAATTAAGCACTAAAAATCGTTATGTGTACATTACCAAAAAGTTTATTTATTGCATTATTAGTGATGACAATTGGCTGTACTGTAAAAACGACTCATCAAATAGCAAAACGCTTAGATAAGGATACTTTATCTGTAATCCCCCAACCACAATCCATTCAACTTTGTGAAGGAGAATTTGTGATAGATTCAGAAACATTGATTCTACATAAGGGAGATCTAACCAATGCCGCTACCTATTTAAGGGACAATTTGTTTCCTTCTATGACTATTGTAGAAGGGAATGGAAATATAAGTAAACATATAACCTTAAAAATTATTGACAATATAAATAGTGAAGGCTATATATTGAATGTAACCGATGATAGTATTAGTATAAAAGGGGACGAAGCAGGTGTATTTTATGGTGTACAGACATTGATACAATTATTAAAAAACAAAGGGGATAACATAATAGTACCAATTGTAAAAATAGCTGATAGCCCCCGATTTGGTTGGAGAGGAATGCACTTAGATGTTTCAAGACACTTTTTTGATAAAGAGTTGGTAAAAGATTATATTGACATACTTGCAAAGCATAAACTTAATGTATTTCATTGGCATTTGACAGATGATCATGGATGGAGAATTGAGATTGATAAATATCCAAAATTAACAACACTTGGTGCATGGAGAAAAGGTACAGGATTGGAAGTTCCTTGGAATTATAATGTAGAAGGTACGGAAGAGGGAAAACCAAAATATGGTGGATATTATACAAAAGAAGATATAAAAGAAGTACTTGCATACGCAGCAGAAAGGTATGTAACTGTAGTGCCAGAAATAGAATTACCTGCTCATTCATGGGGAGCACTACATGCGTATCCTAATTTATCTTGTACAGGTAAAGACTGGCAAATGGGGAAAGAATGGTCTTTTTCTGATCCTTTCTGTGCAGGAAATGAAGAAACATTTGTTTTCTTTGAAAATGTGTTATCAGAAGTAATTGATTTGTTTCCTTCAGAATATATTCACATTGGAGGCGATGAAGCTCAGAAAACTAGATGGCAGGAATGTGATAAGTGCCAATCAAGAATCAAACAAGAAGGACTACATGATGAAGAGCAATTGCAAAGTTATTTTATCAAAAGAATTGAAAAAATTGTTACTGCTAAAGGAAGGAAAATAATAGGTTGGGACGAAATACTTGAAGGTGGATTGGCACCAAATGCTGCTGTTATGAGTTGGCGAGGTGAAGCTGGTGGTATTAAGGCAGCCCAACTTAATCACAATGTAGTAATGGCATCAAGTAAATATCTGTATTTCAATTCTGCACAATTTGATCCAAAAATTGAGGAAGTACAAAGAAATACTATAGTTAAGATTGATGATGTGTACAATTATGACCCAATCCCTTCTATATTAAATAATGATCAAAGAGAGTTTATTATTGGAGTAGAAGCATGTATATGGACAGAATTTGTATATTCAGAATCCCTTCTTTATAGTAGATTGATGCCTCGACTTCTTGCCCTTTCAGAAACAGCTTGGGTACATCAAGAACATAAAAACTTATTTAGATTTAAGAAAAAAGTACAAAATCACTTTCAGTTTTTAGATAATCATAATATTGATTATTTTATTGTTCCTCCTTATTCTGAAGGTTTACATTCATTTGTTAAAGATCAGAAAAGTATTAAGCTTTCTTCTTCTTTTCAAGGGGTCGATATTAGATATACATTAGATAGCACAGACCCTAATATTAATTCTAAATTGTATGATAGTCCAATTGTGATTAAGGACAATACGACTATAAAAGCGAAGCATTTTCTAAAATCTGGCAAAGCCAGTCCAGTTTTTGAAAAACAATTCAAAAAGATTAAATACCAACAAGCTATAGAAATAGATGATATTGAAAAGGGAATAATTATAGATTTTTTAGAAGGAGGAATAAGTGAATTGTCGGAATTTGATGAAATGAAAGAAATGAAAGAATCTGAAACTGTTTTTCAAATTAATATACCTGAAGGAATGCCAAAAAGTAAATTTGGATTACGGTATCATGGATATATAGAAATTGAAACAGAGGGCATTTATACTTTCTATACAACATCTGATGATGGCAGTAGATTATATATCAATGATAACCTCGTAGTGGATAATGATGGACTACATGGGATGGAAGAAAAAATGGGAGAAATAGCTTTAAAAGCTGGATATCACAGATTAGAAGTTAAATACTTTGAAGGAGAAGGTGGAGAAGGATTAATTGTAGAAATGAAGAGGCCAAACAGTCCTAAAAGTAATATATCTAAGGAATTTTTATATCATTAAAATATTATGAGTAAACTGATTGTATTTTTAATTCTTTTAGTTGGTTGTAATTGCATTGGTGCACAACAAAAGATTATTTTCGACACAGATTTTGGAGGAGATGCAGATGATTTAGGTGCGCTGGTAATGTTGCACAATTATATAGATAATGATCAGTGTGATTTATTGGCAGTTATGAGCTGGTCAGACGAAGAATATGCAGTTGCGGGCATCGATGCTGTTAATAGATTTTATAATCATCCTGATATTCCAATCGGGACTAGAAAAGTACCCTCTGATAGAATAGAAAGATGCTATGGATACGCAATAGCCAGTAATTTTACCCATGTATTAGATAATGATTCGGCAATGGATGCTTCAACATTGTATCGAAAAATATTGGCAAAGAGTAAGAATAAAAGTGTTACAATAATTACGGTAGGACCATTAAAAAATATTGAAAATCTGCTAAATTCTAAAGGAGATGATATATCATGTATGTCTGGAGAAAAGTTAGTTAAAAAGAAGGTTAAAGAATTTGTAATTATGGGTGGGAAATACCCAAATGTCAAATGGGAATGGAATTTTAGTGGTGGGATGGAAGGAGTGACAAAAAATGTCATTGAAAAATTAAAAACTCCAATAACGTTTGTAGGTGCGGAGTTAGGCGAAGTAATCAAAACAGGGGCAATATTCAATAATATAGATCAAAATACACCGCTATATAAAGGTTTTATGCATTTTAGCGAATATGCTCCTTGGATGAAAGAAAAATTTGCAGGAGAAATTCTTGACAATGCAACTTTTGATCAATTAGCAGTTTTGTATGCGGTAGAAAATGGTGAAGGAAAATACTGGCAAAAAATAGAAGGATCATATTGCAAAGCTGACAATAATGGTGGAAACGATTGGATTAAAAAGAAAAAATCAAACCATTCCTATCTTAAATTTGTCATGAAAAAATCTAACATCGAAAATCATATAGAATATTTGATGTTGGATAATGAAAAGACAAGAGTAAAGAAGTAATGTTAAATGATCAAAGTCAATAGATATTTGCATAATAACTTTAATTACTAAAACTATCTTACTATCGTTAAAATGTTAACAATAATATCCATACTTTTGAAGTAATTACAAGTCAAGATTTAGTGCCCATCTTGAGGAACAGCCATATTCTCTTTTCCAATTAGTTTTGTAGCAAACTTTCCTACTGTCAAGCCTTGAACAACAATAGAAAAAACGACTACTATATAGGTAATTGTAATAAATAAATCACGATTCATTTCTTCTGGAAGACTCAGAGCCAATGCAATAGATATACCACCACGCAATCCTCCCCACGTCATAATTTTATCAGTATGAGGAACAAAGTCTAATTTTTTTGCAAATAATTTTACAGGAATAATAAGTGATAGATATCTTGCAAATAGCACTAGTGCAATAGCAATAATCCCTGCAAGAATATATTGTTTATTAAATGATAATATCAACATTTCTAACCCAATAAGGACAAATAGGATAGCATTCATTAACATATCAATCAATTCCCAAAATTTATCTACATATTGCTCTGTGGTATCGGACATTGCAGAGCCTCTTACTGTATCGTTTCCTACTATCAGTCCAGCTACGACAACTGCAAGAGGTGCTGATAGATGGAAGTAGTGCGCAATAGAATATCCACCCATTACACATGCTAAAGTTATCATTACTTCGATATCATAATCGTCAATAGACTTTAAAAGCAAATAGGTTCCATATCCCAGTAATCCTCCCAAAATTATCCCACCAAATACTTCTTTTCCAAATAGAGTTATAATATCAGAAACTTCAGTACCTCCATGACCTCCAGTACCACCTTGAGCGATACTCAAAATGGTTAAGAAAACAACAACACCAACTCCGTCATTAAAAAGCGATTCTCCTACAATTTTTGTCTCTAATTTTTTTGGCACTCCTGCTTGTTTTAATATGCCCAATACTGCAATAGGGTCGGTCGGAGATATTAATGAACCAAAAAGTAAACAGTATATGAAGTTAACATCCATTCCCATAAACTGTAGTAGGTAAAACATAAAACCACCAATAAGAAAAGTAGAAACAAGAACTCCTATAGTACTAAAGACTACTACTGGCCACCTTTGGACTTTCAATTGATCAAAATTGGTATGTAAAGCTCCAGCAAAGAGCAAAAATCCCAATAAAACATCCAATAAGACATGATTAAAATCAATCTGACTGATTAGGTTTTCGGCGGCTACTAACATAGTATCATTGAAGGCGCTGCTGGCAAATAAAAAAAGTGTAAACACTATTGCTATCAACATTAATCCAATAGTATTGGGAAGTTTTAAAAATTTGACATTGATGTATCCAAATAGTGCCGATAATGATATTACAATCGAAGAAATAGTAAATAAGTCCATTGATTTAGTTTTGTATATCGTAAATATATAAAGATTAGCCTAAATTCCTTTAATTCTATTAAATAATGGTTTTAATATTCCTGCTTCTTTTCCTCTTGGCGGACCGCCTAACGCATTATCTAAGTGGTATCTTCCAGAAGTATCTTTTTGTACCACAAACCTGAAAACATACCCATTTTCATCTGCAGGTTGCCCTTTAAAAGTACTGTAACGGAGGTCATTTATCTGTATCCGACCGTCATTTCTTCTTATGATTGCATAGTAATCTTTACTAAACCATTTTAATGTATTGACAACTTTATCATCAGATTTGGGATCAATAAGAAAGTGATTTTTGGGTATTTCAAATAATTTAAACGTTTCCTTATTATCGTTAAATGAATAATGTCCAGTATAAAAAGAAGTATCAGATTCTGCAGTAGCAGACCAAAGTATATTATTTAGAATAGTCGGACCTGTCATATATCTTGAATATGAAATGTTTTTTTCTTTAAGTGTGTTTTCTAATATTTTATTGACCTTCATCTTATTAAATAAAGTGAAAATGAGATAACAACTACTAATTATTATTCCTGCCCAGTTGGCATATTTTCTAAGATTGTATTTTTGTTTTGGGATAGTATTTGAGAGAAGAATTGTACTAGGTCTATCAGATATAAAGTATGTGCGACCAATAAAAGAAGCAAAAATAAGGCAACAAATAAATGGTACTGTATATAATGGATCTACAACAGAAATAGAATTAAAAGCAACCCTATAATTTGAGAATGGAGCAAATAATTGTGTGCCATATACTGTAAAACAATCTAAAAGTGGATGCGTAAAAATTGTCCAGAAAAATAATTTATACCAAGATTTCCAGCCAATATCAATAATTGGTTGTTCCATATTAAGATACTTAGTGATAAGTCGATATCCCAAATATAATATCGGTGGTATTAGTAATATAAGTGAAACAATAAGGGCTGCTATGCCACCAATAATTTTGCTTATCACTGCTACTGCACCTACGCCTAGTATCAAAATAACTATACCAATAATAGTCGATAATAATTTATACCATATAGACTTATGGTGTCCCTTGGCGTATAACCATTGGGTATAAAAACTTAGTATAAATGAAAAAGTAACCGCAAAAAAAATGGAATGTGTAATAGCTCTGTGAAATGCCAACCCATTAATCTCATTCATAAAGAAATTACCTACAAGAACATCTAAGTCAGGAATGGTAGCAGCGATACCACCCCAAAGCATTGCACGATTGCCTATTTTTTTGCCCAATACTGCTTCTCCAACTGCTGCTCCTAATACGATTTGTGTTAATGAATCCAT
>JAZGFO010000269.1:0-3115 GCA_036479655.1 Saprospiraceae bacterium
AAGATAATGATCAGACAGTAGATAACAGAATGATATATGCTATTGGTTTTTTTTGTTTGTTAAATATTTGCTTAGATTTTCGAGAAACTCCTCCTATTTCTATTGAGGAAACGGTAAAAGTGTCAATAGTAGATTCTGGAGTGCAGGTAAGAGCATGGAGGTATTGATGCTAATTTATAAAAAAATAATACGACATAACTATAAATAAAATTTATTAACAACTAAAAATAATAATATGAATAATCTAAAGAAAATAACCCCGAAAAAACATGCAATCGCAATAAAAAAAGCCATTGCATTATTACTAATGTTTACTTTTTATTTTCAAATGTGGGGCAACAATGAGCCACAATTTCTCGAAGGAACGCAAGTTTATGTAGTTGCACAATCTGGATTGACATTAAGAGCCAAACCAAATATCAGAGCAAGATCCTTAGGTGTGATTGATTTTGGAAGCCAATTGATAGTTTTGGATCAAGTAGATTCTCTCAAAACACTCAAAATTAATTGGGTAGATGGTCAATGGATAAAAGTGGATTACGAAGGATTAGTCGGCTATATGTTTGATGGATACTTATCAGATTTGCCATTGCCTGAATATGATTTTGAAAGATGTCAAATGGATCTTGACCTAATTTACCCTTTAGAGTCTTGGGCAGAACACAATTTGGGATTAGATACTACTACTTATTTCGAAACTCGTAAAACAGCAAGAACAACAGCTTATTTTGAAACTGGAGACAAATTGATCAAAGCCCAAAGTGATGATATTTACAAGATAGATCTCTACTTAACTGATACACGTATTATGGATGTATATCACTTATTACAGAGTATGGTCGAAGGAAAGAAATTAAGTAAAACTTTTACTGACAGTTCTACTTTTATTGAAAATAAGGAAGGACAATTGTCAACAATTAAAATTACTCTTGATAATCCTGTGAAAATAAGATTAACCAAAAATGGGGATATTAAAGTCACAATACATAGTCAAGATTATATATGTGCTGAGTAATATTTATATTAATCAGAATACCTGACATACTTGAGAGATGCATAAGTATATTGATGGCATGATAGTCAAATGGCAAAGTTTATATAAGGCGAAGTTTATGGTGTGTTAATTAGTGGGTGGTCCGGGTTTGTGGCCATCCTTTTTTATGTATATTACTATAAAAATATTGGCTGTTCCATATGATAAAGGCTTATCCAAAGGCACTAGACTTTTTATGAAATTAACAATTGATATTTGTAAAGCTCATCTCCTTCAATTATTTTATTATTATCATATAATAACTATATTGTAATGCTGTTAGCATAGAACTATAAAATAATTTTAGTGAAAATGAATCCACCAATTATATCATCAAAGTGGCTGGCGAATAATATTAATAAGACTAATATTGTTGTTTTGGAAGCTATTACTGCTAAAAATAAAGCTGCCATAGATCAAAAATATGGTAATAATCACATTCCCAATGCTAGAATTTTTGATGTAAAAAATGTTTTTAGTGTCTTGGATAGTAAGTTTCCCAATACATTGCCGAATCCAGCATATTTTGAGAAAAAATGTCGAGAATTGGGTATCAATAAAACAACTGAAATAGTTGTATATGACAAACTTGGAATATTCATTAGTCCCCGAGTATGGTGGATGTTTAAAGTTATGGGGCATAAAAATGTATCTATACTTAATGGTGGAATGCCATCATGGATAAGTGAGGGCTACACAATAACTGATATTTTAACTGATAATTATGTTTGTGGAGATTTTAAAGCTAAATATAATGGTGATATATATATATCATTTGATGAATTGAACAGAAACTTGTCAACGCAAGAAAGCTTGGTTATTGACGTTAGGTCTAATGATAGGTTTCTAAGTAAAGTACCTGAGCCGAGAAAAGGATTGAGAAGTGGTCATATCCCTAATTCTATCAATATTCCTTATACAGAATTGTTGGATAATGGACGGCTTAAATCTAAAGAAGAAATTAATAATATATTAGAGAATCGCATTCCTACTGACAAACCGTTAATATTTAGTTGTGGGTCTGGTATTACTGCTTGCATAGCGTACTTAGCGTTATATCAAATACTGGAAAATAAAAAATCGGTTTATGATGGTTCTTGGACAGAGTGGGCGCAATTGTCCGACCTTTAACGAATTAATTATTACTTCCACCAAAAAAATACTAAATTTTTAGTGGATTAGACAATTTCATTGATAAATTAATAATTGAACTGAGATTATTAAATATTTCTTTTATATATTGGGAAATATATCAATTATTTGGCGAGATATTTGCTTTCAGTATGATTGATAATTGATTAATTTTTCATTATAAAAAAATAACTTTTTCTGTGCAGCATACATCTGTTATACAAGATATTGATTATTGGATAGATGTTCGAGAAGAACAATTAAAACCGTCTGCTTTTTTTCAACGTATAGATAGTTCCATTGCTAATATTATAAAAGCATTAACTAATATAGAATCATTAGTAGATAGTGATGATAAAGATTATCTGCAATATATTTGGGCAAAAGACTGTAGAGATTTTTCAGTTTTGCTACGAGATGCTTTACTCGCCTCTGTTAAGTACACTCAAAAGAGTACAGATAACCAGGATGTAAAATATGCATATTTGGTAGATCTTGCATCAGGACTGAATAGTGCTGCCAAAGACTTACGACAATGGTATTTTGATAGGAAGTTAGATGAAAAAATTAAAAAGGAATTTGAAATACAATTAAGTCCCATTCCCATAGTTGTTGAGCAATTAGAAGATTTGCAAAAACAAGTAAAAAAAATATTTAGAAGTTCAGATAAAATCGATGTTTTAAGATTAGATTTTGAAGAATTAAAGAAAGATTTTTCTTATCAATTTCAACGACAAGTAAATGTTGTTCATTCTACTTCTAAAGTAATTAAAAAAACTCGAGAAATACTTGAATCTTTAAGTACGGAGTCTACACATTTAATTATTAGTAGTGCAATACGAAAGATAGATGATCAGTTTGTATTTTTAGAAAACTTAGAAGGGTTAGACAGTATTGAAGTGCTATCATTTGGTAATAATGATGTCGTTAATATTCCTGTTTCGATTGTAA
>JAZGFO010000270.1:0-2373 GCA_036479655.1 Saprospiraceae bacterium
GCTTCACTATTGATTTTGTTAATAACAGATACCCTGTCACCACCATGAATCATATCAATAAATGGAATTATTGATTTGACCTTATTGGTTTGCAAATGACCAATCATATGCCATTTGATATCTTTCGGTAGTTCTTTGTATTTGGTGACTAATTCGTCTACTTTATTTTCTCCAAATATTCTTTGCTCATCATTATAGAGTGCCAAAATAGAATTATTAGATCTTGTTTTAGAAACGGCAACAAGATGGACGTTATGATCAAGACAGTAAGCTGTTAGTTCTTGGTGTTTTGTCATATCTATATTTTACTAAATTTTTCAATTCCCAGTAAATTCTCATTTGATAATTTTAGAAAATAGACTCCTTTCGGTAAATGTTTGATATCAATTGTAGCCCCATAGTAATACTTGTTTTTATAGACTATCAGACCTACCGTATTATAAATATGTATGTCACCATTAGTAATGATGTCACTAGTAATAGTGATGTTGTTACTAGCAGGGTTGGGAGATAATAAGACATTAGCAATACCAAAATCATTTGTCGAAACATCTCCTTTTACTCTAAAAGTTGTATTAAAAGCTCTAAGTCCACCATTATCATTTGCAACTAAAATTTCATAATAGTCATCATTGTCAATATCGGCAAGGGCATTGATTGACCTTCTTCCACAATGGAGTATAGGTAATCTCTCAAATATTTCATTAAATGTACCATAAATACTGTCCGCTATATCATTATATACATGGATGTTACCGCCTCTACTACCTACACTTAGCATTAGTTCTCCTTCTGATTCAAAAAAGAATGGTGCGCTTTCGCCTGAAGTCTGATTAATATCTTTAGTATAGACTCGTCCCATGATTGGGGTGTTTTCTCCAAGTTCCTCATCTGCTTCAAACATCGGATTGCCTATTGATCCAATGTTCTTGATAAAATTTAGTCCGCCAGAAGGCAATCCTGTAACTGGGTCTGCATTGTCATTTTTTTCTCCTAGTATTATATCAGTAAGACCGTCATTATCGACATCAAAAAGAAATGGTTTAACATTTGTACCAACTTTTATATCCATATATTTATAAATGTAAGGTGCAAATTCATATGGAAGTCCTACACCTGCAGTATTTTCAAAATACAACAAATATCCTCTTTTGTCACCAATTAGGAGATCGCTATCACCATCACCATCAATATCACCAATAGTAGGAGCAAAATATGCACCATTAGAGCCATATGCAGCTTTAAGATTTAAATAATCATCATTAATTAATGTATATTTTGGAGCTGTAGTAGTTCCAATGTTTTTATACAAAAACAAAGCAGAAGATTTTTGTGTAGGAGTTACGATTCCATCATTTCCTACCAATATATCTAATAGTCCATCAGCATTATAATCTATAAAAGTAACTGATGAGGATTTGCCCATTACTAGTGTCTGGTCAAGCATAAAATCGTTTTGAACAAAGTCAAAAACAGGAGCACTGTCTGTACCACTATTATGATAATACCAGATGTGATTTATATTTTCTGAACCTAAAGGATTATTTGGAGCTACAATAAGGTCTCTCTTGCCGTCATTGTCAACATCTAAGAAGAAAGAACCTAAAAATATATTCATTTCGACGGCAATACTATTCTCTGGATAATTTAAATCTTGACTTATCATAAAATCATCACCGTCCACTTTATCATTTTCAAGATATACAAGACCATTATTTGTAAGGTCCCCCAGTAGCATATCAAGATCGCCATCCCCATCTCCATCGAAGGTAGTTACAGTTGATCCAGAATGTCTCACTCCGCCACCAATGCCAGTGTTGTCCTGTAAACCTGCAGAACATTTTGACCGATCTTCACTTAAAGATATTTCTTCAGAAACTCCACTTTCAAAAAAATTACCCCAACAAAGATCAGTTAATCTGTATATAAGTGTATCTGTTAGCCCCATTTCTTTTGCCAAGTTTTTATAATGATACATGTAACTCCCTCCAGGTTCGAATGCTAAAATATCTAAATCTCCATCACCATCTGTGTCAATGATAGAAGGTAAGTCAATACTACTTGCGTATAAGTTGACAAAGTTTCCATTGCTTGCTATCTGAAGAAAATCTCCTAAACCAAAACTAAACTTCATAAACTCAAAAGAAAGACCATTATTATCACTTGTATTACGCCAAACTTCTATGGCTGATGATTTTTTACTAAGTGCAAAAATATCTTTTTTGCCATCATCATTAAAATCATGCATAGCCATGAAATTTATAATGGGGGGGAATTTTGAAGTGTATTCTGGTGCATATTTAAATTTAGGATTGCCAGGAGTGGATTGAGAAATAAAAGGTAGTAAAACGTTACCATTTCGCTCAAATACCA
>JAZGFO010000271.1:0-19550 GCA_036479655.1 Saprospiraceae bacterium
GGAGAAAACAATATTGATGAAAGATTTTTTTAGTTTTTTAATGAGCAAAGCATTTTTAAAGCAATTACTATACGTAACCTTGTTTTTAATGTTGGCTTTGTTTTTAGTATTAATGTGGTTAAGGGTATATACCAATCATGGACAAAAAATAGCACTTCCCGACTATTTGGGAAAGAAAATATCTGAAGCTACTAAAGATGCAGAGTCAAAAACATTTGAATTGATAATTACGGACTCTATTCATAGAGTAGGAATGCAAGGAGGGGTAATTATAGACCAGAATCCTAATGCAGGATCCAAGGTTAAAGAAAATAGAAAAATATATGTCAATGTTACTAAATATGATGCTGATAAAATAAAAGTTAAAGACCTACCAATTCTCTATGGAAATGATTTTGATCAAAAAAGTATAGAACTTAAATATCAGGAAATAAATACAGAAATAAAAAGTTCTAAGCATGATTTGGGTGAGCCAAATCATATATTAGAAGTATGGTATAATGATAAACTTATCATTGATAGAAATTCGATTAAAAATAATGTAGAAATCGATAAAGGAGGAACCTTACAGTTTGTCATTAGTAAGCAAGAAGGGGGCTCTGATGTTATTCCTAACTTAGTATGCGAAACCTTCAACGCAGCAGAATTTAAGGCGCTGTCAGCAAAGTTTAAAATCGGATATGTAAAAGAACATGGTATAATTAAGGACAGAAATACTGCTTTTATCTTGTCACAAAGTCCGACTCATGATGGACATAGCAAATTGGCTCATAATTCGAGTATTTCAGTTGTGATCGTACAACAAAGACCTGGAGATTGTAAATAGTGATTATTGTATAGACATTTCTTTTTGAAAATGATATAGAAAGAGGGATATTCTAAACAGAATATCCCTCTTTTTTAATTGAATCTAAAGTATTAACTAATTATAATCGCTATTGCTTTACAAATTTTTGTGTCATTACTTCATCATTAGTTTCTACACTAATCATATAGATGCCTGGCTGTAAAGTACGCACATCAATATTAGTTTCTGTAGATCTAATCGTTTTATCCATCATTAATGAACCTGTGATACTATATAGTTTTATAGTATTTATTACATCTTCTGATACAATAGTTAATTCATTAGTTACGGGATTGGGAAATGCTACAAAATCTTGATCTCCTAATTCGTTTGCTAATTTAGCTTCTACCATAGATCGTACTGGTGTTATTGTTTGTGTTGGACCTTCTGCAACTCTACTTCCAGAACCGATACCAGTTATTGTAACTGCATCGATATACACTCTATCAGCGTTTGCACTCGCATCACATTGGAATCTGAATTTTGCATTAGTCGGAAAATTGTAATTACTTGAATTTACAGTTACTGTGGCAACGTAGAAAGTATTATTATCAAAATTTGTTCCTCTTGCATAAGTAGCAACGGTATTCCAACTGTTTCCATCATAATATCTTACCCAAAAATCTTCTCCATTTTCCATACTATTAGGATAAAAATAAAATTCGATTTCTAAAGTATTATAACCACTTACATTATATGACGATGATGTCATTGATGATACTGTTCCAGAATTATCTCTTATTCTTATTGATCGATTACCTTCCCATGATCGAGAACCAGAATATCTATAACAATCAGAACCACCATCTGTCCATCCATCCCATCCAGACTCAAAGTAGTGTGCAAGAATAATATCTGATCCACCACCACCATTACATGGAGCACAATCTGGTCCTCCACAATCTACATCAGTTTCGTTTCCATTTTGGATGCCATCATTACATGTTGGACAAGCATCGCAAGAACCTCCACAATCGATACCCGTTTCGTTTCCATTCATAATACCGTCATTACATGTAGGTGCTGTACCTCCACCTACGCAAAAATTTGTAGTTTCGTTACTACCAAAAGAACCACCACTTGCATAAGTATTACCATCACCCGATACACTATACGAACCAGAACCATAGCTACAACATATACCATCTCCATATACATCGCTAATCGTAAAATCATAACATCCATCTGCCAAACATAAGTCTAATGATAATGAAGAACCATCTGGTTGACTACCATAAGTACCACCTGATGCAACAGTAGATCCATTGCTATTAGTTACAGTCCACGAAGTCTCTTCAGGATAATTGTCAAATACAAAGTTGACAGATACAGCATTTTGTGTACAACCAGGAGGAGGATTAGAACCACCACATCCTGTACTGCTAAGTAAACTTGATCTGGTACCACCTGATCCAAATAATGCTTGCATTCTATTTTTTTGCCCTAATGTATAAAGGTTCATACAAGCATCATCAGAGTAGTCCATATAATTTTGAACCATATCTGTAGTACTACATGATGAATGACCAGTCGCACAACCATAATTAGCACCATCAGATGTAGGTGTGTCAGATACAAAATCATCTACATTACACCCACCATCACCCCAGATGTGCCTAAGATTTAACCAGTGCCCTACCTCGTGTGTTGCGGTTCTACCTAAGTCAAATGGTGCAGTTGCAGAACCCACAGTACCAAAATATCGAGAATCATTTACAACTCCATCTGTATTAGATGATCCTCCAGGAAATTGAGCATATCCTAAAATACCACCACCAATATTACATACCCAAAAATTAAGATAACTTCCAGAAGGCCAAGCGTTTTTTCCACCTGATGAGCTAAATTTGACTGCATCGTTAGTGCCAAAACCATTTACAGTAGTACTGGTTCTAGTTATTCCGTTTGTCGCATTTCCATTAGGGTCTGAAGAGGCTAAACAAAATTCGATTTCAGTATCTGCTGCTTGAGACCAAGTATTATCTGCATCAGAATTTAATCGTCTAAAATCTGCATTCAAAACATCTATTTGTGATTGTATCTGAGCATTGGAAATATTCTCAGAAGAAGTACGGTACACAACATGCACTACAACAGGGATGGTGACTACCGATCTTTGGCTATTGTCACCATTGTTTTTAATCCAATTTTGGGTTTGTTGTTCGATTTTTTGTAGTGAGATTGCTCTGTCAGGGTTTTGCTTTATCTGTTGATCAAGATATTCCATTGATCCACAATTTCTTTGAGCCATTACAGACACACATAGCAATGCCGATACTACAAGTAGTATAAATTTTTTCATAAAATAATTTTTTAAAAAGTTATTTAATTAGTAAGAATCTAACTAATTGGGATATTGCGAAATGCAAACTACATATTATTTTTTTTAATTCCAAAATATCAGAATATAAATATATGACTCGTCATTTTATTTGCTGTTTAATTGTTAAATGTACTACATGGAAAAACTATTCTAATATTGATACAGAACCGCCATTTTTACAGACAATCAAACCAATATTATTAGATATTTTATTTTGTGTGTTAGCAATAGATACTAATCCTTCATTTATTATAGTACCTCGATTAATAAATCTAGCATTGGAACCTGTTAGATTTATATTAAGTGATACTCCGTTATTTATGGTCACTTGTCCACCATCTTCGATAATGAGTGAGCTATAAGTAAAGGAATTATTTGGAATGATAGGGAATACAATCTCGGGGCAATCACAATTTGGGATTAATATAGAATCTTGCATAGTTGGGATTGTTCCACCGGACCAATTAGTCGGATTTGACCAGTCAGTGTTTGTTCCTTGCCATATTTTCCAATCTTTTAAGCTTGATGATATTGAAGTATATCCAAATAGATTTAGAATTTCTACATCTGAAACTTCATTTGCATCTGCAAAATTTAATCCTATCATATTTGCCGGAATTTGTGGTTCTTCAAATCTTGCATAATCAAATTTTGCGATGATATCTGGATTAAAAGCGAGGTTTTGATTTGAAGATGGATCGGGATTTAGATTAGCATTAAGTGTATGGCTATTGTGAAAACTATTAGTGTAAGTATATACTTTATTCCAATCTGTATAAGCAACTAAACCAACTTGGACTGTATTGGGCATATCAGGACGAGAATAACGTTGTACTATTTCAAAATTTTGACCATCTACTTGGTGAAGCACAATTATAGCATCGTTTATTTTTATAATTCTGATAAGAGCAGCAGCAGTATCTATACTAGTAACATTGAGATTAGAACTACTGTTTGTTGTAGATTTGACTTCAAAGTGTGGACCTGGGCATCCACTACAAGAAGAATGATTAGTAGAGGCAAAACCTAAAGATAGAAAGATATAATTTTCTTGACCTGCCACCCAATCATTTATTCCATCGGTCATAGATTTTTCAGTACGTACCATTGCCCCAGCTAATGAATACAATGCCCCTGGCATATCATTTTCAGCCCTATTTGTTGCACTTACATAGGTTGTAAATACAAAATCATTAGCGACTTCTTTATACATTAGATTTGATCGATAATTTGCATACCAGGCGGTTGTCCAAGGCATAAGCGTTAGTTGTCCTTCATTAGTTACATTGACATCTTGGGTCTCAAGGTGTGAAGCATTCCACCCTTCAGTAGTATTGACATTTTCCCAATCGTATTTAGAGCATACATTATCGAATTCGTCAGATAATTTTGAAAGTGGTGTATGGACTTCAGAAAGGTAAGCTAATGAAGTGTTATTTCCATTGCCATAGAGATTCCAATCAGAAGAGTAAATCACCTTACTACCATCTGGACTAATTGTAGCTTTGGAATAGGTATCATAGTCTGATGTAGAAGTATATGCATGACCAAAATGACGAATAGTACCACTACCATCAAGTTTTATTGCAAACATTTCCGTTATATAATAATAACCATTTCCGTTGCTACAAGCTGCAATTTGTGTGGATGCTAATGCCCAACCAGGATTATTTAAATTCCTGCCAGATATATGTCCTGCAATATTTGGATTAAAATTATAATTTCCACATACCAATGCAGAATCTATTAAATCTGTGGTAAAGCCATCTTCTAATCTTGTCATAGATAAAGGTATCACTTGGACCAATACTTCATTGCCAAATGCATCAGTTGCAAAGTCTGCGTGTTGTTGGTTGTAAACTAATACTTTGATAAAATTAAAATCAAGATCATATAATTCTACATTGCCTGTAGTATTATTTGATACAGCTATATAATCATTCGAAGGAGTAATTGATGTCCAATCAAATCCTGCTCCTGGAAAATTTTTACTGGAAATAACCATGTCATTTTCTATATCGTATAATGTAGCATTATGTCCTGTAAAATCAGTAATGACTACATATTTGTCATCTGCAGATATATTGCCTTCAAATGGTCCAATACGAGTATCATATCCATTAAAAACATGGAGTGTATCTACTACTTCAGTCTCGATATTAATTTTTAAAAACTTATCACCCCAGCAAAAATACCTTATATCTGGATCCACATTTGACCATCTACTATCATTATAAAAACCTTCTGGAAAAGCATTTGTAAAATTTTTATATAACGTATAATCATCTGCGTTTAATACATTAGTAAATCCTATAGAAATTTTTGTCATATCAGCATTCCAAGCTTGAACCTTAGAATAGGAATGTGTTAATTCTCCTCCACCATCAGGTACTCCAAAAACTGCAGCATCACTAATTCTTGTAATATCAATATTGTAAGCTTCTTCTAATACTGATTGAAGGTATTCTGGCTGGGGCATTACTACAGGTGGAGTAGGAATCCATGCACTATCGTGCGGGTACTGTGCCAAAATTCCTGAGAAGCAAAAAATCACAAAAATAATTACATTAAATAATTTCATAGTTTTAAATTTTAAATGATTAAAAATAAAATTACTCATGAGAAACTGTTCCATTATCAATAGTAGATCCAAAGAACAATGCATTAGAAAACATTTTACTTGTACCATACCAATAACCTCTAAATAATAAATTATCTTGAAAACAAATTGTTCTTCCTTTTCCTGACCCATGTACAGTGACACTTGGCTTATTAGCTGCTATTAATTCAAGTCCTCGTGGGACATATCCTGATATTATAGGTTTGCTATCGTATCGGACAGGAGAAGAAAAAGGATTGTCTGGCATATCATAAAAGGTAGTTCCTTTTCTGAATATATGCAAGCTATTGTTTCGATATCCATAACACAGTGGATGGCTTAGATCAATTTTTGTTTTAAATATTGCACCTCCAAGCACTTTTGCACCGTGATTTGATGATGCTTTATTATATGGCGATATTTTATCGTTTTTTTCTTTAAAGTCGTCTTTTTTTAGCTCTATTATTTCATGTTTAATACCCCAATTGATTGCATTTTTTAATAGTATAAGATTGCCTCCTTTAGCGATCCAAGTTTTAATTTTTTTTATATCTTTTAGACTTAGGTCGTTATATTTACCATTTACCATTATTAGGGTATTGTATCTATTAAGATTGGCTCTATACAATTGTCGTTTGTCAATCATCGTGAGTGGAATACCTATTCTTAAGTCCAATTCATGCCATACCTCACCAGCATCGTAACTTGTTACTCCTTCTCCAACAATCATAGCAACTTTTGGTTGATCAAGGATTTCAACACTTGGATTACCCAATGTCATATTATTGTCTCCCCATCCTGTAGTTATTGCATATATAGATACTGGATGACTGTCCGAAATTGATTGTAATAATTTTGCAATTTCTTGTTTATCTAATTTTTGATTTTGAATGGGTATCATTACATCTCCCATATTAAAATCTCTTTTTCCTAAAGCTGTTATCACCCCAAATTGTTTGTTAATCACTTTAGTACGAATACCCGATTTTTGGATAGCATATAGCGCTTGTGGAGCATTAATGTTATTCCATTCAAGTATATAAGAATATGCTTTAGCACTACCATGAAACTCACCTTTAACTTCAAAATTTATTATTTCATCAGTATAATTAACTTTTTTATTAATGGCACTATATGATATATCAAAAGCCAAAGGCATAGTCCAAGTAGAAACATCATAGAATAAACTATCAGGAAACGATCTTACTTTTTCGAAGATAGTTTTTGTCATTAGATACTGCCTTTGGTTAAGAGGTACGTAATATCCTGCGTTTTTTTTATAGAGGATTCCATCTTTTTTCACATCTTGCCCAAGTCCAAATACTTGTACTTTATGATAGTTGAGAATACTTATAAATTTTGCTATTTTATTTATATCAGTATCATAAAAAACATAGCCTTTAATTTTTGAAGATTTGGCAGCTTTCTGTTGTTTTTGATAAAAATCTCTTTTGTATTCTAATAATTCTATTCTCATTTCTGAAACCGCTTTTTGAGTAGAAAGAGAAGTGATAAATTGATTTCTAATTGTGAATGGAAAGCTCAATTCACCATTAATGCTTTCTTGTAAATGTCCTCTAGAACTAGCTTGTTCGAATAATATACCTATACATCCGTTGGCATCAGGATAAGTACTCCCTTTACCATAGTAATAATCATCATAACTAGACTTGGTATAATACAACGACCCAATACTGTCAAGAGCAGTAGCATGATATGTACCAATTTTTTCTGTCAAATCTTGATTTAGTTGTGGTGTGTTAGGGTTAGTCCTTGATGGAATACCTGGCTGAAAAAAGAAGGTGCTATTGGTACCCATTTCATGATGATCTGTCAATACATTTGGCATCCAGTGGTGAAATAATTTAATTCTACCCCTACTTTCAGGATGTGTTAATAATAACCAATCTCTATTCAAATCAAACCAATAATGATTGGTTCTACCTCTAGGCCAGACCTCATTTAATTCTCTTGAATTAGCATCACTTACAAGGTTTTTACTTTTGTGTGTATTTGCCCAAGATGCAAACCTATTCATTCCATCTGGGTTATAACAAGGATCAAATAAAATTAAAGTACTTTCCAATTTTTTTAATACTTCTTTACCCAATCCAGCTGCTAAATAATATGCATTTACGATGGCTGCATTTACCCCACTTGATTCATTACCGTGAATAGTGTAACCTTGCCATAGAATAGCAGGTAAGTTGTTGATATCTATATTTTGAGAAATTTTGGGATCTGTAAGATTAATATGCTTTTTTCTTATTTCTTCTTTTCTTGCCAGGTTTTCGGGAGAGCTTATATATAACATAATCAGTGGACGGTGCTCGTGTGAGCGTGCATATTCTATTATTTCTATTCTATCAGATGCTTTGTCCAATGCCTTCATATAAGTAATCAGATGGTCATGACCTACATGCCATTCACCCGGATTGTAGCCTAATACTTGAAAAGGTGTAGGAATCGATTGATCATAATCCATTTTGGGCAAATAGTATTCCATTCCTTTTTGCGCAGAAACCGCACTTATAAAAAGTGTAAAAATAAAAATATGGAATAAGTATTTTTTCATAATCAATTGAATTAAAGTAAAAGAATACTAGATTAATGTAAATATATAATAAATGTTACACTCCCTTAAGATAGATATACAATGGCAATAGACAAATAGGTATTGTGAGATAAAAAAAATGAAAATCCGTCTGATAAGACAACATCTAAGAAGCATCCAATAAAGTCCTTCTGACAAGACAAAAACACCAAATAGCCGTCTGACAAGACAAACCCTCCTTCCCCTTCTTTACTTAAAAGCATTAATTCCAGTAACATCCATCCCTGTAATTAACAAATGAATATCATGTGTACCTTCATAAGTAAGCACTGTTTCAAGATTCATCATATGTCTCATGATAGGATATTCATTAGTAATACCCATACCGCCATGGATCTGTCTAGCTTCTCTTGCAATTTCCAAAGCCATATTTACATTATTTCTTTTTGCCATAGATATTTGTGCAGGAGTAGCTTTACCTTCATTGGCAAGAGTCCCTAATCTCCACGCTAATAATTGTGCTTTTGTAATCTCAGTAATCATTTCAGCCAATTTCTTTTGTGTCAATTGAAACCCTGCTATTGGTTTGCCAAACTGTTCTCTTTCTTTCGAATATCTCAATGCTGAATCATAACAATCCAGAGCAGCACCTATCGCACCCCAAGCAATTCCATATCTGGCTTTGGATAGACAAGCCAATGGACCTTTTAAGCCAACAATGTCAGGAAATATATTTGATTTTGGCACTCGAACATCTTCAAACACTAACTCTCCGGTAATACTTGCTCTAAGCGATAATTTTCCTTCTATTTTTGGGGCAGAGAATCCTTTCATTCCTTTTTCTACAACCATTCCTCGGATTTTACCTTCAGGATTTTTTGCCCATACTACAGCGATATCAGCTATTGGACTATTAGTTATCCACATTTTTGCTCCGTTTAGTATTACATGATCCCCATCATCTACAAAACTAGTAACCATACCACTTGGATTAGAACCGTGGTCAGGCTCTGTCAATCCAAAACAACCTATCATTTCTCCTGCTGCCAATTTGGGCAAGTATTTACGTTTTTGTTCTTCTGTACCAAATCTATAGATCGGATACATCACCAATGATCCTTGCACTGATGCCATAGACCGTATGCCAGAATCTCCTCTTTCTAATTCTTGCATGATTATTCCATAAGACATCTCATCCATTCCTCCACAACCATATTCTGCTGGTAGACTCGGACCATATGCCCCTATTTCTGCCAATCCTTTGAATAAGTGATAGGGACACTCTCCTTTTTCATTGTATTGCTCAATGATTGGTGTGACTTCTTTTTTGACCCATTCTCTTACGGCATCTCTTGCCAATAAATGTTCTTCTGTAAATAAATCATCAACATTGTAATAGTCATGGTGTTCGTATCTATCTGTTTTTGATTTGTTAGTCATTTCTTCAATGCTAAATATATTTTCCATTATTTTATTGTTAGTTATAAGTTAGGAAGGGTAAAGATATAATTTTTAATTTCTTGTTTTTAAAAAATTAGGTACTAATAGCTTTTTCAAAACTTAGGTTAAATAATAAAACACATTGTTTTTTTAAAATATTACATTGTTATTATTGATAAGAATGAAAGACTGTCCAGAGACCAATGATGTTTGTCAGGAGTAGATGATGCAGTAGTAGGTAATGTGAGCATATAACCCAATCCTCAAGGGGAGATAAGCGCATGAGAGCGAGGCGGTTTCACCTTTAGGATGTCAAGGGGCAGGAATACATGATTAAAATATTATAAGTTGATTGACTTTTATTGCATAAAAAATGTCATTTTGTGCATTCAAAAAATTAGTAACAAAATGAAAACAACAGTAGCAATAAAAGGAGCAGAGTTTTTTGCCTATCATGGATTCTATAAAATCGAACAAAAAAGTGGAAATACCTTTATCATTGATGCAGAAGTAGAACTAAAAACTTTTGACTCTAATGATGATAATATCAACGATACAGTTAATTATGAA
The DNA here is from genome assembly GCA_036479655.1 of Saprospiraceae bacterium. Classification (GTDB taxonomy): domain Bacteria; phylum Bacteroidota; class Bacteroidia; order Chitinophagales; family Saprospiraceae; genus CAJXUU01. The sequence continues at coordinate 10,334 of JAZGFO010000271.1, forward strand.
AAGTTATTTAAAATCTGTGAGTTTGAAATGGAAAACACACAAAAACTATTAGAAACAGTGGTGTTTAATATTATCAATAGATTTAAAAATGATTTTTCTAATGTAACAGGAGGAAAAGTAAAACTTGAAAAATTAGGCCCTCAATTAGGTGGAAAAGTGGCAAAAGCAGTAGTAGAAATGGAATTTTAGGACAACTCAGTTTCTAAATAAAATTGTAATGGAAAAATTGGTTATTTTGTCATCATGAAAGCAATACCATCTTGCGATTAATTCCAATAAATTTTTTGTTTTCATTAAATTTTTTCTCCCATATTATTTTTTTTAAATCTGCCATAACTGTCGGACTAGAGTAATAATATAGATGATTAGTGATAGAACCATAAAAATAAATATTATCTTGAATAGTAGAGACATCTATTGATCTAAAACTATTAGAACGATCAGCAACATTAGGCAATCCGTGTAGCCCAAGTCTTTTATTTTTATTAATCATTTTTTGACATTTTTAGAGACCTGTCGTTATTATGGACAAAAATTGTGATTTCACTGACTACTTTATCAATTCCAAATAGTGGTTCATCTTTTTCAAATATATCATGCTGAAGATCTCCACCAACAGCAATATATTGATCGATAATATGTTTTTTATTTTTCAATAATTCGCTTTCAACAATCATATGTTGAAAAATGCGATTACCCATAGAATGACACAAAAAATTGATTTTTATTTCTTGATTCTTAGTAGCCAATATATTGGTAAGAAATGGTGCTAAATATCTACCTTTTCTTCTTGCTATTTTTACACCTTTTATATAATTTATTGAGCTATCCCAAATGATAGATAAGATGACCTTTTCTTTTTGATCTCCTGTAGTGTAGATGTCTTTGCTTATATTTTGTACTACTCTTTTCCAAACGCTATTTTTATTAGACCAGATTCCATGTATAAATATGTTAAGTATATCTGAAGTGTTTTCTTTTCTCAAAGAACTATTAATTTTCTCTACAAGATGATCAAATGTTGTTAAATCCTTAAGGATAGTTTTTTTAGGTTTAAAATATTCATTATAAGTAATGACCCCTATTTTATACTCAAAATTATGACTATCTGTTCCATTTATTTCCAAATAATAATGAGTCAATTCTTTTTGTCCTATTGTCGGCTGTGTTATAAAAATACTCATAAATAGTTATCTTAATTATACATTTTATTGATCTACAATATATAAACGAATGATATTGTATATTATCATTATTACACTAGTTAATGGCAATTAGTTTCTGGGGTACATTATTTTCTGTAATAAGTAATGAATCCAATACCAATTATCATCTTTACTTTTTTGTACCTTTATCCTTGCAAAAAACAAAGTCATACATGATACAAGTACAACCTCCATATCAGCCAAAAAATAAAATTAGAATAGTAACGGCGGCATCGCTATTTGATGGACATGATGCGGCTATTAATATTATGAGGAGAATCATGCAGCGATCAGGAGCAGAAATCATACACCTAGGTCACAATAGAACTGCCAAAGAGATTGTAGATACTGCTATTCAAGAAGATGTGCAAGGAATTGCGCTTACAAGTTACCAAGGTGGGCACAATGAATATTTTAAGTATATCTTCGATATGCTTAAAGAAAAAAACTGCGAACACATCAAGTTGTTTGGTGGTGGAGGCGGCACTATATTACCTACAGAGATTGAAGACTTACAAAATTATGGTATTGCTCGTATATATAGTCCTGATGATGGACGTAATATGGGACTACAAGGAATGATTAATGATGTATTGATACAATGTGATTTTCCATTAGGTAAAAACTTGAATGGAGCGTTAGAATCTCTTCCAAATCAAGAACCTAGAGCAATTGCACAATTAATATCCGCAATTGAAAATTTTCCAGAAATAAATAAAGATTGGTTAGAAAAATTGGATAGAGACAATGATGTACCCATCCTTGGAATAACAGGTACAGGAGGTGCTGGAAAATCAAGCCTTGTTGATGAATTGGTAAGACGTTTTTTGACAGAATATCCAAAAAAAACAATAGCTATAGTATCCGTTGATCCATCAAAAAGAAAGACTGGTGGAGCATTGCTTGGGGATAGAATAAGAATGAATGCAATCAAAAATGATCGTGTTTATATGAGATCGTTAGCTACTCGTCAATCCAATTTGGCATTGTCAAAACACATCAAAGGAGCAACCGACATTCTGAGAGCAGCCAATTTTGATTTAATTATATTGGAGACTTCTGGTATTGGGCAATCTGACACAGAGATAGTTGATCATTCTGATGTAACGATGTATGTGATGACCCCTGAATATGGAGCAGCTACTCAATTAGAAAAAATTGATATGCTCGATTTTGCTGACGTTATAGCTATCAATAAATTTGACAAACGTGGTGCACTAGACGCACTTAGAGATGTCAAAAAACAATACCAACGAAACCACGATTTATGGCATGATAATCCAGATATAATGCCAGTATATGGCACTATTGCTTCTCAATTTAATGATCCAGGTACCAATACATTGTATCGTAAACTAATGGACACATTGTCAGAAAAAACAAAAGCAGATTTTCCGTCTATTTCTTTATTTAGTGATGGAAACAGTAAAAAAATATACATTATTCCTCCTTCAAGAGTACGGTATTTATCTGAAATATCAGAAAACAATAGAAATTATGACAAATGGGTAAATAAACAGGCAAAATTAGCTTCTCAAGCTTATGCTTTAGACAAGATCCAGTCAATAGTAGATACTCAAAACACAAAAGAAGAATTAAACAAAATGTTGAGTCGTACTTATGAAGATATGGATGGCACATGTAAGAGAATTATAGATTCTTGGTCTGATACTGTACATGCTTATATGCAAGACGAATTTGTATATAAAGTAAGGAATAAAGAGATAAAAGTACAAACAACCACCAAAAGCTTGTCCCAAACTAAAATACCAAAAGTAGTTTTGCCAAAGTATAATGACTGGGGAGATATATTGAAATGGTCGCTACAAGAAAATGTGCCGGGGAGTTTTCCTTATACAGCAGGTGTGTTTCCATTCAAACGAAAAGGAGAAGATCCTACTCGAATGTTTGCAGGAGAAGGTGGTCCGGAACGAACCAATAAGCGATTTCACTATTTGTCACAAGCTACACCAGCAAATAGATTGAGCACTGCATTTGATTCTGTAACGCTCTATGGAGAAGATCCTGATTATCGTCCTGATATTTATGGAAAAATCGGAAATGCAGGTGTAAGTGTCTGCTGTCTTGATGATGCTAAAAAACTATACAGTGGTTTTGATCTTTGCAATCCTACTACTTCTGTATCTATGACAATCAATGGTCCTGCTGCAATTGTGTGCGCCTTTTTTATGAATGCTGCCATAGATCAACAGTGTGAATTGTATATCAAAGAACATAAGTTAGAAGATCAAGTAGAACAAAAACTAATCGCCAAATATGACGATAACGATTATATAAGACCAACATACAACGGAGAATTACCTGATGGGAATAACGGTCTGGGCTTATTGTTATTAGGATTAACAGGTGATGAAATATTACAAGAGGATGTTTACCAAGAATTAAAATCAAAAGCACTCACCTCTGTGAGAGGAACCGTACAAGCCGATATACTCAAAGAAGATCAAGCACAGAATACTTGCATATTTAGTACAGAGTTTTCTCTAAAAATAATGGGGGATGTACAAGAGTATTTTATTGAGAATGGTGTGCGTAATTTTTATTCAGTTTCCATTTCAGGATATCATATTGCTGAGGCAGGAGCCAATCCAATAACACAGCTAGCTTTTACACTTTCCAACGGATTTACATTTGTTGAGTATTATCTCTCAAGAGGGATGGATATCAATCTTTTTGCTCCTAATCTTAGTTTCTTTTTTAGCAATGGCATCGATCCAGAATATGCAGTTATTGGTAGAGTGGCACGTAGAATATGGGCAAAAGCAATGAAAGAAAAATATGGCGCCAATAGCAGAGCACAAAAATTGAAATATCATATTCAGACCAGTGGAAGATCATTACATGCACAAGAAATATCGTTTAATGATATTAGAACTACTTTACAAGCATTGTACGCAATTTATGATAATTGCAATTCATTACATACCAACGCATATGATGAAGCCATCACTACTCCAACGGAAGAAAGTGTGCGGCGTGCAGTAGCTATACAGATGATTATTAATCACGAATTAGGATTGGCAAAAAATGAAAATCCCCTTCAAGGATCTTTTATTATTGAAGAATTGACAGATCTTGTAGAAGAAGCTGTCTTAAAAGAATTTGATAGCATTACTGAGAGGGGTGGTGTACTTGGGGCTATGGAAACCATGTACCAACGTAGTAAAATTCAAGAAGAAAGTCTACATTATGAAATGCTAAAACATACAGGAGAATTTCCAATTATTGGCGTCAATACATTCTTGAGTAAAGATGGTTCTCCAACGGTGATTCCTAAGGAAGTAATAAGAGCAACGGAAGAAGAAAAAGTGAACCAAATAAATACGGTGAATAACCAAATAGATTCAAATCTTAATAATGGTAGTGAAGAATTAAAAAAACTACAATTAGCTTCCATGCAAAATAAAAACATCTTTGAATATTTAATGGAGTCTGTAAAAAGTTGTTCGCTCGGTCAGATAACTAATGCATTGTACGAAGTAGGTGGTCAGTATCGTAGGAATATGTAATTTATTGACGGTTGTTACAATTTTTAATTTAAAGCTAATTTTTTTCATAGTTGAAGGTTACCCCCTCTATTTTGACCCTTAAAAGATGAAATATAACTAATTTTTGGTTACTACCCCCTATTTATTGCAAAGAAATTACCAAATTGTATATATTTTTGTACCTTGCCCCCATATTTAATGGCACATTGTTCGATGAGTCGATTTTTAAAACATGTTTAATCAAAAATATTATGAGCAAAACTAAATTAGAATACATTTGGCTTGATGGGTACAAACCAAAAGCAAATTTGAGAAGTAAGACTAAAGTGGAAACTAATTTTAGTGGTAAATTAGAAGATTGTCCAATTTGGGCTTTTGACGGCAGTTCTACAAAACAGGCTGAAGGCGGCTCTTCTGATTGCTTGTTAAAGCCAGTAGCTATATTTCCAGACCCACAAAGAAAAAATGCATATTTAGTGATGACAGAAGTACTTAATACTGACGGAACGCCTCATGTATCTAACGGCAGAGCTAAGATTGATGATGATGATAATGATTTTTGGTTTGGATTTGAGCAAGAGTATTTTTTGTATGATATCAATACTAATAAGCCATTGGGTTTTCCATTAGAAGGAATGCCAGCACCACAGGGTCAATACTACTGTAGCGTAGGAGTAGAAAATGCTTTTGGACGAAAATTTGTAGAAGAACATTTAGATGCATGTATTGATGCAGAATTGAATATTGAAGGAATAAATGGTGAAGTTGCTCCCGGTCAATGGGAATTTCAAATTTTTGCCAAGGGAGCGGCAGCTGCTGGAGACCAAATATGGGTTGCAAGATACCTTTTAGAAAGAATCGGGGAATCATATGGATATAGAATAGAGTACCACCCTAAACCATTAGGAAATACAGATTGGAATGGTAGTGGTATGCATGCCAATTTTTCTAACACAGAACTAAGAACTTGTGGATCTAAAGATACATACGATAGAATATGTGAAGCTTTTAGACCTGTAGTGAAAGAACATATTGCAGTCTACGGAGCTTATAATGACGAACGATTGACTGGGGACCACGAAACTCAATCTATCAACGAATTTTCTTATGGTGTATCCGATCGAGGTGCGTCAATCAGAATTCCAATATTGACAGTAGAGAAAGGTTGGAAAGGATGGTTAGAAGATAGAAGGCCAGCATCTAATTCCAATCCATATCTTGTAGCTGCAAGAATTATTAAAACTGTAAAATCAGCCGATGTTAGTGGATATGTTAAAAAAAATGAGCTTGAATTAGCTGAAGTTTAAATAGAATATAGTAAGGTGTTTTTTTGTGAATAATAGTAATATTTATAAATGCATTTCAAGTTGTTTTTTTTAATAAAAAAATTCAATTTGAAATGCACTTTTATTTTTAGGAAAGACTTAAAATTATATCCTTCATTTTTTTTACCTTTACAAAAAAAACTGGATGAAGTTTTCGTCAAAAACCTTAGAGAATGCCGTGGAGACATTGTCATCTTTACCAAGTATAGGAAAAAAAACTGCACTGAGGTTAGCTCTTCATTTGGTAAATGATACTACTTCTAAAGGTGGTAAAATAGCTGCCGCATTGTTAGACTTAGAAACAAAAATTAACTATTGTCAAATATGTTTTAATATTTCTGATGAGAATACTTGTGAAATATGTAAAGAACCGCATCGCAATAAATCATTAGTCTGTGTTGTAGAGTCTGTAAGAGATGTAATGGCAATAGAAGAGACTAGCCAATTTAGTGGAATGTATCATGTATTAGGGGGCATTATTTCTCCAATGGACGGAATAGGTCCAAGCGATCTCAATATCGAAGCATTAGAAACTAGAGTGCAATCTGGACAAATTTCAGAATTAGTAATGGCTATTAGTCCTACTATTGAAGGAGATACTACGATATATTATTTGTCAAAAATGTTGGACAAATACAATTTAGCAATCAGTACAATAGCAAGAGGTGTATCATTTGGTGGAGAATTAGAATATGCTGACGAATTTACCTTGGGAAGATCAATAGTTTCAAGAGTACCTTATACATCGGAGCATTGATTGTGTATGAATAATAAGATTAATCCACATATCAGTATTGTAATAGTAAATTATAATGTTCGCCACTTTATTAAGCGATGTATAGAGTCAATTTACAAATCTAAAACCTTGGACTTGTTGATAGATATCCATGTGGTAGATAATGCATCAATTGATGGTTCTGTAGATATGATAAAATCAGAATTCCCTAAGGTTAGATTGATTTCAAACACCGAAAATGTAGGTTTTTCGACAGCTAATAACCAAGCAATTAAACTATGTAAAAGCAAATATATTCTTATTCTAAATCCAGATACTGTTGTACAAGAAGACACGCTTCAAATCTGTTATGAGTATATGGATAATCACCTAAAAGTAGGGGCATTAGGGGTTAAAATGATTGATGGTTCTGGAGCATTTTTACCAGAAAGCAAACGTTCATTACCTACAATATGGAATTCTATAAGTAAGTTGTCAGGTCTATCAAATATATTTCCAAATTCATCTTTATTTAATGGTTATGCGTTAGGGCATTTAGATAAAGATAAACAACATAAAATCGAAGTATTGTGCGGTGCATTTATGTTTGTAAGACAGTCTATTATAGAAAAAGTAGGTATGTTTGATGAGCGATTTTTTATGTATGCTGAAGATATTGATTGGAGCAAACGAATAATTGAAAAAGGACACGAAGTTCATTATATTCCAGAGACGACCATCATTCATTTTAAAGGAGAATCAACAAAAAAAGCCAGCCTTGGTTATGTCAAAACATTCTATAGTGCAATGGCACTATATGTTGAAAAACACTACACTGGAATAACAGGAAAATGGTTTGCAAAGATACTAACCATTGGTATAACGCTGAGAGCTATGATTAGTAGTCTTAAGCGAATAGTGGAGCAATCAGTTCGACCATTCATTGATGGTGCTTTGTCTGGACTATCTCTTTATTGTTTTTCTCAATTATGGGAAGAATATTATTTTCAAAATTCAGAATATTACAGCCAAGCAAAACTATTAGCTAATATAGGTGGCTATGTTTTGATATGGTCTATCGTACTGTGGTATGTTGGTTATTATAAAAAGACTACTTTTCAAAAAAGATTTGTCGGTGTATTATCTGGTTTAGTATTGATATTAGCAGTATATGCATTGCTACCTGAAGATTATCGTACAAGTAGAGTGATATTGTTGGCAGGTGCGATTATTACTTTGATTATATCAAGTATTACTACCTTGATTTTTAAACAGAGGTCTTCAATACCAGCAAATAAAAAAATACTAATTGTAGCTAAAGAACAACAAGCCAAATCAATTGTAAAATCACTATCAAAAGCAAATGTAAATAGTGAAATATTAGGTATTGTATATCCAGAAACAAAAATGCCAAATAACCTCATCTATCTTAACGATATATCACAATTAGGAGCGTTAAGTAAAGTTCTAAAAGCGGAAGAAATAATATTTAGTGCAGATGATATGAGTATGAAAGATATTATGCATCAAATGGTGATACTCGATACTCGACTATCCTATAAAATTGCTGGAGATGATAGTCTGAGTATTCTTGGAAGTAGTTCCAAAAACACAACAGGAGAACTCTATTCTGTTAAAATTAAATACAATCTTGAAGAGGAATATTACCATCATACTAAGCGAAGTTTTGATTTCGGAGCAGCACTTTTATTATTGTTAGTATCACCAATATTGTTAATTGTAAATGGGTTTCAATTTTCAATTTTCAAAAATATTTTTATCGTTTTGATAGGTAAAAAAACATGGGTCGGATATATTGGAAATAATAATGATTATCAAAATCTTCCAAATATAAAGAAGGGAATATTAAACATTCCAATTGATGACAATGATGATATCCACAAAACTAATATGCATTATGCAAAAAATTATAGTGTATGGCAAGATTTAGAACACTTGAGAAAGGGAATACTAAAATTGCATTAATGTATATATTACTATTTATGATACTAAGTTTTGTTCTGATTTTAAGTCTAATACACATTAAGTATTAAATATTTAATAAAATATCATTTATAGCTCTATTTTTACTAACAGAATAGCTTACATTTTTATACTTTTACTACTTAGTACATAAAGGGTAAAACCTAAAATAATAGATAAATATGAAATTTGAAGTATCCTCCTCAGAATTATTAAGTCAATTGCAAATAGCAAGAGGTGCTATATCTCCTAATCCTGTATTACCAATATTAGAAGATTATCTTTTTGATTTAAATGATAATATATTGACGATTACATCTACAAATCTCGAAACAACTATTGTTTCTAACCTTGATGTAAATGGTGAACAAAATGGTAAAATAGCTGTGCCAGCTAAAATATTATTAGAAACACTTAAAGCATTACCAGAGCAACCGATTACTTTTATTTTAGATACAGAGACAAAGGGTATTACTTTAA
>JAZGFO010000272.1:0-6815 GCA_036479655.1 Saprospiraceae bacterium
ATTTTGAAGGATGTAAGGATACAGCAGATATTACTATAAATGTTTTTCCTGCCATTAATGCTGATTTTACTTTCTCATATGATACTTGTGAAGCAGGTGCAGTTGAGTTTACTGATTTGTCAATGTCAGGTGCCGGTAATATTACTAAACATTCATGGCTATTTGAATCAGATGAAAAGAGTGCAGACAAAAACCCTATTTATAGCTACAACTCTCCTGGGATAAAACCAATAAAACTTGTGGTTGAAGACAAAAACGAATGTAAAGACAGTATAATAAAAGATATCACTTGGTATCCTGTACCAGAACTAATTGTAATCCAGCCAAATCAATTTATTGGGTGTGTACCGGCAAAAATTAATTTCAACAATTTATCTTTACCAATTGATGAGACGTATAGTGTTTTATGGGATTTTGGTGATGGTGAAGTAGTAGATGCTCTTAGCCCAAGCCATACTTATGAATCAGCTGGCAGCTATTCTGTCTCTGTTTTTATTACCTCTCCAATTGGATGTACTACAGGTACTTCTTATGCAGATTGGATAAGAATATTAGATAGTCCAATTGCAGGATTTAGTTATAGCCCAGAACAGCCTTCAATTTTTAATAAGACAGTTTCTTTTATTGATGAATCTTCCAATGCTCAATCTTGGTCGTGGGATATTGGTGGTGTAGGCTCTCTCCAACAAAACCCAACATATACTTTTCAAGATACTGGGATAGTACGTGTAGAACAAATAGCCGTTCATGAAACAGGTTGTACAGATACAGCAACGGCTTTAATTGATATATTACCATTGGTGACCTTGCATGTACCTAATGCTTTTACACCTAATAATGATGGCCTAAATGACACCTTTAAAGGGAAAGGGTATTTTGATGGTTTTCAGGAGTTTACAATGCAAATATGGAACAGGTGGGGCGAAAAAATTTATGAAACATTGGATCCTGATATTGGTTGGAATGGTCAAAAAAATAATGCTGGGACAAATAGCCCAGGAGGTGTATATGTTTATACAATTGAATATATTGGTCCACGTGGAGGAGTAGAAAAACTCAAAGGGCATGTAACTTTAATTAGATAGATTAGTTAAGTACATATTATATCCAGGTGTAAAAAATAGCAATAATATTTAAGATGTACGAAATGTAAATTATATTTCATCTTTCGTTAAATATTTACTATTTTTGGAATCAAATAACCCATCAAGAAGAGATTGTAATTATGCCTTTCGAAAATTCATATTTTAATTCAGCATTTTCTGTTGATAATGTAATTTTTGGTCTAGATGACTTAAAGTTGAAAGTTTTATTAATTCAAAGGAATTCTGAGCCTTTTAAAGGACGATGGGCACTGCCTGGAGCACTTGTCAATCCTGATGAAAATCTGCGAGATTCTCCCAAAAGAGTTTTGGAAGAATTAACAGGACTTAGAGAAGTGTATCTTGAACAAGTGCACACATTTGGAAAAGTAGATAGACACCCCAAAGGTAGGGTGGTGACTGTGGCTTATTACTCTTTGGTGAATATACATAAGGTTAAGCCCAAAGCAGCTTCTTTTGCCTCTAAAGTAGAATGGTTTGATGTATTCAATATTAGTGATTTAGCTTTTGATCATTTCGAAATACTGAACAAGTGTATTAAAAGATTACAAGATACTGTAAGAATAATGCCAATCGGATTTGAACTGCTCCCAGAAAAATTTACACTATCAGATGTGCAATCTTTATATGAAGCCGTTTTGCACAAAAGACTAGATAAGAGAAATTTTCGAAAAAAGTTTTTAGCAATGGGAATTCTAGTTGATGTAAATGAATACCAAAAAGGTGTTGCACATAGACCAGCAAAATTATTTAAGTTTGAAACAAAAAAATATTTAGAATTTAAAGGAAAAGGATTTAATTTTGAAGTATGAATAATATGATAATATAATTTCCAATACATTGCCTTGTTAGAAACATTAGAAAGTAAAAATATATTTAAACACAATATTGCTTTCTGTATCATTATTGTCAGAATTTTATTAAATTGCGATGTAAAGAATGATAAATGATTAACTAACCAGGTAAATAGAATCTAATGTTTCCTTTTTTAATACCTTGTAGAGAGGTCTTGCGGCTTCTACTTTTTTTTGCTTTTTTTCAACTTGTATATACAGCCCATAGTAGTAGTACAGAAGCGGTAATTGTTTGTGGTGATGAGATTGATGTTTGTACTCCACCAACTTGCACAACAGAGGCTGATGCTTTAATGGATTTTTATAATGTTATGGGAGGCGCCTCTTGGATTAACAATACTGGTTGGGGAGTTGGTGATCCGTGTGTTAATACTTGGTATGGAGTTGCTTGTTGGGGAGGGATGACTGTAAAATCAATAAGTTTGCCGGATAATAATCTGATAGGAACTATTCCAGCCGAATTAGCTTGTCTAACTGATTTAGCACAAATAAATCTAAGTAATGACTATCAACTTATTGCTCCAAATAATGATCTGACAGGTAGTCTTCCTCCAGATTTCTTTACAATGACTAATTTTAATATTATAAATTTAAGACATAATGAAAATCTTGGCGGATTGATGTCTCCTGATTTTTCTAATTTGACTAATTTAGTATATTTATTTTTAAATAATTGCGGATTGACTGGTACTATTCCCTCTTCTTTGGGCACTATGCCCAGCTTAAGACGTTTGTTTTTAAACAATAACAATTTCACAGGTTCTATACCTCCTGAATTAGGTAATATTTCAACATTAGATTACTTGTTTTTGTCTCATAATCAATTGACGGGTACTTTGCCACCTGAGTTGTGTAATTTGGCATTAATTCCTACCATAGTTGATGCTCCTCCCAATGGTTATGGATATATAAATCTCAATAATAATAATCTATCAGGATGTTATCCTGATTGTTATAGTATGTTTTGTGGGCTTCCAATATGGCACGTCAATTTTTCTGGCAATCCGCTACTGCCAGGTGGAGGTTCGATAGCCTTTTTTGAAAATACTTTTTGTGCACAAGGTAATGATCTTAATATCGCTGCATATACTTTAGAGATTTGTTCTGATGACGGTGTTGATTATAATTTGGATGGCGAACAAGTTAATTTTGGCCCTTTGTTTTCGGGACATACCATAGAGTGGTATCAAGGAGAACCAATAAGTGGAGGTGTACTTATATCACCAACTTCAAATGCAGATATAAGTAATATAGCTACAGGGGATTTATGGGTCAATCTTATTGATCCTGCTGATAATTGTGAATATGAATTTACATTTGACTTTATCAATAATACATCACCGACTATAATTGATCCTTTGATTGATGTGTGTTTTTTGGATTCAGATCCTTATGATTTAACTCAGCATGATGCATTTGTAAATGATAATTTAGGGAATACTGTAAGATGGTTTAATGGTGACCCTAATATTAGTGGTAGTTTAATTTTTCCTGCTACAGCTATAGATCTCAAATCTATAACTGAATTGTGGGTCGAAGTAGAAAATACATTATGCACGAGTTCACTCATGTTAAGCCTTAATATAGGTTCGGAACTCATGCTGAATTGCAGTGTAGTATCCCATGAATCTTGCAGTGGAGAAAATGATGGCTCTGCTATCGTATCTGTAACTGGAGGTACTGGTGTATATACTTATATTTGGTCTTCTGGCGGAATGGCAGATACAGAGTCTAGTTTAGCTGAGGGAATGTATTCAGTAGTTGTTACAGATGGTAATAATTGTTCTGATCAATGTAATGTAACTATTGATCCAGGTATTAATATATCAATGATTCAAAATATACAATCCATTTGTAATGATAATGGTACTCCATCCGATCCATCTGATGATTGGTTTACAATTGCTGTAAATGCAACATCATCCAACAGTGGAGCCTCTAATACGTATGAATTAGTTTTAAATGCTGATAGTGATGGCAATAACGGAACAGTTTTAGATGACGGGATTTACGATATTGCAATAACTTATGGCACAACAATTCCGCATCAGTTTTTGGCTGATGGTAGTTCGGTTTATATTTTAACATTAAGAGATAAAGATTCTCCATCATGCCATGTTGATTTTACGACTACACCTGTTGCTTCATGTTCAGATCTATGTGCTATTACAGCAATAGCAACAACTCCAATCTGTAATGATGGGGGTACACCAAGTGATTCTAGTGATGACACTTATACTTTTGATGTTACAGTGAGTGGAAGCAATACTGCAACTAATTGGACAGCAACGGACCCTAATGGAACCACTGCTGCTTACGGAACAACTACATTTGGTCCATATCCAGCTGGAGGATCTGATTTTAATTTTACAATTACTGATGACATAGATCCAGCTTGTAGTGAAAATATTGTAATTGTTGACCCTGGCTCTTGTAGTCCTGTGTGTTTGATTACAGTCATTCCTACAACACCAATCTGTAATGATGCAGGTACACCAAGTGATCCAAGTGATGATACTTTTACATTTGATGTTGCGATCGCAGGTTTTAATGTTGGTGCAGGTTGGAGTGCAAATGATCCTAACAATATGACAGGCACTTATAGTACTACAGTTACTTTTGGGCCTTACCTCATTAGTGGTGGTAACTTGAGTATAGATATTACTGATGACTTAAGTAGTACTTGTACAACTAATATAAACATAACAGCACCATCAACATGTAGTGATATGTGTAGTATTAGTGCCATAGTAGCTAACGTTACTTGTAATAATAATGGAACGGCTAGTGATGATTCAGATGATACCTTTACTTTTTCTGTTACAGTTACTGGTAATAATATAGCTCCAACTTGGATAGCAAATGATGGTAATACAACAACTGGTAGTTATAATTCTGCTACAGTTTTCGGACCATATGATATCTCTGGTGGAGATTTGATGATAACTATAACTGACGCTATTGATAATGGATGTACCACTATAATCAGTGTGTCAGCGCCCAATACTTGTTCAAGTACGTGTAGTATTTATAATTCTATATCTAATGTGATTTGCAATGATAATGGTACGCCAAGTGATCCAAATGATGATGTTTTTACATTTGATGTCACAGTGATTGGTAGTAATATAAGTGGTGGTTGGAGTGCAGATGATATTAATAATGAGATTGGATTTTATGGAGTTGCAACTGGTTTTGGACCTTTTTCGATTTCAAATGGAGTAGTAAACTTTACAATTACTGATGATATTGATATAGCTTGTACGACAATCGTTAATGTACCTCCTCCTCCTACATGTAGTGATCAATGTGAAATAATAGCAACAACGACAACACCAGTTTGTAATGATAATGGTACTCCAAGTGATCCAAGTGATGATACTTTTACATTTGATGTGACTGTAAGTGGCAATAATACAAGCGCAGGTTGGACTGCAATTGATCCTAATACAACAACTGGATCATATGATATAGCAGTAAATTTTGGACCATACCCTATAAATGGAGGAGATTTGAATTTTATTATATCTGATGGCAATGATGCTGGATGTTTTGCAAATGTTATGGTTGTAGCACCTGCTACTTGTAGTGATGTCTGTGCGATTACTACCACATCTACAACACCAGTGTGTAATGATGGAGGTACGCCAACTGATCCTAGTGATGATACGTATACATTTGATATGACAATAACTGGTGATAATACTGGTACTGCTTGGACAGCTACAGATCCTAATGGAACGACAGGGAATTATGGCACAGTAACATTTGGTCCATATTTAGCTGGGGGGATTGATCTTAATTTTATAATTAGTGATGATTTAGATGGGGCTTGTAATGAGAGTATTATTGTAGTAGATCCTGGTACATGTAGTCCTATTTGTGCAATCAATGCAATAGCAACTACACCAATCTGTAATGATGCTGGTACACCAAGTGATCCAAGTGACGATACTTTTACCTTTGACGTGACAGTATCAGGAAGCAATATAGGATCTGGATGGAACGCCAGTGATCCAAATGGGATGAATGGCAATTACATGGCAACAATAACTTTTGGACCTTATTTGATAAGTGGGGGAGATTTGAGTTTTACGATTACCGATGATATAGATGCAGGATGTACAACTAATGTAAATGTCATAGCACCTACTACTTGTAGCGACCAATGTAATGTTGATGCTACATATACAAATGTAATGTGTAATCATAATGGCACAGTCAGTGATGATACTGATGATACCTTTACTTTTTCTGTCACGGTTACAGGTAACAATACTGCAACATCATGGATTGCAGATGATGGAAATTCTACAACAGGTAATTACAACTCAGCTACCGTTTTTGGACCATACGATATTTCTGGCGGAGATTTGACAATTACAATTACGGACGCCTCTGATAGTGGATGCAATACAATAATCAACGTAACGGCACCCAATACATGCTCTAGTACATGCAGTATATCAAATTCAGTATCAGGTATATTATGCAATGATAATGGTACACCAAGTGATGCAAGTGATGATACTTTTACATTTGATGTGACAGTAACTGGTAGTAATATAAGTGGAGGTTGGAGCGCTAACGATATTAATAATGAAACGGGATTTTATGGTATATCAGCTAATTTTGGCCCTTTTGCTATAGCTGATGGAATAATAAATTTTACAATAACAGATGATGTAGATGGAGTTTGTGTTACCAATGTCATGGTATCACCTCCAAGTACTTGTAGTGATCAATGTGCAATCAATGCAATAGCTACGGCACCAATATGTAATGATAATGGTACACCAAGTGATCCAAGTGACGATACATTTGTTTTTGACGTAACTGTAAGTGGTAGTAATACAGG
>JAZGFO010000273.1:0-25326 GCA_036479655.1 Saprospiraceae bacterium
AAAGTCTCCATCGATTAGCGATGTCAATGCTAAAGTCTCTCCTCCGCATATTGTTGTTTCTATATCATTACCAGCCTCAGTAGCAGTTGCTACTATTATTGTGATATCAGAGGTATCTGGAGGACAGTTGGTAGAATTGTTGACAATGTGAAGAATTGTGTATGATCCTGCTGATAGTCCTGTACTATTAAACACATTTCCTGTCAACCCTCCACTTGATACGACCTCTTCAAATATACCAACTTGACTGTCTAAAGGAAACAGATTTGTAATTATTAATTCGGATCCATTACAAACGGTTGTCGTGTAGTCAATCCCTGCTACATTATTGAGATTGTTATGGACTGTCAATGTAGATGTATCGGCCCCACAAGAAGAATTTGCATCTCCTACAATATAGAAATATAAAGCAATTTCAGGCGCATTATCATTAAATGTAGCATCACTTAAATCTGGAAATCCAGCATCTAAACCAAGTTCATTTATTAATTGGCCACCTTGGTCTGGATTATCAAGCAAATTATATAAGTCAACATTTGTCATGCCTCCACACATTTCGAGAATACCGTCATTCCCAGCATTGACTGCCCCTATAATATTAATAGTTAAGTTGGCCGAAGTATCTACACATATACTGTCTAAAATTTGATAAGTAAAACTATAGGAACCAATGGACAATGTAGAAAGATCAACCATCGAACTGTCTGTGATTATATTAGTATCGTCATTATCAATCCATTTTCCAATACTGTCTATCGGACTATTAGCTATTGATGTATTGAGGTTGATAAGCATCGGGTCACCCTCACATAAGGTTATTGTCGAGTCAAGTCCTGGATTGGCAGGAGTGTTTACGACAATAATTATAGGAATTTCTACCATACATCCACCTTCGTCTGTGAATATGTATATGATAGAATCATTAGTAATAGTATCACCTATACTTATCATTAAGCCAGTACCTCCGACTTCAGTGAAATATGCTTCACTATTATTTAAGTCTTGTCCAAAAATTGGTTCTACAATATAAAAATCACATACGATAGTGTCATTTGTATTTTCTATAACAGGTCCAGGTGTAATAGTGATGTCTATAATTGGTTGATTGCCTCCACAAGCAGCATCATACAAGTATAAAGTCGTTGTCGTTGATATTAGGAAACCCTCAGGCAGGATATTTCCACCACCATCTATTTCTGTATAGTATTCTACATTATCAACATTAGTACCTGTGATTTCTGGGAGGACATAAGTCCCACAAGTTACTACAGCTGACGGAACATCAATATCTGCTGCATCTAAAATAGTAATATCAAAAGAATAATCTATATCACAATCATCAATTCCCGCATATAAATACATGAGTGTAGAAGAAGTTATCTCGTCACCAGAGCTATACATTGTCCCCATACCATTAGGCATTGTATAATAAGCTGCATTGGGGGGTATAATTGTGCCCATAATAATTGGTAAGATTACACTTCCACAATTTTCAAGATCTGAGGGTTGGTCAATATCAGGTAACTGCCCATAACTTACAGTTACAATAGCTCCCAAATTTGTCACATCAGGACAATCTCCATCTAAGGTGACTGAAGTGACTTGAAATGTCGTTGTTGTAAAAATATTAAATGGAATGACAGCAGAACCAACAGCTGTTCCTGTAATAGTACTTGATGAACCATTGTCAGCCATCCAGACCACCTCATAACTGTAGGTAGCACTAGGGTTTTCAAACTGTATCGTTAAGTCTATCATCTCTCCAGTAATGGCATCGTCATCGCAGATTGTACAATCTAAAGAACCCGAATCTCCACAATAGAATAGCACAAATCCAACATCATTGAGCTCTGAGAGGTCTATTACGATTAATTCGACAGGGACTAATTCTGAATCACATGGAGTCGCATCTATCATTGCATAAATAGTGGCGTTTGGTCCAATGTACGGATCATTAATAGGATTTAATCCCATATCATCACTAAAAAACAAGACTGACTGACCACTCCCATTATTGACAATATTTGCAATATTTGCTAATACAAATGCCCCTGTTCCGTTTCCTAAGTCGCAAGCTTCTTGGTCTGGCGGAGTAACGGCATTTGGTTCTTCATTAAAACTTATACTTACGGATCCTCCTGTTATTGTTCCAGCACAACCATTGGCATCGGTAAAAGCATCAAGCGTCAATGAACCAGAAAATCCAGCAGCAATACTACCTACATTAATAATGAAGTTGTCAAAATCAATTATAGGGCCACTTGTATCAAAACAAACAGTGATTTTTTCATCAACAGGGAATGCCGCAAAAGGAATTGTAATATCGGGAATTGGAAAAGGAAAGCCAAATGTGAGATCAATATCATACGGTGATTCACCACCAATAAAATTTACATCTATTAGTACACAATCTCCAGGACATAGATCACCTCCACCAGAGAGTTCTGCTTCAGCACAACTTATATCAAACTGATACTGCTCAGTTTCTTGTACACCACAACATTCCTGGTTATACTGAGTTGTGTTGAGTAGCCCTACAATATATTGTGTAGAGTTACATAATGATTGATCAAAACTAAAATTGAAATCTGGGGTTGATGCTGTATAAGAATATTGCGAAATTGAACCAATATTGGGGCCATTATTACAACCATTGTTTTGATAAATAAGCCCAGATACAACATGGGTTCCGTCAGTATCTATCGTGCTGCAAATGTTTTGTAACGTAGGGTCAGCTAAGTCATAAATTAGCATGTCACTACAACCACAGCTTAGGGTCAATGTATTGGTTCTTGTGCTACCACTCCCAGTACCTCCACTACAATTAGAAAATCCTCCTATGTTTCTATCACAAGAATTTGATAAAACATATATGCAGTCCGAAGTGCCACATAGTCCTGACAAATCATAAACAGTAGAACCTAGTCTACTTGCTTGGACAACAACGGTACTATTAGGTGGAACATAGTCTCCAGGCCCAATTGATATTAATGTACATCCAGTAAATAATGAAGGGTCTCCTGGAAACCATCCACAGACCCCACCAATATTAATAGAGCCATTTGCCGAAGGGCCACCAGTATTTTGCATTGCAAACTCGAACGCCAATTCATCAACAGCAAAACCAGAACCAGAACCAACTACAAAAAACTCGTTTTGGGCTTCTGCCCCAGGACCACAAGCGTCAATATATATAGATTCAATAGATGGACATTGATCACATGGATTAGCGGACGAGATAATAGACGACCCTAAAAGAGTTCCTTGAGTTAACGGATCAAAACCTGCAGTAGGACTTGTGTACCAATCAATCATTCCAGATGGTAAATTAGGATCTGAAACAGATATTGTAATGTTGTCTGATCCACAGATGTCACAGTCAAAAGTGTTGCATCCGACGACACTTGTATTGTTTTCTAAATCAGGGCATTGTGAGACGCCTTGAATGGTAAGTAAAAGTAGTGCTACCACCAAATATGTATATCGCCCCATTATTTCTCAAGTTATTTAACGCTAAATTAGTATTTTAGTGGTAATATTGTGATAATACTTATATATCTTTTTTATATATTTTCAATATTTTTGTTAATTCAAATCTTCTAATAAGTATTCAATAGCTTCTTGGTAGCCATTTAGACCTTTACCAATTATACAAAGTTGACAAACGGCTTCAAGATAAGTGAAATGACGAAACGACTCTCTTTCTTTTATATTTGAAATATGAACTTCAACAACATTGCATGTTATTGCACTTACACAATCTGCTATGGCAATACTCGTATGCGAATATGCACCAGCGTTTAGAACTATTCCATTGTAATCAAAACCAATTTTTTGCAAATAATCAATTATTGCACCTTCGTGATTGGATTGAAAATAATGCAATTTTACTTTACCTTCAAAAATCAATACTAATTCTTTATAATAGTCTATAAAAGATTTAGTACCATATATTTCTGGTTGTCGACGACCCAAAAGGTTAAGATTAGGACCGTTGACTATGGCAATATTAATTATTTTTTTTGAAATAGTGGATTCTTGTTTCAAAACGGAGTTTTGTTTATTAGGGATGTTAATTAGCTACTTCATTCATAAATTTAATCCTAGTAAGTAGTATTTCTTCCATTGTGATATCGTCTTCGGTTAGTTCTTTAAAAGCATCTTCATAGTTCGAATTTTCTGCTTCATGAAAATAATCAAATATTTCTTCTACAATATCTTCATCTACAGCGTCTTCTATTGCATAATCAATATTTAATTTAGTGCCACTATCTACAATGGTATTTAATTCTTCAAGCAATGACTCAAATGATAAGTCAGCATTTTTTGCAAGATCTTCTAAAGGTAGTTTTTTGTCTATTCCTTGTATTATTGCTACCTTATTTCTCGATTTGTTAGCAACCTGTTTCATTACAAAATCTGATGGTCTATCAATTTCATTATCTTCAACATACTCTTTAATGAGTTCGATAAATGGTTTAGCATATTTACTGGCTTTACCAACATTAACTCCAGATATTTGGATCATGTCTTCTTTACTGATAGGGTAGTAAGTTGCCATGTCTTGGAGTGATGGCTCTTGAAAAATTATCCATGGTTGAATACTCAACCTTTTTGCTTCTCTTTTTCTAAGGTCTAAAAGCATCTTCATTAATAGAGAATCAAGAGCTGTACCACCACCGGCATTTGTTATTATTGGATCAGCAGATTTGTCGGTAAAATCACGATTCATAGGTATTTCTACGTACTTCGGTGATTTGATAAATTCTTTGCCAGATTCTGTCAATTTGAGTAGTCCGTATTGTTCTATTTCCTTATACAATAGGTTTTTGAGAATTGCTTGTCTGAATAAACTATTCCAAAAAATATCATCTTTATCTTTTCCTTTTCCGTAAAAGGGTTTTTTATCAAATCTAAAATCCTTTATATCTTTTGTGCCTTTACCCATTACGAAATCTACCAATAATTTTACAGTATAATTTTCGTTTAAGACTTCTACACATTGCAATGCGATTTGCATTTCATCTTGTACCCCAATTCTTTTTTTAGGTGTTTTGCAATTGTCACACATGTCGTTACAATTGTCAATTTCAAAATGCTCACCAAAATAATGAAGTAAAAAATGTCGTCTACAGGTACTGGTTTCAGAATAAGCAATAATTTCTTCCATCAATTGAGCACTTAGCTCTCGTTCTGCTACTGGTTTGTCTCTTAGGAATTTTTCTAACTTGTATATATCTTTATAGGAATAAAATGCAACACATCTACCTGGTAATCCATCTCTACCACCACGACCAGTTTCTTGATAATAGTTTTCTATACTTTTAGGAATATCATAGTGAATGACAAACCTTACATCTGGCTTATCAATTCCCATTCCAAATGCAATAGTAGCTACTATGACATCAACATCTTCCATCAAAAATCCATCCTGAGCACGACTTCTTGTTTTTGAGTCTAAACCAGCATGGTAAGGAGCTGCATTGATACCATTGACATTAAGTACTTTAGCTATCTCTTCTGTTGTCTTCCTTGCCTGTACATATATAATTCCAGAATTTCCATCTGTTTCTTTGATTAATTGTACTATTTCTTTAAAAGTTTGCTCTTTGCTTCTCTTAGGTCTTACTTCATAGAATAAATTATCTCTGTTAAATGATGACACAAATATATTTTCATTAGTCATGTCTAAGTTCTTGACTATGTCAGTCTGAACTTTAGGAGTGGCAGTAGCAGTAAGTGCTATTACAGGTATGGTTTCATTTATACCTTTAATCATTGTTTTTATTCTTCTGTATTCTGGTCTAAAATCATGTCCCCATTCAGAGATACAGTGCGCTTCATCAACGGCTACAAATGATATGTTACTTTGTTTGAAAAACAGGATATTTTCTTCTTTAGTAAGCGTTTCTGGTGCAACAAAGAGCATCTTAGTGTAGCCAGCAGTGATATCTGCTTTTACTTCTTTCATTTGTCCTTTATTAAGAGACGAATTTAGGAAATGAGCTATTTTTTCATCTTGACTATAACTTCTGATGCTATCAACTTGGTTTTTCATTAATGCTATCAATGGAGATATAACTATTGCACACCCATCTTGAATAATTGCAGGTAATTGATAACATAGGGATTTTCCACCTCCGGTTGGCATTATTACAAATGTATCTCTACCATCTAGTACGCTTTGGATAATTTTTTTCTGATTGTCTTTAAAGCCATTAAACCCAAAATAGGTTTGTAATTCTTTGTCGAGGTCGTATTTTATTTTTGTCATTTTAATTCTTTGGCTAATCTTTCGATCTGTATTTTCAAGTATGTTCTCAGTATACTTAGTTTCGTTTTGTTGCTTTAATATAATCATTATTTTAATTATATCGTTGGTTTTATATCTTAAAACTTACTTTTTATTTGTTTTCGGCAAATATGACGTTCGTTTTATTTAAAAGACACACTTTTATTTATTTGAATTCTACTTTCTCGTTTTTGAAAACAAAATTTTGAAATTCATTTATTACTAAATAATGATAAAATTTAAGAGAAATATATTTTGAAAGATAGAATTATTCTTAAGTCTAACTAAGTATTATAAATATATACTTACTTTCGGGATTGATTTATTAATTGGATAATGAAGATAACCATTTAACGTGAAAAAAGAAAATGATATTTGTAAAATTATTAATAGCACATTAAAAATTGAAGCTGATGCGCTCCAATTACTTACGTCTATAGATATTAAACCTATACAAAAAGCTGTAGAAATAATTTCAAATTCAACGAATAAGTTGATTGTTTCGGGTGTTGGGAAAAGTGCTATCGTAGCCAGGAAAATGGTAGCAACTTTGAATAGTACAGGTTCTCCATGTACTTTTTTACATTCTGCTGATGCTTTACATGGTGATATGGGGGTTGTATCTGATGGTGATATTGTTATAGTAATTTCTAAAAGTGGTAGTTCTGAAGAAATTCAAAAATTAATACCTGCGATTAAAAATAATGGAGCATATGTAATAGGTGTAAATAGTAAGGAAGATTCATTTTTGACCAATATTTCTGATATTTCTATTTATGTGCCAGTAAAGAAAGAAGCTGATCCTAATGATTTGGCACCTACTGCAAGTATAGTTGCCCATATAGCTGTTTGTGATGCTATAGCAATGGGGCTACAATCTACATTGGATTTTTCGCGCAATAGTTTTGCTAAATTACATCCGGCAGGAAATTTGGGAAAACAATTATTACTTTCTTTGGGCGAAGTCGCCATAAGACATGACACACCTAGGGTCGATCCTGATGCTGATCTATCAAAAACGATATATGAAATTACTTCAAAACGTCTTGGTGCAACTTGTGTTATAGATTCAAACAATACCTTATTAGGTATTATTACTGATGGAGACTTGAGAAGACTAATTACTACCCAGAGGGATTTACAAAATGTCTATGCTCAAGATATAATGAATAAGACTCCTATAACAGCTCCAAGTAATATGCTCGCTGTCAATGGCCTCAAATTGATGAATCAATACTCTATTTCTCAAATTGTTGTTCTTGATGATGATCATCACTATGTTGGCATGGTTCATATTCATGATTTGATAAAGGAAGGATTGGGGTGATTGAGTTTTGCAAAACATTTATATTGTGTGTTGCAAAAAAAATAGAGTTGTTTTATAGGTGTAGATTTTATTTTTTTAGACCTTCCAAGTTTCTAAAATATGGAATGCCTAAAAATAAAATAAAACAATCGTTACTCTCAGTAAAGCGAAAAATTATTTCAGAGCATATATTATAACCTGTTCCATCGTTTCAACATATAAAAAATCCATTCCTTTCAAATATTGATCACCTATTTCTTCTATGTGTTTCTTGTTTTCAGCGCATAAGATTATGGTTTTTATTCCTGCTCTTTTTGCGGCTAATATTTTTTCTTTTATTCCACCTACAGGGAGTACTTTTCCTCTTAAGGTAATTTCACCAGTCATTGCCATAAATGGCTTAATTTTTTTGTTTGTAAGCGTAGAAGTTATAGCTGTTAGCATAGTGATTCCTGCTGATGGGCCATCTTTTGGTACAGCTCCTTCGGGTACATGCACATGGATGTCAGTGTTTTCGAATATATCTGCATCGATTCCCAAATTATCACAATTTGCTTTTATATAACTTAGAGCTGTAGTTGCAGATTCTTTCATCACGTTACCAAGGTTCCCTGTAAGACTAAGTTTTCCTTTTCCTTTGCTTTTACTTGCTTCTATAAATAGTATATCGCCACCTACACTTGTCCATGCCAGACCAACTGCAACTCCAGGTAGATTGATTTTAGTGTATTTGTCAAGATTGACTTTAGTAGGGCCGAGAATAGTTTCTACATCTTCTAATGTTAGTTTAGTAGTATATTTTTCTTCCATTGCTACCTTTTTAGCAATGTTTCTCATAACAGATCCTATTGTTCTGTCAAGGGATCTAACCCCTGCTTCTCTTGTATAAGATTGTACAATTTTTTCAATAGTTTTATTTGTAAATACAATTTCTTTGGCTTTTAACCCATGATTTTCTTTTTGCTTTGGAATCAAGTGCTTCTTTGCTATTTCTATTTTTTCTTCAGTAGAATATCCACTTAACTGGATAATTTCCATTCTATCTCTAAGAGCAGGTTGTATTGTATTTAGCGCATTGGCAGTAGCAATAAATAGTACTTTACTTAAGTCATAATCTATATCTAAATAGTTGTCATGAAATGTACTATTCTGT
Organism: Saprospiraceae bacterium; assembly: GCA_036479655.1. Lineage (GTDB taxonomy): Bacteria > Bacteroidota > Bacteroidia > Chitinophagales > Saprospiraceae > CAJXUU01. Next base: position 8,752 of record JAZGFO010000273.1, read on the forward strand.
TCTGGATCTAACACCTCTAATAATGCTGAAGAAGGATCACCTCTAAAATCTTTGCCTATTTTGTCAATTTCATCTAAGATAAACACCGGGTTAGAGGAATTTGCTTTTTTTAACGATTGTATTATTCGCCCAGGCATTGCCCCTATGTATGTTTTTCGATGGCCTCTTATCTCACTTTCGTCATGAAGCCCTCCTAATGACATTCTTATAAATTTTCTATTTAGTGCATTTGCAATAGATTTCCCAAGACTTGTTTTACCTACTCCTGGAGGGCCGACTAAGCATATTATTGGTGCTTTCATATCACCCTTAAGCTTAAGAACAGCAAGATGTTCGAGTATTCTTTCTTTTATTTTTTCTAGACCATAATGATCATTGTCCAATATTTTTTTTACCTTTTTTAAATCAAAGTTATCCTCAGTCATTTCATCCCAAGGTAAATCTAAAAGTACTTCAAGATAATTAAGAGTGACACTGTAGTCAGACATTTGTGGATTGAGTCTTTTTACCTTTGCCATTTCTTTATCAAAGGTCTTTTTAGCTGCTGCAGGCCATTTTTTCTTGGCAGCCTTTTCTTCTAATGTTTTTAATTCTTCAGATTGTGGGTTTTGACCCAATTCTTCTTGAATTGTTTTGAGCTGTTGATTTAAAAAATACTCTTTTTGCTGTTTATCTATTCCTCCTCTTACTTTTGATTCAATTTTGTTTTTTAGCTCTAACAATTGCAACTCTACATCCATTTGTTGCAGGATAGCATTTGATTTTTTATTTAAATCATTTATTTCAAGAATTTCTTGTTTTTTATCAACGGGCAGATTTAAATTAGAAGCTATAAATGATAATAAAAAAGAGTCGTTTGTTATGTTTTGAAGCATCATTACTGCTTCTGAGGGAATGTTAGGGGACAATTCTATTATCCTTTTTGCTTTATCTCTTATTGAGGAGGCAGTAGCTAAAAATTCCTTTTTATTCGAAAAATTATCTTTAGGTAATACTTTTGCTTTTATTGTCAAGTAAGGATCGTCACTCACTATTTCTGTTAGTTCATATTTTTTCCTTCCTTGGAGTATAGCTGTTGTATTACCATCAGGCATTTTGAGTATTTTTACAATCTTAGCAATAGTCCCTATTTTATTTAGATCTTCTATTTGAGGACTTTTAATCTTAGCATCTTTTTGTGCGATTACTGCGATTATTTTATCTCCTTTTTCTGCAGCTTTGATGGCTTTTTGTGATTTATTTCTGCCGATTGTAATTGGTATTACCTGCCCAGGAAATAGTACCGTATTAATAAGTGCCAATAATGGTAATTCGTCTTTGTAAGTTTCGTTATCTAAGTTTTCATCATCATCGGATGTTATAGAAAATAATGGAACCATTTCTCCTCCTTTAATATTAGCAGCTTTTATTTTTATATCGTCAAACATCTGTTATTTTCTTTTTTGAATGATTTATCTTATACTACATATGTCAATGATTATTCCAAAGCGGATTTTAAGTAATTTTCTGCCATTATGTCTTGATATTGTAAGTGTGTTTGACAAAAAAGTCAGCGAATCGAGTTTGTAAAATAGACATACATGATTTATATGTAGTAATTGGACTTATTTTTCATTGTAGTCTTTTTGCAGTTTAAATGATATTATTAGGGAATCTTGGTTATTTATTCCTTTATAGATCATAGAGTCTTTGCCAATATGATAGTATTTTCCTTTGAGATCAATTGCTCTAAAATCAGTAAAATTCCAGAATTCCAATTGGTTATATTCTGGATTAATTATGTATTTGAAATAAGATAATGTATCCGAAATTTTTAATGCACCCCAATTACCTTTTTCAAATATGATTGTATCAAAATCTTTTGTTTTTATCTTTTTAGATTCTATAACATCACTTGCGAGATATTTTACTTTATCAATCTGCCACACACCGGCTATTGGACTATCTTTTATCTTTTTTTGTAGGTTGTCTTGAATATAGTTATAGTAAAAAAAGAAGATGCCAATAAAGAAAAAACCTTTTAAAATATTAATCGATTTATAAAGATGCGCATACTGTTTTATTGGATGATAATTATTTTGGTTTGCTATAATATTACTGTTACTAAAAAAAGAAAAGTAAGAAGGCAAATCATTAATTATAAAATATCCTATTACACTTAAATATATAGTGCTCCGCATCAAATAACATGATGAGAAAGAATTATGTATTGATACCATACCTAAAAATAATCCACCTAAGATAATATGCCCCAATCGTTTTGTATTTTGAAAAACTAAAAATCCTAAACCCAAAATAGTTATAGCTCCTAAAAGGGTTTGGAATGATTCATTTTCGAGAAATAGATTTGCAAATTTTGCTTTTGATATTGCACCGATTTTAGTCTCTTTTAAACCAATTGAGGATCTGTAAAAAAACTCAAAATACTTAATCATTGCTACTTTGATTGTAGCGATTATTAGGAAAAAACGAAGCGAAAATTCAGTGAAATATTGTAAAAATTTGTGATGATTGTAGTAATGTGATACTACAGCAGAGATAATCCCTATTCCAAAACCACCAGTACCATATATCCAAGCTTTTAATACCTTTTCTCCCTCATTGCCACATTGCCACCAGTCATTTGATATTGTTGATAGTAATAGACCTAATAGAGTAAAGCCTATTATATTTGATAAAATAATATGGAAATCTTTCCACTTCATAGTTTTTCATTAGGGTTTCAATCCTTAAGGTAGCATATTATTGTTTTATTTTGTTATCTATTGCCCTTAATATCATTTCATTAACATTTTAAAGGTTATTATTTTAGTAAGTATCTAAGCAGGTATTTAAACCATGAAAGGGATTTATAATTGAGCATTGTACCAACAATATTTGAAGCGTAAAATTTCTTTATTTTATTACGACCCTAATACTTCTTGTCATTTGATCTGTTGATATTTGCACTATATACATTCCAGATGGAAATTCATTCATTAGAATTGTTATTTCTTTAGCTTGACTATTTATAAATCGTTTTTTTACGGATTTTCCATTGATATTTAAAATGTTAATTTTTGTGTCTTCAAAATTACTTGATGAGCTCAATGAAAAGTGTTCCCTTCCTGGATTCGGGGAGATTTTATATTGGGTTTGTAAGGTATAATCTAATACGCTAGTAATATCAACTATAATTTCTGTTGTAAACGTATCTGCATAGCATAGATTCATAGCAATCATACTTACTAGATAGGTACCGTTAGATGAATAAGTATGTGTAGGTTCAAATTCTGTACTTAAATTTCCATCACCAAAATCCCATAACCAAGTATCAGAATTAAGCGACGAATTACTAGTAGAAATCATGTTTTCTATCAAATTAATAGAAAAATCCGCACTTAATTGATCAATATTAACATCTACACTTGAGAATTTTCCAATGCTGAGATTCTGAAAACTACCACTAGGAGTTTCTTCTAAATTTGTAGCACGCACCATATAATAATATATTCCTGACTCAGGAATACAAATGTCAGTGTATGTCGTTGTCAATATTGGTTGATCATTAAGTAATTTAAAATTATTAGAATCACCAGCTGATCGATAAATATAGTAACCATTAATGTTGTCAGATGTGCTGGCTGTCCAACTGAGATTAATATCTGTTTGGTTTGAAATTAATGATAATTCACTTATTGGGTCCGTCATATACATTCGTAAACTAGGATCTCCCATCAGACCCATACTTACAGTCCCACCAAGAAAACTTAATGGTGTGTTGTAGAATGTTCCTGTATAGTTCATACTTATCTTAGTAGAGTAGCCAATGTTTTCTCCCAAACCCATATGGTGAAAATACCAATGTGGACGTCCACTCCAACAATTTGTAAGTATTGTACCTTGCGCTAAGGTTGCTCTCATTAAATTATTAGTAGCGTCCCAATCCCCAAAATAACTGCCAAACATAGTACTAAAAATTCCTTGTAAGCTATCTGTAGCTAATTCTGACGTTTTGGCAACGCCATTACAACTAGTAAAAGAACCACCACCACAACCATAAGACCACATGTATGAATCTTCCGACATACTTGTCCTGAAATCACCTGTCATTACATTATCAGGATGTACCAAAGGTCCAAAGCTTTTATAAGCTGATCCAGCAAAAGCTTCGCCACCAAAACCCCCAAAATTATCATCTATTATAGCTTGGTTTTTTACTTTTATTTCTCCATTTTTGTATGCATGACTTTTATTGAGATATTGTCTTAGTAATTCTTCTTCTGACAGCTCGAAGGCATACATGCTATGAAAATCCACTCGTCCAATTTGAAACTCAACGGGTGACGGAAAATTTAATTGATCAAATTTGCCATCGCCAGGAATATTATGATTTCTTTCTTGAGATGCTGTTGTATTATTAGCGGTAATGTCTGTCCAAGTTCCATCAATTTCTGCATAGTATCCATCTGCCGGCCATGCACCCATATGATTGTTATGTCCATCAGGAGCATAATCACTCGAGTAGGGGACAGGTATATGACCGAGGCAGTATATTGCATCTATATTATTTTCATTATATGATTCGATTACGATTTGTTTGGTAGAGGCTACAGTTGACTCTCTATTTATTGGTTGAGTGATTACTTTCCACCCATCACCAATAAGGTCATTTTTAAGTTGGGATATCTCTTGTGCTAAGCCATCTATAAATGCCTCATCAATTAGTAATAATATTTTACCTTTGCTATGAGATGGTGCAATATTAATACCCGAATTGATATACCCAAAACCGACTACTCCACCATTTTTTTCAATCTTGTATTCGTAAGATTTTCCTATTTCTATTTCAGAATCTAAGTAAGAATATACATTCCCATCGAGTATTGCCAAAGGATTTCCCCAATACGTTCCCTCTTTTAATTTTCTAAATAGTTTATAACTTGTTGATCCATTTATAGGTATCCAATGTAAAGTGATAGTTTCATTAGTAGCATCAATTTCTGCCCAAGTCTGTACAGAATAATCGATGGGCTGTTGCGCATATAAATATAGAGCGCAAAAAGATAAAATAATAGTGAATACAATCTTCATTTGTGTGGGTTTTATTCCTCACAATATAAATAAAAAATGTAGTATTATTTTAAAACTAATCTTGAAAGATAAAATATGATATTTTAGTTTGTGATTTTTTACTTGTTTTTTTATAACGTAGATCAATCACTTTCTCTTTTTATAATTCCACTTTTTGTACAATGGATAAAAGGAAAAACTAAAATGAAAGGCTGATACACTTATAGCAGAATATATGATGTATAACCTGCGACCTCGACAAAATTCACACTAATTCTACTTGTATTATATTAACAGGACAATTAGCCGCTGCCTTTACATTGTCTTCGTATTCATCTAATGCAATGATGGCTTTGTACATACCTTTTTTTTCTTTACCTTCAATAAGGTTGCTTCGACCATCTTTTTTTGATACTCGCCATCTATCAGGGGCAGCTTCTACACATCCATTACAACCAATACATTTAATTCTGTGGTATAATACTCTAACCATTAGCGGCAACAATTTTGTACAATTTTGTAGAAGGTCTTATCACTTCATCTACTTTTATTGAAAACGTTTTTCCTTTTGCTACTGCCTCTACAATATCACCATCAACTCTCATTTCGTCAATATCAAATTTCAACGCTCCAATATTAGGACCAGTAATTAGTATTTTGTCACCTTTTTTTAAGGAATGAGATTCCATTTTAAATTCTCCAACATTTATTTTACCAAAGTATTTTATACCTCTTCCTAAGAATATTTTTTTTTCTGTCGCTTTTGAGCCATAGGAATCATTCCATTCACCCATTTTTCGCCCCATGTAATATCCATCCCAAAACCCTCTATTGTAGACTGTTGCTAATTGTGTTTTCCAATCTTCAATTTTTTCTTTCGTATATGTCCCTTCTTTCAAGGAGTCGATAGCTTCTCTATAACACTTAACTACTGTATCTACATAATCAGCAGACCTACCTCTTCCTTCTATCTTTAATATCTCTACTCCAGCATCGACAATCTTATCAATAAACCCTATTGTACAGAGATCTTTAGCACTCATGATATATTCATTATCTATCTGCAATTCTACACCATCTTCTTTACTTGTTACAATATACTCTTTTCGACAATTTTGAATACATGCACCTCTATTAGCGGATGAATTGTTAGAGTGTAAGCTCAAATAGCATTTTCCCGATACTGCCATGCACAATGCTCCATGTGCAAATACTTCAAGTCTTATTAATTCTCCTGAAGGTCCTTTGATTTCTCTTCTTGCAATTTCTCGTGTCATTTCACTCACTTGACGTAGACTTAGCTCCCGTGAAAGTACCATAACATCAGCATAAGCAGAAAAAAAGTCAACTGTACTTATGTTTGTTACATTGGCTTGTGTAGATATATGCAATGGCATTTCTATAGATTTACAATGCCCCATAGCAGCATGGTCTGACGCAATTATAGCACTAATTCCACTTTTTTTTGCTTGGTTGATTATTGACTTCATTAAAGTGATGTCATGATCATACAAAATCGTATTTATCGTTAAATAGGTTTTGATATTTGCTTCTTTACCTATTCGACTTATTTCTTTTAAATCTTCTAATGTAAAATTGATAGAGGATCTTGATCGCATATTCAATTGTTCTACTCCAAAATATACACTATCACACCCTGCTTTTATTGCTGCTGTTAATGATTCATATGAACCCACAGGTGCCATTACTTCAATTTTTCTATCTCTCATCTATAAATTATAATTATTACCGCTTTAATATTGGTGCAAAGATACAATAATTTTGTCTGGTTTCACCTATGTGGTTCTTACCAATAATCCTTCCAATAAAGGACTTTTGACTCCTTTATTGTTATTCGACACATAAGTCAAAAACTTTATATCTAATTGTAAATTATATAGAATAAATCAAAAAAAAAGGAGAGTGTCATTTTTGACATCCTCCTATAAATTTAATTTTAAGCAGTGCTTATTTTTTATATTCTCCTTTACAATTTCCTAAAGCTAATTTAAGTACGTCACCATCTAATTCGACTGTTGCTATTCCCGCAAATATTGACCCTTTACAATCTTCAATTGTTAAGGCGTCTCCCTTCTACGTTGATTTCTCCTTCTGTATCTCCAGCAGTGATAATCACTGTTTCTGATACAGTGATCATAGAATCACAACCTTAAGATGATTGTAAACTCCAAGTCCCTACAAAATCAGCATTGGTACAACTATCAGAACCACAACTAGCCAATCCTATTGATACGACAGCTAATAATGCAAATAATAAATTTTTCATAATAATTTTAGTTTAAAGTTTTAATAAATTTGTGCAAATATTTGATTTTATATCACATTGCTAAATAATATAGATTCTGAAAATGATAAAAAATATAATCTTTGATTTTGGAGGTGTATTGTTGGATTTAAATTATAATCTTACATTTCAAGCGTTAAGTCAAATTATCAATGTACCAATGGTTCATCATGATATTCCTAGTGACATTGATCATGTAATGAAGGAGTACGAAATGGGGAAAATGAAGACAGAGACTTTTCTTTGGAATTTGCAAAGAAAGCAAAAGGTCAAAACGCCACAACCTTATCAATTGATAAAAGCATGGAACAAAATGCTTTTAGGGTGGAATCCAAAACGATTTGATTTTTTAGAAGCACTAAAAAAAGACTATAAAGTATATCTATTAAGTAATACCAATGAACTCCATATAGAGTGGGTGTTAAGAGATCTAAAAAAAAATCATGGTATTACAGATTTCGATACTCGTTATTTTGACAAGACTTTTTATTCACATAATATGTTAATGAGAAAACCTGATATTAATATTTATCAAAAACTAATTGAAGAGACGAAGATATCTCCAGAAGAATCATTGTTTATAGATGACAATTTTGATAATGTGCAAGGTGCAAAAATGGCGGGACTAAATGCAGTTGTTCATGACCCAGCAAAAGAAATTATTGATGAGTTAGAAGGATATTTACGAAACTATATATAAGTTAAAAGTTGGGGAGTAATTGAAAGATGCATGACTATATCAAATTGTCTTCATAATAATAAAGGGTTGCTTCCATTCAGAAGCAACCCTTTTATAACATCATTAATTATAATTCCTATTTTTGAATAACAATCTTCTTGTGTTGATTGCCATCTTCAGATTTAAGGAAATATATGCCATTCTCTATCTGACTAATATCAATATTTGCCCTTCCAATAGAGAAGTCAATATCAAATGTTTTTACTAATTGTCCTAAATTATCAATTAAATATAATTTTTTAGACGCTTCTGTATCCATTTCTAAAGTAAGTATTTCTCTTACTGGATTAGGATACACAATTAGTTCTTCATTTGTAGTATTAGCAGTTCTTTTCTCTTCTAAAAACGTGACATCAGATGTAGGCAACTCAGTAGCTATATTCAATGCCGTATTGGTATTTGTAGCTGTCAATTGTATTGCATCACCTACAATTGATGATGTATTAGTATTAGATTTAAGTCCTGTTCCTGTAATATTGATACAATAATCTTCTACTTCTCCATGAGAAAATACATCGCAAGGTCCAGTAGGGTATTCACCAAATTTCATTGCTAATCTCATCGTTGTTGCTCCTATGTTACAAGTGTTTGGTATAGGTAGATTACCAGTTAATTGGTTATAGCCAGTACCATATGCTACAAATTCTCCTGCATCATTATAATCACCATCTTGATTATAATCAATCCACATTTTCCAATATACATTGTACACAGAACTTGAAAATCCTGGAGTAAATGCAATTGGGTATGTGCTACCTTGAGCGACATTGGCACATATATCTGTAAAGTCAGCATAGCCACCATTATTACCTGAAGTATGATTAAAATCTCCAATGCCCATATGGTCTATCCACATATATGATGTTTCTAATCCTTGAGGTGCACATTCAGATTCTAAGATATTAATATCAAAACTACACGTGTCTGTATTTCCACAACCATCCATACCAGCATAAGTGATTGTAGTTGTTGTACCCATTGGCATAAAAGATCCACTCACTGGACCACCTATTTGAGTTACATTATTACTACAAGGGATTTCCATAATATATTCATATTTTAAACCAGCTGATTCGTCATTCCATTGTCCATTTGATAAAAGACTAACAAAATCTTGATTTCCATATTGATTGTTTGGTTGTCCAGGATACCAATTGTTGTACATTAGTGGATTACCATTTGCCCATACAAAAACACCTTCAGTTGCAATGTCATTTAATCCGATCCAAGCACGTTGAATGGTTAGAAGATTTGCCAAAAATGTATTTTCTCCTGCATCATTGATTTCTACTAAGTAACCACCATTTGATTCAGACTGTAACTTAGAATTGATCCATAGTTCTGGCTGAAGTGAGCAGTAATAATTTGACCCATTATAATTACCCATGTACATAAATCCATTTATTGGGTCACCAGAAGAGCTACAATCAGTACAACAAGATGTTAATTCTGGAGTATCCCAGTATGCATATACACCTGTAAGATCTTGACCACATGAAAAAGTATAATCATTTGGACAATTCAGACTAGCACCATCTTCAACAGTTACAGTAAAACTACATTCTAATTGATTACCACATTGGTCTGTTACTTCATAAGATACAGTATGCACTCCAACAGGAAATGTAGAGCCATTAGCAAGTCCACTTGTTTGAATATAACTTGTACAAGGGATTTCCATTATGTATTCGTGAGGAACATTACAGTATTCATCATTCCATCCTCCTCCACAATTCATTACTACGCAATCTTGGTCATTGTTGTAGTTATTTGGTTGACCAGAGCCCCAATTTGTAAATGCACTAGTCTCTCCATTTGACCATACAAAAGTCCCCTCTTCAGCGATGTCGTTTAATCCAATATATGCACATGTGTTACCAAGGAAGTTTTTCAATAAATTGTTTTCTTCTTGATTAGTTATTGTTGCTAAGTATCCGCCATGTGTAGAGGCTATTCCAGAAGCTATGTCAGTAGTAGCTGCTCCTAAACTACAGTAATAAGAACTACCATTAAGATTTCCCATATAGACAAATCCAGAAATTGTTTGTCCAGGTGTACATGGAGCACAATTTGTGTCAATAATCGGTAATTCCCATGTCACTTCTGCTCCATTTCCATTTGTGCAATTGACAGTTATATCATCTGGACATGTTATCGTTCCTGTTGGTTCAACTGTAATTGTAAATGTACAGTATGTATCATTTCCACAGTCATCAGCTGCGGTATAAGTTACTGTTGTTGTTCCTATTTCAAATGAATCACCTGGGGCATAATCTCCCATTATCCATTCTAAATGGCAATCATCTATTGCAGTTGGTTCTATCCAAGTAACTATAGTGTTATCTCCAGTAGCTTCTACCGTAATATCGGTAGGACAATTGCTGATTACTGGTGCTAAGTCATCTTTTAATTCTATAATTTGAAAACAAGTACTTGATAAAGCAGCATTGTTAGGATCTTTAGCTATCCAAGTTCTTTTAATTTTAATTGCTCCAGCACAAGGTCCTGAAGTAATCGTTATGTCATTGTATGTTATTATTGGTGTGTCACAAGCTTCTGTTGCAGCTACTGCTGTAGCTGTTCCAGTTACTGATGGGTCTATTGAAGTGCCTACACAATCTAATACATTTGTTGGGCAAGTAATAATTGGTGCTTGATCACACACTTGTTCTACTGTAATTACAAATGAGCAAGGTGTCACATTATCACAATTATCAACTGCTGTATAAGTTACCGTTGTGGTGCCTACGGCAAAAGTATCACCTGGGTTATGGTCAGCCATTAGCCATTCTATACCACAATTATCAGTAGCAGTTGGCTCAGTCCAAGTTACAACTGCTGAAGAAGTAGGTGTCGTTACTGTAATATCAACTGGACAATTAAATAATTCAGGGTCGATATCATCTGCTAATTCAATAATCTGAATACAAGTACTTACTAAATCACTATAATCTGGATCTGTAGCTGTCCAAGTTCTTTTTATTTTTATTGCACCAGTACAAGGACCTGTTGTGATAGCTTCGTCCGAATAAGAAATAACTGATATTCCACATTCTGGGGTTGCTGGTACTGCTGTTGCTGTTCCAGTTACTGATGGGTCTGTAGATGTACTTATACAAGCATCATAGGCAGATGGACAAGTTATTATAGGTGCATCTCCACATATTTTCACAACATTTACTGTAAATGTACACGTGATAGTATTACCACATTCGTCTGTTGCTGTATATGTTACACCTGTTGTGCCCACATCAAAATTACTTCCAGATTGGATATCACTGCTAACACTGACAAGATTACAATTGTCAGTTCCTGATGGAGCAGTCCATGTAGCCACTGCTGATGTTCCAGTAGTTGTCAAGTCAATATCGCTTGGACAATTAACGAGTACTGGATTTTCAGTATCAGTAAGAGATATAGTCTGTACGCAAGTACTTACCAATTCTGTATGCTCCGAATCCGTAGCAGTCCAAATTCTATTAATTGTTGTAGCTCCATTACAAGGGCCTGTACTTACGATCTCATCTTCAAAAGTTATGATAGGATCACCACATCCATTGCCTGCATTAGTAGCTGTAGCTATACCTGTAGGTGCAGAAAGAATACTAATTGCTGGTTTGAATATTTCTACATCTCCAATATCCCCTTTTTGGATAAAGTTATCATACTGTGCATCAAAATCTATAATAATATCTGTTTGTGTATTTGGATTATTTGGTGCGTTAGATGGATTATTACCATCGGCATTCATACCTTGTATTCCATAGAATAATCCTCCATCATCAGTACGAAGATAATTCATAGATGACCATACGACTTGGTCACAACCATCAATACCATCAGATACATTTACTGCTCCAAAATCAACACCACCTGCAGAATTTTCACCAGAATTTACTACTAATTCTGGAAATTGTTCTGTTACCCAAGATCCTACATTGTACTTTAAGTTCATAGACCACGTACCATTTGCTAATGTATATTTCAGAGTTTTAGAATCATGTGCACCTGTCAAAAATTTAGTGCCACGTTCTGCAAAAACCATACTGTTTCCATCAGTTGAAAAAGCAATGTCAGATATTCTTTGACCTACTCCCATGATGTTAGAAAACTGGATTGATTCACTTCCAGATGATGGAAAAGCCCCATTTGTAAGAGAGATAGCATACATGTCTCTAGTTGTACCATCTATTCTTGGAAAATATAATTTTTGAATTCCATCTTCTTCATTTAATCCAATAGCCCATACTTGTTCTATTGGATCTACTATCCCATTTGAACCATTGTCAGCTGACCAAGGGTCATAAGTATCAATGATATTACCTGCTGCGGATATTCTATATATTTTACCATCTTCAAGATTAGAAGCAAATAATTGGTGATTTATTTTATCATAGACAATATTACCAATCCCATTTAATGCACCACCACTATTAGGTAGGTCGATAAATGGTTCTGCAAGGAATCCGTTGTTTGATTTTGCTATAAAAATTTGACCTGTATTATATGGATCACTACTATATTGAGTATCATAAATATCAGATGCCGCAAGGTAAACGTCATTATTATCCCCCAATGCTATTCCAAATATTTGACCTATTTGATCAACTGTCCAATTTGCAGGGTGAATGCTAGTAATTGATGTTGACCAATCGGCTGCCTCTGGTGAGGTCGGTGTATTACGAGTGTCATAGATAACACCTACTGCACCACTATTGGCATCATCAGCATTACAAGTTGCTACTGCCCATCCAGTAAACGCATCTGGTGTACCCGTACAATTATTACTACTGATTGGTGTGATGTCTGTTCCTGGACATGCTTCAAAATCATCTGGACAAGTGATACTTGGTGGGGTAGTACAGCATGAAGAAACGGTAACGACAAACGAACAAGTCTTAGTGTTGTTACAATTGTCTATAGCTGTATAAGTTACGGTTGTACTTCCTTCTTCAAATGTAGAACCACTCGCAATATCAACAGTAAAGCTACTTACACCACAATTATCGGTTGCCACTGGAGTGTCCCAAGAAGCTACTGCTTGACAGTCATTGTTAGGTGATAATGTTATATCAGTTGGACAATTAGTAATTAATGGTGCTTTATCATCTTCTAATGAGATGAGTTGTGTACAAGTTGAGGTAAGCTCAGGATTTTCATCATAAGTCGCCATCCATGTTCTTTCTATAAGAATAGATGCATCACAATTACCTGTATTTGTTATTACATCATTGTAGGTAACAACAGGATCATCGCAAAATGTACTTCCCATTGTAGCCGTTGCCATACCTGTATTAGTTGGTGTAGTATCATCAAGTGGACAACCTAAGTAGTTTTCTGGACAAGAAATAACTGGAGGAACAAAACAACAGCTTCCAGAGACATTTACCATAAAAGAGCATGTTGTTTCATTTCCACAAAGATCAACTGCTATATATATTACAGTAGTCATTCCCATAGGAAATGCATAACCACTAGGATAGTTAGAAGTTAGACTTTCTAATCCACATATATCAGTAGCCGTTGGCTCTTGCCATGTTACTACAGCTTCACAGTTTTCGTTAGGACTCACTATTGTACTTTGAGGACAGTTACTTATTGTTGGACCGTCACTATCTGCTAAGAAGATTAATTGCGTACAATCAGCATATAATAATTCATTAGTGCCTGGAGGATAGACAGCTGTCCACATTCTCTGTATTTCGAGTGCACCTGCACAAGGGCCTACTGAATAAATAGAATCAGAATAACTAACAATCGGTTCTGGACAATTTGCACTTCCAGGTACTGCGGTAGCCATTCCTGCGACATCAGGTGTGTATATTCCATTTGGACATTCATAATAAATAGGTGGGCATGAGATAACAGGTGCTGTTTCACATATTATCTGAGGCGGGAGAGGTGCCGCTTCAAAATTTGAATTGTTGATGACTTCAACAGGTCCTTGCCATGCCATAGCATCTTGGTTTGAGCCTAAGATAATGGCAAACGTGAAAAATAGAATAGAGCTCAATCGATTGACATTTAGTCTTTTTAGAGATTTTGCCCATTTTTTTCTTAAAATGTTTTGATTCAATGTAAAGTTAACTAACATAAGTTGATTTTTGTTAATTCTATATCAAAATTAAGCGCCTTATGATACGAGGTAGTTATTTAAAGAATGACTATCTCATAGCAGACACCAATCTAACAAGTAGAATTACTGGTTAATAAAACGTGGAATATCCACACCATTAAAAAAAATCAATTGGATGCATTGGGGTTAGCAATGCAATTTTGTAGGGTGTTTGAAAGTCAACAAGGATTTGATATTAGCAAATCTATCAAATCGAGCGCAAGATATGTAAAATATATTACATTTCTTAATATTAAAGCTCGACAGACCTTTAAAATATGTTAAATATTGGTTATAGAAATGATAAAATTGGTAGTTTTTATTAAAATCCGAAACAAATGATGAAAAGTGAAATAGAGTGGTCAGTTTGTGACATTTTAAGAAAAAAAATGATGCAAGTTTTTTAATCCAAATACCAACGAATCAGAAGATAATAATATAGATTAAAAGAAGACAAAAAAGATGATTTGTCGAGAATTTCAAAATAAAAGCAAGAGAATTTTAGAAACAACCAACTTAATCTAAAATATATTTAGATTTTAGTGAAATAAAATAATTGTCATAACTTACTGGTAAATAGGTGGATATATGGATGGATGGATGGATGGATGGATGGATAATATTGCGTTTTTGTTTAAGATAAACAATTTTATATCTATATTGTGCTATAACTTTTTGTGAATTATATTTAAAAAATGATAAGAATCAATTTTTGGAGCTCACAATTATTGTAAAAGTTAATATGTTTCAACCGTTAGAGCTGACGGTCAGCTCACTAAAAATATTAATTATGAATAAGCAAAGAGAATCTCTTACCGCAACATCAATATCAATGAAATTTAATGTGTTCTTGATATTAATGGGTCTTCTTTTTCTCACCTACACAAGTTGTTCAAGTAGCAATAATACTGAAGATGCAAAAGATGAAATTGAAATAGCTTTGACAGATACAGAGATAGTTTCGAAATTTTTACCCTGGATCGAAAAAGGTGTTAGAATTGAGAGAATGTTTAAAAATATCAATGACGAAGAAGAGTTTATTTACGCTGAGGGTGTTGATTTAGAAGGGAATTTTATTATAGCAAGATATTCTAAACTTACTGGGGTTAAAGAATCTTGTAGCGGAGTTGGATGTTCAAAATGTTATTTTCCGCTGAGTGGAGGATGTGGTTGTGCACGATCACACACATCGAATGCTTACTGCAATCATACTATAACACAAAACACAGAGTAAATTAAAGCATTATTGAAGTGTTATTGAAAATGACTTTTCTTCATATCTAAGAACTCATATTTTTTGACGAACACCAAATTAAATATAATATCTATTACAATTAATATGAGGGAATTAATTGTAATAGATATTTTGAATGCATTTTAGAAGAAAAACACCTCTACTAATTACAATGCTTATTTAACACTGTTTTTAAAATTGTCTGCCAATTCTACTACTTGAGGCATCTGTTCTAATTTGTGCAGCATTGGATTGTTGTCAATATCATATGTATTGTCAGCCCCACCGAAGAAATCATATAAATCGATAGTGACTTCAATTACTGCTTTTTCGTCACTACTAATAGTTGTGTTCTTACTTAAACTAATTGATCTTTTGGCACTATTTGATCCTAAATGTAAGGCAATGCTTTGATTTTTTTCTCCATCAGTATTAGTATCTATTTTACCTTCTACTTTCGCAAAAACATAGCTATTCCAATTAAACCAATGTTCAGCCGATCGTGCTAAAGGATGATCTGTGGAAAAATCTTCTGGAGTTTTACTATTTTGATCTTCTGTAAGACCAATATTGAAGATTAGGTTATCATAATCTCCACTAGGTACATCATCAATAATCCATGAATATCCATTAGTCGCTCCGTCAAGATCTACATTGTTAACTGTCAAATTATGAAACTCAACATCTTTTAATACTTCTTGATCCAGTTTTACATCTGAAGTATAAAATGAAAATCGCGTAAATTCAATTTTCCTGCCATCTGGGTATTCATATTCTTGAAACATTACTAATGGGCTACCATCATACTGTAATTTATATACTATTTCTAATTGTCCTGCTTTGTCGTCTTTGCAAGCTGAGAATAAAAAAGGAATTAAAAATACTAATAAGAAAAATTTGTTGCTGTTCATGTCTAATAATTTTATTTTAGGTTTCATAATAAACGTTTGTAAATCTAAAATGTTTGATTTTTTTTAAAATATTTCTACTTTTTTAGAATGAAATCGACATCTTGCATTATAATTAAAAAAAGGTAATTTGATGAAATTTATATTTATACTATTTTTTGCAATATTAAACTTTTCAGTTTTAATTGGACAAACTGTTGGAGTGATAAATTATATAGGAGA
>JAZGFO010000274.1:0-2791 GCA_036479655.1 Saprospiraceae bacterium
ACGCAGTCATAGCAGTAGATATGGCGAGTATTTTTAACAAAGAGCAGGTTCAAAAGATGCCAAAGTTACCCGTCAATTTATCCTTGACAGAGCACTAGTCCTGTTACATTATACCCAACCTAACTTATATGACTTGATACAGCACTATGATAGAAAAAAAATATTTTTACCCAAAATTGGCAACACCTAAGTAGCGACAAAAGACGAACTCAGTGAAAATAATGAATACGATAAATTTTAATAGCATTGTAAAAGAGGCATGGCAAAATTATGATGAAAGTAGAAGTATTGTCAGCATCAGTGATGTCAGCGCTATGGTATCTACTAATCACGTCTACCGAGTCAAATTTGCAGATAACAATTTTGTTATAGCCAAGTTGTCTTACTTTGGAAAATATGGACACTTTGTAGAAGATCATTCCATAATAAACTCTCTTTCTAATAACCTACCTGCACCTTTTGACAATTTCTTAGCAAGGTCATTGGTTAAAAAAAGAGAGCTGTTTATATATCACTATAAAAGAGAATTATTAGATGTGTGGGTCATTTTTTATCGCCCTATTAAAATAAAGAGCAAACTGCCAAAAAGATTGGATGAATCCCATATTGTCAATTTGGCCCAACAGTTCGCCTTATTTCATAAAGCATGTACAAAAGTGAGGCACACACTACCTGCATCTTCTAAGTCAACAAAATCGGATATTGAATCCCTACTAAACTACCTGAATACTGATGAAGGTCATTATGAATACGGTATTGTCCAAGAAGATTTAGAACGCCAATGTAATTCCTATCTCCGCTTTTATAATATATCACAATCAGTTGCCATTCCAATAATCCCAGTATTCGTAGACTGGAATATTGGGAATTTTTCAGTTACAAAGAGCGGAAAACTCTTTTCCAGGTGGGATTATGACTGGTTTAGAATGAGCACCCGAATGATGGATTTTTACTTCTTAAGTAGAGTAGTTTCAAATGTCGGAGATTGTACTGTTTTTACATACAATATTGAGACTCTTAACGAAGATCGGTTTATTCTATTTTTAAAAAATTATCACAAGATTTATCCCCTTACTAAATTTGAAATTCAAATGTTGCCAGAGATGTATCGGTTTTTCTTATTAAATTATGTCATAAAATATGGGCGTTTCTTCTTTCATGAAGTATATGCTACAAAATTACAAACAGAAGCATTCAAGATTCAATTGCCTTCTATAGAAAATTTTAATGTATCTAAATTACTCAATTCCCTAAATTTAGGATAATAAGATAGGTAACAACTCAAGTGGATGCTTTTGAGATAAAAATTTGACTCCACCTGAGTAGTTACCATTTAATTGATACTTAGGACACTCAATATCATGAGTAACCAGAAAGTTTTGTCAACACTTTTGGTAAAAAATGCCGTGAAAACACAACAATCGCTACTCCACCAAGGGCGTTGCTCTTGGCATATTCAGTCTAAAGACCTTCATCCTTTCTATAATGATTGCAATATTGAGTACTTACTAATTTTAACATACGTTATTAACCCAACTTCATTATCTAAAAGGCAATTCAAATATGTTATAACTTGAAAATCAAGCTATTATCTTTGTCTTTGTCTTGAAGGTGAGTGCTCTGGCAAAGATATATTGAAGGGCGACTTTGAAATCAATTAACACTTGACATACCATAATATTTTAACAAATCTCAAATACAAAAGAATGAAAACAGTAAAGTTTTCTTATTTATTACATAAATACGATGTCATTCTATTTGACTCATATGGCGTATTGAAGAATTACAATGGTATAATTAAAGGAATTCATGAAACCATAACATCTCTCCATAAACGAAACATACCATATAGAATATTGACTAATGACGCCTCTTCAAGTTCGAAGAAATTAGCGCACAAATTTAGTATAGGAGGCTTGACTATTAATCCGGATCACATTGTTACATCTGGCATGATGGCCAAAAGCTTTTTGGATACTAAAACCATTAAGGGAAAGGTATTGTATCTGGGTACCTTAAACTCATCAGAATACATCATAGAAAGCAATAAAGAAGCAATTTCTATTTCGGAGTATAGAGATACTATGATCGATGAAATAGGTGCAATTGTATTCTTAGATGATGAAGGTTTTCAATGGTCAACAGATATCAATAAGGTTGTAAACCTGTTGAGAAAAAAGACCATTCCAGTAATTGTAGCCAACTCAGACAAGCTTTATCCTATAACTAAAAATGATGTCTCAATAGCAACAGGTGCCATTGCTCAATTGGTAGAATCCATTCTGAATAGAGATTTTATACACTTTGGGAAACCTGATGTCCAGATGTTTGCCTACGCTTTTAATCATTTAGTCAAAGAACATGGCCACTTAGACAAATCAAAAGTATTAATGGTGGGAGATACACTTCATACGGATATTCTTGGGGGAACAAAATTTGGAGTAGACACTCTATTGGTTCTCTCTGGTAATACGAGCATGAAAAATGCAGACGTTATGATACAATCCTCCGGAGTGGCCCCTGATTATATAGCTGATAGTATAGCTGGTTAACAATCATAATTATTACCATTGACATTTGTGGTGGATGAGATAATCCCTCAACGATTCAGAGCCAATTTATAACTCATTGATATAGAGCAAAATATAAACAACTATAAAAAAAAGTTTACAGCTGTTTATATATTTGCAAAAACATTAATATGAGTAACAAACTTGAGCCCACTCTGGAAAAACAAAAAATCAAAAAAGTTTCTTTTGGCGATCTTTATATTTTTTTCAATTAGCTGATA
>JAZGFO010000275.1:0-3761 GCA_036479655.1 Saprospiraceae bacterium
CTTTAAATTATGAAACTACGTACAGCGTTTTTATCCTTATTAATTCTAACAATTTTTTCTTGCTCGTCACCAAAAAAGCTATATGAAAAAGGAAATTATATTAAAGCTTATACCAAGGTCTTAGAAAAATTGGAAAAGAAAAAAAATCGAAAAGATAAAGTTTTACTCAATAAGTCATTTTCGAAAATCATAGATGAGGCAAGAGCAAAAATTTTAGGTTTGGAAGATGGGTATAAAATTTCTGAGTTGGAAAGAAGTCTTGAATCGTATCAAAAAGTTGAAGAGTTGTATAATAAAGGTTACAAATATTTGGATCAAGAAAATTTGACTAGATATGATGTTTTTGATGAGGAAGGCAATCAGTTGGTACGGAATACTTATGTAGAAGCAAATGATTTGATGAATTTTTATCAAGAAAGTAAAAATAAATTAGATGCTCGGAATGCTTTTTATCATTATGAATTAGTTGAGGAGTATGGAGATGATAGAGTGGTTGATGATTTCAATAGATTAGACAAACTAAAAGAAATAGCAAAATACGCAGGTACTGTATTGTATAATGTAACTACAGAATTGAATTTTGAATTTTCTTATAAATGGGATGTAGAAAGAACGTTTGATAATATTGAAGGATACAGAGGATTTAAGAAGGTATTGTATGAAAGTAATAGTGATGAAATAGATTGTGATATTGTTCTTGATTTTGGAAGGGTAGATGTAGATAAAGATCAAAGTAAGACGTCTAAAAATTATTCTAAAGAAATAACAGATGGCTATACAACCAAGACGGATACAAATGGAGTAGTTACCAAAATTCCGATTAAAAAGAAGATAGAAGGGACAGTCGTGACTTATAAGATTGTCAAACGAGTAACTTGGAATATTGATATGGAAATGCATGCAAGAAACAATAATTGTGACCTGCGAAGTAAAAGATTTACAGAGTATGTGACCGATGAGATTCAAGAATATGAAGTGAGAGGTGACAAAAGGGCTATACCCACAAAATTCTTAAATAATAATCAAAATAATAGGTTAGAAGATACGGATGATATGGTGGATGATGTTATTGATGAATTATATGATGAAGTAAGATCATATATTTATAATTAAGCTATTTGATTTTGAATAGAATATAACATGAAAGCAGTATTAAGTAGTGAATATCTACCTCCAATATCTTCATTTTGGGTTTATAATAATTATGAAGATATTAATATAGATTCCTTTGAAAATTATCAAAAAAAAAGCACGAGGAATAGAGCTAAGATAATAGGTGTAAACGGTATCCAAGTTCTATCAGTACCACTCAAAAAAGGTAAAAATGGAAACGTAATTACAGCAGTTGAAATAGCTTATAATGACCCATGGGTAGCGGCACACCTGCATAGCATAAGATCGGCATATGGAAAGTCTCCGTATTTTGATTTTTATTATGATGTTATTGCCGACGTTTTAAATTCAAATCATAAATATCTATTTTTACTCAATAAACAATTGCTTGATTTGTTTTTCAAATTATTAGATTTAGAGGTTGATGTAAAAAGTCCAACAGAATATAAAAGTGATTATGGCAAAGCAGTTTTAGACTTAAGATCTCAAAAATTTGGTAATAGAGATATATCTGACTACAATGAAAAAACATACAATCAAGTATTTGATGATCGCCATAGTTTTGTAGGAGGACTCTCTATATTAGATTTATTGATGTGTAAAGGGCCAGAAAGTATTTTGTATCTTTAGAGACCGTAATAAATAGCAATACTATCAGATCAATAATAATTTAACATTCTTTTAAATAAATAAATGAAATGATTCTCTGATATTTGTGTTAGTAATATTGAATAAACAAATCAAACCTATGAAATCTATTTTTACGCTTCTATTTTCCGTTTTTTTAATGTCGAGCTTAACTGCTCAGACTAAGCAAAATGTAGATATTACTTTTGATAAAGAGTCTTTAGATATTGGAATTGTAAAAAGAGGCGAGATAAAAACATTTTCTTATCAGTTTACCAATACTGGAATAGAGGATATAGAAATAGAAATCGTGTCAGGATGTGACTGTACGACGACAGATTGGACAGTTGGTATTATAAAACCTGGAGAAAAAGGAACAATAGATGTGGTTTTTAATAGTACAGAAAAAGAAGCTTCTGAAATGGTAGATGTAGATTTATATTTAAAAAACTTGAACCCAATATCTGATGCTCCTTATTTGTTTATTTTGGATTATTCTTTTGTTTTAGAAGAGTAATTTAGTTTCTCATTTTTGTTTATTCCATTTCAATAATAATAGCACCTTTATTTACAGCATCACCTTTTTTATTGTTTATTGATTTTATCGTACCAACACCAGATGCTTTTATCACATTTTCCATTTTCATTGCTTCTAGTATTAATAATGATTTACCTTCTTCAACAACATCTCCTACTGAGACCATAATATCCAATATCAGTCCTGGCATTGGAGCTATAATGTCACTTATTAACTCATCTTCAGAAGAAGAGAAGCCCATAGTGTCAACAATTTGATCAAACTCGTCTTTGATTGTTAGATTATATGTAGTGCCATTGATGAGCAATTTTAAGTTTTTGTGTAAGTCGTCTTCTTCAAGATATTCAATATTGTATGCTATGTTGTTTTTGAGTAAGTGATAACCACCATTTTTGGTTTTTACCATGTCAACTGCATTTATATCGGCTGCTGTAATTTCTATTTCTTCATTGTCTATGATTACTTTGTACATACTCTATTTTTTAGCTTAAGGAACAGAATCTACACAAATATAAAAGTAATCAGGAGTCTTTACTCGATTTAGTAGATTACTTTGAGACATTATATAGAAACTATAAGATTTTATCCAATGGTGAGTACATGTGGAATCATTACTTATGATGATTTAGAATTGGCAAGTGTTGTGTTTTGGACTTCTTTTTATGGTAAAAGAGTATCATGATTTCTAAACCTCTTTTATACTCAAGTTTATTCTACCCCGTTGATGATCTACATCTAAGACTTTGACAGTTACATGCTGTTGTAAACTTAATAAATCAGCTGGATTACTTATATATTTATTTGCAATTTGTGATATATGAACCAATCCATCTTGCTTAGTTCCAATATCGACAAACGCTCCAAAATTGGTGATGTTTGTAACTATTCCAGCCAATATCATTCCTGTTTTTATATCTGAAATATCTTTTATTCTACTATCAAATGAAAAAGTCTTTACTTCTCCTCTCGGATCAAGACCTGGTTTTTCCAATTCTTTTATTATATCTTTTAATGTAGGCATCCCAATCTTAGTAGTAATGTAGTTTGTTAGATTTATTTGATTTTTAAGATCTGGATTAGATATTAATTGCTCTACTTTAATACCGATATCTTTGGCTATTTTTTGGATTGTTGGATATGTTTCTGGGTGCACTCCTGTATTTTCAAGCGGCTTGTTAGCATTTCTTATTCTCAAAAAACCAGCGGCTTGTTGATAGACTTTTGCACCGATACGAGGTACTTTTTTTAATTGTGCTCTTGAAGTGAAATTTCCGTTTTCATTTCTATAATTTATTATATTTTTAGCGGTGATTTCACCCAATCCTGATACATAAGTCAGCAACTGTTGACTTGCAGTATTGAGATTGATACCTACACGATTGACACAACTCATTACTGTATTATCCAATGATGTTTTTAGTAACGATTGATCCACATCATGTTGATATTGTCCTACACCGATAGATTTTGCATCCAGCTTAAC
>JAZGFO010000276.1:0-10206 GCA_036479655.1 Saprospiraceae bacterium
GTTGGCTTATGTGTGTCGGCAAAAAACAAATGTGCCTAATGTGTGGTGGCATTTCTTGCAGTATTTTTCAATTTAGCACGATTTCTTTTTTTAATGAAACCTAACTTACTTATATACAGAACAAATATATAATTTCATTCCGCATTTTGTCAATTCAAAGATAGGAATAAAAAAATGGTTGATAGAACATTACATCTTTACAACATTTTTAAATGTCAGTCTTTTTAATTCTATACCACGCCAACACAAAAAATACAATTGTATAGAATAGGGAGAGACCACCAGCTATTACAAAAGAATTTACAAGTTCGAAATCATAATTAGTATTAAAAAAATCATTCGAAGATCTTATAAGAGGGAAAGTCATATTGTCTTCAATTGCATTTAATGGAAAATAATTGGCACTTTGGTGCTTCACAAAATATAGATAACCATATCGCAAGATAGACTCTAATATTAAAGCATATGAAAAATAAAAAAACATTGAAAGTCCTCCTTTCTTAAAAATGGTGGCAACCAAAAATGCAAAGCTTAAATATCCAAGTGTCATTAAAAAAAATCTTAACGGAGCATAATTACTATCTATCATCAAATCCATGTCAAAGCCAGGCGTACTGATCATTCCCATAATTGATGATGATATAGTATAGATTAAGGTAGCATATATGGACAATAGTAGTACCCCTACTACCTTACCTATATAATATTCCCATTTGGTATATCCTGCAATAATATTTTGGCGCATTGTTTTATATGATATTTCACTATTGTACATATGTAACACCATAAAACCTAAGAAGAAGAAAACCAGCCAATTGCCAACATACCCTTGATAGTCCCATACAGTAGGGAATTCATATAAGATTTGACTACTTGGTAGTGGTCCACTGTCTTTTTTTAGAATACTCTTACCTAGTAAGATTACAAAAGGCATAAGTAAACTGAATACCGTAAAAAGTAAAACAACAGTAGAGTTGTTTTTAAACTTTTTTATTTCGGTTTTAAATAATGAAATGTAGTTCATGTTTTTCGTTTTATAATGTTTGCATCAAAATTTTTATGCTATTGCTCGACTGACAATTTTCTATTTAAAAGCTTAAAAGCAAGTAAATCTACATATCACTTGTTATCTCTAAAAAGTCCTCTTCAAGTTTTCTTTTTCTACATACGAGATGGGTTAATACTAATCCACGTTCAAATGCTATTTTATTTATTTCGAATGCTGTATGATCATTTGTTATTAGGCATTCTATCATACTCCCATTTATTATTACATTTTTTGCCCAAGGTATTTCCAAAAGTAGTTCTTTTAGTGTATCCAAATTTTCGGAAGCTACCTCTACACTTAAATCGTCAGTAAGAATAGCCCCTATAGGGCCTTGATTGAGGAGGACTCCATTCTTAATGATAATAACATGAGTACATATTTTTTCGACCTCATCAAGGAGATGGCTGGCCATAATAACTGTCTTTCCCTTATCTGCTACTCTCTTTAGAATATCCCTAATTTCTGCTATTCCTTGTGGGTCTAGACCGTTAGTTGGCTCGTCAAAAATAACTACATCAGGGTTTCCTATCAACGTAGCTGCAATTGCCAATCTTTGTTTCATACCTAAAGAATAGGTATTGAATTTTGATTTTTCTCGATGTGCAAGATTTACTAATTCCAGTAATTTATGTAAATCGTCACTATGGTCTTTTTTTATATCCTGAATTATTTCAAGATTCTTCTTTGCATTTAGGTAGGGATAAAAATTTGGTGTTTCTAATATCGCCCCCATTCTCATACGGTATTTATCACCATATTGACCATCAAACCAAGTAAAATCACCTGATGTTTGTTTGAGAATTCCTAAAATAATACCAAGTGTAGTAGTTTTCCCACTTCCATTTGGGCCTAATAACCCATAGATGTTACCAGCTTCTAATGTAAGGGATAGATTGTTAAGGGCAGTTAGTGGACCATATTTTTTGGTAAGGCCATTGATTTGTAATACAGGCATAGGTTATTATATTTGATTCAAATATAATAACCTATGCTTAGTTAGTTTTAATTCTTAGATGAAAGTTGTAATATTAAAGACGTAAGCAATTGTAATTTATCAATCACAATTATCATTACAATATGTTTATAGATGTATTACTTCGCCATATGCAGCAGCAGTCGCCTCCATCACTGCCTCACTCATTGTAGGGTGAGGATGTATTGCTTTTAATATTTCTTGTCCAGTAGTCTCTAATTTTTTTGCAACTATTAATTCTGCAATCATTTCAGTAACATTAGCACCGACCATATGAGCACCTAATAATTCTCCATATTTAGCATCAAATATAACTTTTACAAATCCACTTTTAGCTCCTGAAGCACTTGCTTTTCCAGAGGCTGAAAATGGAAATTTACCCACTTTTAGTTTATAACCAGCTTCTTTGGCAGCAGCTTCTGTAAGTCCCATACTTGCTACTTCTGGGGCACAATATGTACATGATGGGATATTTCCATAATCTATTACTTCTGGATGATGTCCAGCTATTTTTTCTACACAAGTGATACCTTCAGCACTTGCTACATGTGCCAATGCCTGAGTAGGAATAATATCACCTATTGCATATATCCCTTTGACATTAGTCTGGTAATAATCATCGACTAATACTAATCCTCTATCTGTCTTGATACCTAGGGTTTCAAGTCCAATGTTTTCCGTATTTGGTGTGACACCAGTAGCTGATAATACAACATCACATTCTATCACCATATCACTATCATCTTTTCGGTTTTTAATATGCACTATACATCCTTTACCACTGATATCTACTTTTTGGACAGCATGATTATCTAATACATTTACGCCTGATTTTTTGAATGCTTTAGTGATTTCTCTAACTACATCTTTGTCTTCTCTAGGCAATAGACCACCTTTCATAAACTCTACTACTGTAACTTCTGTTCCAAGAGAATTGTAAAAATGGGCAAATTCAACACCAATTGCACCTGCACCAACAACAACCATTCTTTTTGGCATTTTTGGTAATGACATCGCTTGTTTGTAACCTATAATTTTCTTTTCATCTATTGGTAAGTTAGGCAATTCTTTGGCTCTACCTCCAGTAGCTAATATGATGCTATCTGCCGAATATTCTTTTTTCTTTCCTTTTTTATCTGTTACGACTACTTTTTTACCTCTTGCAAGTTTTCCTTCACCTTCAATAATAGTGATTTTGTTTTTTTTCATTAAAAAACTAACCCCTTTACTCATTCCTTCAGCAACGCCTCTACTTCTATTTATAATTGCTTTAAAGTCTGCTTTGGGTTTTGCCGCTTTGATACCATAATCTTCTGCATGATTTATATAATTAAATACTTGAGCACTCTTTAGTAATGCTTTTGTAGGTATACAGCCCCAATTAAGACATATGCCGCCAAGATGTTCTCGCTCTACAACTGCTACGTTTTTGCCTAATTGAGCTGCTCTGATCGCTGCTACATATCCTCCAGGGCCACTACCTATAATTATTATATCAAAATTCATATCGTTGTTATTTATTTATTATTTATTTGTGTGCAAAGGTAAGAAAATGAATGTCTGCAACTGAATATAACTATTAAAAGTTATTAAAATTGATCTCCTTGGTTTTATTAAGAGGAATACGATATGTAACACCTGTAAATAGACCAATTTCTGTAACAATAGGCACAAAGGACAAATCATCAGATACGTCAAAATCCATAAGGTGTCTATCAATAAAGGCTTCGAATATTGTTATAAGATGACCGCCAATAAAAAACACATAAGCGTATTCTCTATCTTTACGATAATTGTTACGTCTACGTCTAATAATATTGATATCATTAGTATTGTCAATTATTATGTTCCCACCATTGAGATTGGCAATGTATGCTTCTTGGTATCGGTTGTAATTAGTAGAACTATCTACTATTCTATATACCAAAAAACCTTCAATACCATACACTAAGGGGAGTTTCCACCATTTTTTATTGTATATCTGACCACCACCAGGAGCTATGAGACCATAAAACGCTGCTTTGCCAGGTTTTCCAGTAAATAATTTGAAAAATGCATTTTTTACGATTGTAGTTGTATCTTTTGAAGATTTATCTTCATCAATAACTACATCTTGAGCTTGTACGGTTATTGACAAACTAAATAATAAAAAGCAAACTATTAGTTTTATTAATTTCATTGAAATAATCTCATTAAACAATTACAATATTAATAACGTTTAAAAGTTGTTTTTATTCAGTATTTAATCTTTTGAATAAAAATCTTTGCGAGTTAGATAGAAAATAATTAAGTATATCTTCTTTTTAGATGGTTTTAGCATTAATGACCACTATCAATTATTTCCATTATTGTATTAAACTCTTTATCGGATCTAAATTTTATAGAAATTTCTCCTGCACCGGTACTATTTCTCTTTATTCTAACGATGGTCCCTAAAGTAGAGCTTAGATCTTTTTGAATCTTTATAACTTCTGGAGGCAATTGCACTTTTTGTTTGGCAGCAACTGGCTCATCGTTAGAATCATATGACTTTACAAGTGCCTCAAGAGCTCTAACACTCATTTTTTTACTTAAGACTTCTTTGAATATGTCCAATTGTAATCCGACATCACCGATACCAGCCAATGCTCTGGCATGTCCCATCGAAATTTCAGCGCCTTTAATAGATGACTGAATCTGTGGAGGCAATTTTAACAAACGCACATAATTACTAATCGTACTTCTTTTTTTACCTACACGATCTGATAATGATTCATGTGTCAGATCACATTCTACCATCAACCTCTGGTACGATATAGCTATTTCAATTGCGTTAAGGTTTGATCTTTGTATATTCTCGATAAGTGCCATTTCTAGCATAGCTTGATCATCGGCTACTCTTATAAATGCGGGCACTGTTTTTAGACCTGCTAATTTACTTGCTCGTAACCTTCTTTCACCAGAAATCAATTGATACTTATCACCCCCCAAGCTTCTCACAGTGATCGCTTGGATTAACCCATGAATCTTTATTGATTGTGATAATTCTGCTAATTCCTCAACATCAAATTCTGATCGAGGTTGAAAAGGATTAGTTTCAATTTTATCAATGACAATCTCAAGAATCGAGCTATTCAATTCTTTGACAAGTTTAGTTTTTACAGTGGGATTGTTTGTCGTTTCAATATTTGACAATAATGCCCTTAAACCTTTCCCTATTTCTTTCTTTTTATTCATTTTCAATTTTTGGAAATCTATTTTATGCGTTTTTAAGGACCTCTTTTACTTCATCAATAGATCGATCTTTAAATATTGCATCTGTATTTTGTTGTAAAAATTCATTGGCTAAGTTTAAAAAATTGGTTGCACCTTTACTTGTCACATCATAGATAATTACTGGCTGTCCAAGACTTGGAGCTTCTCCAATTTTAGAGTTTCTATGAATTATTGTATTGAATACTTTATCAGAAACAAGATTGTTTACTTCCTTGACTACCATGTTTGCCATTCTCAATCGAGAATCATACATTGATAATACAACCCCTTCTACTTTTAGGTTTTCATTAAGACTATCTCTTACCATATTGATAGTGGATTTTAATTTTCCGTATCCTTCTAAAGAGAAAAATTCACATTGTACAGGAACCAAAACCGTATCTGCAGCTACTAAAGCATTGACTGTTATTAGTCCTAATGAAGGAAGACAATCTATAAAAATGTAATCATAATCATCTTTTATCTTGTCTAACAGGTTTTTCATATAGAATTCTCGTGATAATTTATTCACTAATTCTACTTCTGCACCTACTAAGTCAATATTAGCTGGCAATAAATCCAAATTTGGTGTTGATGTTTTAGTAATTACTAATTTAGGATTGTAGTCATCAATTAGACAGTCATATATTGTAAATTCCAATTCTGATGATTGTACACCCACTCCTGTAGAAGCGTTCCCTTGTGGATCAGAATCAACCAACAAAACCTTTTTGTCAAGAATCGCTACTGCTGCAGCAAGATTTATTGCAGTTGTTGTCTTACCAACTCCACCTTTTTGATTAGCAATCGCTACTATCTTCCCCATATTTTCTTTCGTTTTATTGAATTGATATACCTGCCTATTATTTTTACTGTATTAATTGTTTAGAATATATTAAATAATTAATACAGTAAATCGAGTTGCAAAAGTAGGTATTATTAACGGATATTTGAAAATATAATTGAGATTTGCTGTTTTTGTATAATTATTAGTTGCTTGTGTCAACTTTTAGTTCAAATCATTGTTTATTTATCAATCAATGATATCTTTGTATTACAATATTCAATTTTGACACTATGAAAGATTTCTTATATATACTTGTGATAATTTTTGGAGCATTTGGTATATCTTTTTTACTATTAAATATAAGATACATATTCACTGGAAACGAATTTAGAGGCACTTGTGCTTCAAATAACCCAATGTTGAAAAATGAAATTGGAGAATGTACCGTATGTGGTAAAGCTCCAGAAGAAGATTGTCAAATGCCAGAAATACATACTACATAATCTTTTGTCACCACCTTTTTATTTATTATTTAAGTGAGAACGTCTTTTTTTATCAATGTTAATTTTTTGATAACCTTTCAATACCTTGCAATAGGTTTAGTAATTCTATATTTTTTTTTACAATTACTCCGCACTTTTATAGTATTTTAGTGATATCCAATAAATTTATGGAATACTAAAGTTCAGTTCTACACATAAGTTATAGATACGTGGAAAAAAAATAACCAATTTTAGAAAGCTCACATTATTTCTTGCAAAAACCCGATGTTATATTACTATCACTTAAAAATGGGCAAAAAAAAAGGACTGCAAAATTAATTTGCAATCCTTTTTTTATAATTTGTTTATTTTTATTCCGCTGCTGCTTCTTCAGTTGGAGCTGCTGCATCAAGAGTTTCATCTTCATCTGCGGCTTCTGCTGCTTCACTTTTAAGAGCTCTCGGTACTTCTACAATTGCTACTGGCATTGCTGGAGTAACCATTACTTCCATTCCTTCTGGAACCTCTAAGTCTTTAACTCTTACTGATCCTCCAAGATCTAACTCAGAAATATCAACATATAGTACATCTACCATTTTTTCTGGTAATGTTTTTACTTTTACTTTTCTCAATTGTGGAATTAATTTACCACCTTCTTTTACACCAGGTGATTTACCTTTAAATGATACAGGGATCTCAACTTTAACAGGAGTGCCATCTATCAATTTTAGAAAATCTATATGTACAATCTCATCTGTAACTGGGTGAAAAATAATTTCTTTAAGTATACATTTTAATTTTTGTCCTCCGACATTAATTACCGCTACTTTAAAATTTGGAGTATATACAATAGGCTTTACTGCTCTTGCTGTTAAGCTAATTGTAGTTACATCACCACCACCATATACTATTGCAGGTATAAGACCTTCTTTTCTTAGAGCCTTCGTGTGTTTTTTACCGAATAATTCTCTACTTTTTGCTTCTATTTGTACTACTTCCATTACAGCTTATTTTGTTATGTTTCTCAAAAGGACTGCAAAGATAATAAGTTTATTTGATTTTACAACACTTGACACACATTTTGTAACGTTTTATAGTCAAATGTTTTATAATTTGTTCTATTTAGTCATTTCGATGCAAAAAACATTATGGAAAACAAGAAGCTAAGATACTTTTGTTCAATGACCAAAGTCAACTAATTAAGTATAGAATTTGTCTAATTACTTTCAACAAATAACGCTGCAATCGACTTGTATTCATGTGTGTTTCTTATTGCACGAGCAAATAATTTTCCACATTCTAAAACTTTTATTTTACTGCTTTTTTGTTTTAATGGTATTGTATCTGTAACGATTAGTTCGGTAAGACTACTTTTTTCAATATTTTCATATGCTTTTCCAGAAAGAACTGGGTGAGTACACATTGCTCTTACACTTTTTGCTCCTTTTGCTATTAATGCATCTGCCGCTTTACACAATGTGCCAGCGGTATCACATATGTCATCTACCATGATGATGTCGGCACCTTTTACATCGCCTATCACAGTTATTGCTTTTACTTCGTTTGCTTTTCTTCTTTCCTTATCACAAATCACCAAATCTCTACCAAAATATTTTGCATAAGTTCTAGCTCTTTTTACCCCTCCAACATCCGGACTTGCAAAAGTTATATTAGACATATCTTGTGATTTGAGGTATGGTATAAATATGGCCTCACTTTTTAAATGATCAACAGGTATATCAAAAAAACCTTGGATTTGATCAGCATGTAGATCCATAGTCATTATCCTATTTGCACCAGCGGCTTCTAATAAATTAGCAATCAATTTAGCAGAAATTGGAACTCTTGGTTTGTCTTTTCTGTCTTGGCGGGCATAACCAAAGTAGGGAATTACTGCCGTAATATAGCCTGCGGATGCTCTTTTGGCAGTGTCAATCATTAACAATAATTCAAATAAATTCTCAGATGGTGCAAATGTAGAATTTATAAAAAACACATAAGCTCCTCTAACAGATTCATTAATTACAACTTGCATTTCTCCATCAGAGAATTTATTTAGTTGACTTTTTCCTAATGGGTATCCGTAATGGTCAGCAATTTTAGCTGCTAAATATGTAGAGTTTACTCCACTAAATAATTTGATGTCAGGCATAGGTTGATTGTTAAATATTTATATATGCAAAAGTATAAATATATTCAATAACAACATCCTCTTTGTAGGAATACAATTTTTTTTTCTATAAAATGATTTTCTGAAATGTGAAACAGGAAGGATATTAGAAAGAACTATTTCTTAGTTATATTATATTTGGATGTTTAATCTGTAGTTATACAGTATATTAACTATTGGTTATGATTTTTTTAATTGTCTCCGTATCACCCATAGTATAATAGTGCAAACATGGAACTCCTGCTTTCTTCAATTCTTTTGATTGATGTATCGCCCATTCAATTCCTATTTCTTTTATTTGATCACCTTTTGCATTGCTTAGAGATTTTACTAATTCTTCAGGCATATTGACAAAGAATTTTCTTGGAATAGAACTTAGTTGGTATTTCTTTGTAAGCGGCTTGAGTCCTGGAACTATAGGTACAGTAATCCCAGCTGCTCTACATGCTTTGACATAATCAAAAAACTTCTGGTTGTCAAAAAACATTTGTGTTACTATATAATTCCCTCCAGCATCAATTTTTTGTTTTGTGTATTCAATATCTTCTTTTAGATTTGGAGCTTCAAAGTGTTTTTCTGGATATCCTGCTACACCAATACAGAAATTTGTTTTTGCGCCTTTTTCAATATTTACATCCAAATATTCTCCACTATTCATTTTGTCAATCTGGTTAATCAGATCCTTAGCATACTTATGTCCATTTTTTTCAGGTACAAATTTATCTTCAAATTGTCTGGCATCACCTCTTAATGCTAATACATTGTCAATGCCAAGAAAATTAAGATCAATAAGAGCATTTTCTGTTTCTTCTATCGAAAACCCTCCACAGATTAAATGAGGGATGGCATCTACACCATACCTATGCATGATTGATGCACAAATACCCACAGTTCCAGGACGTTTCCTAATTGATGTTTTTTCATAATATCCACTTTCTCTCTTATTATACACATACTCTTCTCTGTGATAAGTAACATCTATAAATGGAGGCTTAAACTCCATTAACGGATCTAAGGTGTCAAATATATCTTGCATGCTACCACCTTTAAGTGGCGGTAGTACCTCAAATGAAACTAATGTTTCTCCTTTTGCTTTCGCGAAATGTTCCGTAATTTTCATATGCTAATTATTATCAAAAATATTGCCGAATTTTAATACGCTATCGATATGATATGTAAATATTTTTTATTGATAAATTTTTATTGATAAAAAAGTAAATAGTAAATAAGATATTTAGTATTCTTGATTTGGCAAATATAATAAACTTTTACACATGAAATGTTCCTTTATGTTTACCATGCAATTACTATATAATATAGAGAATCACTTTACTATTGTAGTATAGCGTATTACTTTTTATGTTGAGTTGATCAAAAATTAAAAAAAGCCATCGATAATCAGTCGACAGCTTTTTTTTAATTGAATTGGTCACAATTCAAAAATATGATCCTTTGGAGTATTTTATACTATAGTTTGAATTTAAATCCTTACTTATAGTAAAAATGAAAACT
>JAZGFO010000277.1:0-10028 GCA_036479655.1 Saprospiraceae bacterium
TATTATGGTACTATTACACCTTCAGTTATACTAAGAAATATATTTGAAAATCCGGGTTGGTACACGCAATATACTCCATACCAAGCGGAAATAGCACAAGGAAGACTAGAGGCCTTACTTAACTTTCAAACCATGTTGTCGGATATGACAGGGCTCCCAATAGCCAATGCCTCATTGTTGGATGAAGGTACAGCAGCAGCAGAAGCGATGGCGATGTTTCAAAGTGCTCGAAATAAAAAGAGAAAAAAGAATCCTGCTACTAAGTTTTTTGTGGATAACAATGTTTTTGATCAGACAGTAGATATAATGTCTTCTCGAGCTAATCCGATAGGAATAGAAATCGTAAGAGGAGATTACATGACCATTGATATTAATGATGATTTCATTGGAGCATTGATCCAATATCCAAATAACATAGGCTCAGTAAATGACTATAAAGCTTTCACTGATCAGTGCAATAAACTTGGTGTTTATGTGTGTGTAGCTGCAGACCTCTTAGGATTAGCATTATTAACTCCTCCAGGGGAATGGGGTGCTCATGCTGTAGTAGGAAATACACAGAGATTTGGTGTGCCAATGGGATACGGTGGTCCACATGCTGGATATTTTGCAACATTAGAGGATTTTAAAAGACAAATACCAGGTAGGATAATAGGAATGTCTCAAGATAGACTTGAAAACAGTGCTCTCAGAATGGCTTTGCAGACAAGAGAACAACATATAAAAAGAGAAAAAGCAACTTCTAATATCTGTACAGCCCAAGCATTATTAGCGATAATGGCTGGAATGTATGCTGTCTATCATGGTGAAGAAGGGATTAAAGATATCGCCACAACGATCTATAATCAGACTATAGTATTGGCAACTGGATTAAAAGAAAATGGATTTAATATAAAAAACAATCAGTTTTTTGATACTATTACGATAGAAGCTGATGGAAAACAACAACAAAAAATAAAGGCAAAATTAGAAGCTGAACAGATTAATTTATATTATTCTAATGATGGCATTTCAATATCTATTGATGAGACTACAAGTATAAATGATATCAATAAATTAATTTCTCTATTGTCAAAAGAACAGAATAGTAGCCTATCTAAAGGAGTAATAATAGGTATACCTGACGCTATCAAAAGAACAAGTAGCTACCTTACTCATGCTGTGTTTTCTACGTATCATACAGAATCAAAGATGATGAGATACATCAAAAGTCTTGAAAATAAAGATTTGTCTCTTGTACATAGTATGATAGCATTGGGGTCATGTACTATGAAACTAAATGCAGCAACAGAATTAATCCCTGTCTCATGGCCTGAATTTTCAGCATTACATCCATTTATTCCTGAAGATCAAGCATTGGGCTATGCTCAGATATTTGATGAATTAAGTCAATATCTCTGTGAAGCAACAGGATTTATTGCGTGTAGCTTACAACCAAATAGTGGTGCTCAAGGAGAATATACAGGATTGATGACAATAGCTGCTTATCATCAAGAAAGAGGAGATGACCAAAGAAATATTGCAATAATACCGTCTTCAGCACATGGAACAAACCCTGCCTCAGCGGTCATGGCTGGAATGAAAGTAGTAGTAGTAAAATGCGATGAAGGAGGAAATATAGATGTAGCTGATCTCAAACAAAAAGCAGTAGAATACAAAGACAATTTGGCATGCCTTATCATCACTTATCCAAGTACACATGGGGTGTTTGAATCTGCAGTTAAAGATATCTGTAAAACAATACATGACAATGGTGGCTTAGTATATATGGATGGCGCCAATATGAATGCCCAAGTAGGATTTACTAGTCCGGGAATAATCGGTGCTGATGTGTGTCACCTAAACTTACACAAAACATTTGCAATACCTCACGGTGGTGGTGGACCTGGAGTAGGCCCAATCTGTGTCAATGATAAACTTGCTCCATACTTACCAGGGCATTCACAAGTAAAAACAGGGGGGAACAAATCAATATCAGCTGTCTCTTCCGCTCCTTGGGGAAGTGCGAGTATATTATTGATATCTTATGCTTATATCAGATTATTGGGAAGAGATGGACTAAAAAACACTACCAAATATGCAATCTTGAATGCTAACTATATGAGAGCAAGATTAGAAAAACATTTTCCAATTTTATATCGAGGAGAAAATGGTATGGCTGCTCATGAGATGATAGTAGACTTACGACAATTTAAACCTTTAGACATAAGTGCTGAAGATATAGCCAAAAGACTAATCGATTATGGTTTTCATGCGCCTACGTTATCTTTTCCTGTTGCTGGGACTATCATGATAGAACCAACAGAAAGCGAAGACAAGGCGGAGTTAGATAGGTTTTGTGATGCACTAATCAATATCAAAAAAGAAATAGATGCCATAGCAAATGGGGAAGCAGATAAAGAAGATAATGTACTTCACAATGCCCCACATACTTTGCATGAAGTAAGTGCCGACGAGTGGACTCACAAATATTCAAGATCTGAAGCTGCTTATCCAATGTCTTTTGTAAAAAATGGCAATAAATTTTGGCCAGTAGTTGCAAGAGTAAATAACGCATTTGGAGATAGAAACCTTATTTGTACTTGTCCACCAATAGAATCATACATGCAATAAATACTAATTAGATGTTATAAAATAGGATAGACAGTAGAATGTTTGACTTCATTAAGGACAAACATACTATTGATCTGTGCTACATTGGACAAGACAGCCAATTTTCCTGAAGAAAATAGATGGTAATCTTTCAAATCCTTTACAACTACTTTTAGTAGAAAATCATTGGCACCTCCCATTAAATAACATTCCATCACTTCTGGAATTTTCAAAATAGCTTCATTAAATGATTTGATTTCTTCAATTCTTTGACTTTCCAAGGAAACCGAGCAAAAAACAACCATTGAATTTTCAATTTTTTCTCTATTTAGAATGGCGACATATTTGTCTATTAATTTTTCTTTTTCATATCTTTTGATACGCTCGTAGATTGGTGTCTTTGTCATATTTAACTGAGCCGCAATTTCTTTTACATTTAGTCGAGAATCATTTTGAAGTAGCTTCAATAATCTCTTGTCAATAGCATCTAATTTCATGTTGGGATATTTTCCTAAAAATGGTATTCAAAATCGTAACAAAAGGTCAAAATAACAAATATGTGTCAAAAAACAGGAATATTTACTTCTAATTAAATAATAAGTGAAACATAATCCTATTATTTATAAATTTGATGGAATAAAAACATAAATACATGAAAAATAAAATGCACCCAGAGAGTTTAATGATGAGTTATGGATACAAACCAGAATTATCAGAAGGATCTATAAAACCGCCTATTTTCCAAACATCAACTTTTGTATTTAAGACAGCAGAAGAAGGAAAAGCTTTTTTTGAAATAGCCTATGGAATAAGGGAAAAAGATCAAAGTGAAGAATTGGGTCTTATTTATAGCAGGATTAACAATCCAAACCTTCAAATTTTAGAAGAGCGTCTTTGTCTATGGGATCAAGCTGACCAATGTGCGGTTTTTGAATCTGGTATGTCAGGTATAAGTACTGTATTGTTAGAATTTTTAAAACCTGGAGATCTGTTATTATATAGTATGCCAACTTACGGAGGCACAGATCACTTTATCAATTATTTTTTAAAAGACATTGGAGTACATAGTATAGGTTTTAGACCAGATCATACCAAACAACAAATAACTGATCTTATAAATCAAAGTGGAAAAGCAGACAAATTAGTATTAATATATATAGAAACTCCAGCCAACCCAACAAATGACCTAATAGATATTCAAATATGTAAAGAGATTGCTGATGAATTTAAGAAAGGAGAAAAAGACATTTTTGTAGCCGTTGACAATACTTATATGGGTCCATTATGGTCTCATCCTTTACAACACGGTGCAGATCTCGTTCTATATTCTGCAACTAAGTACATCGGAGGACATAGTGACCTTATCGCAGGTGCTGTCTTGGGAAATAATGAGGTAATAGGAAGAGTAAAAGGGTTAAGAACTTTTCTTGGAAATATGGCAAGTCCCCATACTTGTTGGCTACTATTAAGAAGCTTGGAGACACTCAAAGTGCGAATGGATCAACAGACCCTAAATGCTCAAGCTGTAGCCAAGTTTTTACAAAAGCACGACAAGGTAGAAAGACTCTACTATTTAGGAACTATTGATAAAGAATCAAATACTTACAAAATCTATAAGCAACAATACACTTCTCCAGGTGCAATGATTTCATTTGATATTAAAGGAGGAGAAAAAGAAGCTTTCAAATTTCTTAATAATTTAAAATTGATAAAACTTGCTGTTAGTCTTGGTAGTACAGAAAGCCTTGTTGAGCATCCAGCTACAATGACTCATATAGGATTAGATCCAGAGACTAAGAAACAAATGAATATAACTGAAAAGTTGGTGAGAATATCAATAGGTGTAGAAAATCATGAAGATTTGATAAATGATATTTCTAATGCTCTAAATTGTGTCTAAAAATATGATGTTTTATAAAAAGATATTCTAATATCATCTTCCCATATGTACCAGCAGTACTGCCACATCTGAAGGTGACACTCCACTTATACGGCTAGCTTGTCCAATAGTTAGTGGCTGTATCTGTGATAGTTTTTCTCGTGCTTCTGCTGAGAGTGACTGAAGTATATTATAATCAAAATCACTATAGATTTTCACTTCTTCCAAGCGATTCATTTTATCAACCATTTCTTGCTCTTTTTTGATATAACCTTCATATTTTAAAGTTACTTCGGCAAGATTAATCACTTCAGCGTCATATTCTGCCAATGTGCTTTTTAATATTGGCACAAATTTGATAAGCTCATTTAGTTTTACATTTGGTCGCATGAGTACACTATGCAATTTGACTTGTTGTGTCAAGGCAGCAGAGTCAATACTTGATAGATAGCCATTTAATTGGTCTGGTGTTACGCCCGCTGATCTCACAAATTTATCAATACTTTTAACTTGATCTACCTTATCATTTACTCGAACCATTCTCTGATCTATATTATCAAGACCTAATTTTTGAGCAAGGGGTGTCAATCTTATATCCGCATTATCTTGTCTAAGCAATATTCTATATTCAGCCCTTGAGGTAAACATTCGATAGGGTTCGTTGGTTCCTTTATTTACAAGATCATCTATCAATACACCAATA
Organism: Saprospiraceae bacterium; assembly: GCA_036479655.1. Taxonomy (GTDB): domain Bacteria; phylum Bacteroidota; class Bacteroidia; order Chitinophagales; family Saprospiraceae; genus CAJXUU01. Next base: position 5,175 of record JAZGFO010000277.1, read on the forward strand.
TAACCTTCTGAACGTTTCATGACAAACGGATCTTGTTCATTGATTTTAAGGTGAGCATTTATTCCAGCCATAAGACCTTGACAAGCTGCTTCTTCGTACCCAGTAGTTCCATTTATCTGACCTGCAAAAAATAAATTATCTACAAGTTTTGTTTCCATCGAGATACTTAATTGAGTAGGCGGAAAAAAATCATACTCAATAGCATATCCTGGTCTAAACATTTTCATGTTTTCAAACCCAATTACTTTACGTAAAGAAGTGTACTGAACATCTTCTGGTAAGGAAGAAGAAAATCCATTAACATAGATTTCGCAAGTATCCCAACCTTCAGGCTCTACAAATAATTGATGTCTGTCTCTATCAGCAAATCTATCAATTTTATCTTCTATCGAAGGACAGTACCTTGGTCCTAATCCTCTTATTCGACCATTAAACATAGGTGACCTATCAAATCCTTTTTGTAATTCTTTATGCACGTCTGGATTTGTGTAAGTAATGTGACAAGGTATTTGATGATCAGGTCGCTCAGAATCAGTATAAGAAAATCTTCCCATTTCGCTATCCCCATATTGGGTTTCCATTTTGGAATAATCAAGTGATCTACCATCGACTCTTGGTGGAGTCCCAGTTTTCATACGACCACTTTCAAATCCCAATTGTACTAATTGTTCTGTTATTCCTTTTGACGCTCGCTCTCCAGCTCTTCCTCCTCCAAATGTTTTTTCGCCAATATGTATCAGTCCATTTAGAAATGTTCCATTCGTCAATACTACAGACTTACTTTCAATTTCAAGCCCAATACCAGTTTTAATACCACAACATCTTCCGTCTTTGACTACTATCCCAGTAATCATTTCTTGCCAAAAATCTATATTTTCATTTTCTTCCAACATTTTTCGCCATTTGGCAGCAAACATCATACGATCACTCTGGACTCTTGGACTCCACATAGCTGGGCCTTTACTCTTATTGAGCATTCTAAATTGGACCATACTAAAATCAGAAATTATACCAGAATATCCCCCCATAGCATCTATCTCGCGAACTATTTGTCCTTTTGCCACCCCTCCCATTGCTGGATTGCAAGACATCTGTGCTATAGTATTCATATTCATAGTTGCCAACAGAACTTTAGAACCCATATTGGCTGCTGATACAGCGGCTTCACATCCGGCATGCCCTGCACCTACCACAATCACATCGTATTTTGGAAACATTAATTAGAATTTTAATCACAAATTTCGCATTGTTTTGTTAATGCAACGATTTTTAGAGCAACTATTTTGTGGTGGTTGATCCAAATGTCAAACTTAGAAGAATTATATTCGAGAAATCTTTGGACATTCCAATTGACCAAAATATTTGGTAATACTAATGCTTAAAAAAGTGTATCTGTCTTTATTATTACTTATACCTCTTTGTCTACCCTCTTCTCCAATACCATCTTTTAGCGCTCTATTAGAAAGATTGACAGCAGTTGCGCCTCTTATTGCGAGTAATCTATTAGCGTCAGGATATGTTGCACTTACATCGTCGAGATAATCAGTAAATGTACGTCTTGTAGTAAACTCTGCAGTCAATGTCACATCAGAAGAAATATCCCATTTAAATCCAGCTCCTAAAGTGTATGCTCCAGTAAATAAAAGATATTCTTCTCCTCTATCTTGACCTTCAGTACCTAATTTTTGAAGATCATAAGTCTTACCTTCATATTCAGCAGTCGGATTATAACTTAATAAAGATATTCCAGCAAATATAAATGGTGTATAAGTATTAAATTTACTACCCCTTTCATGTTTCAAGAAATTAAACTCAAATCCAGAAGTAAGATCAAAAATATTTGACTTGAAACTTAAATTTCTATTTCTGTTAAAATTATTATCAGATTTTGAATCATCGGCAGATATAGATCCATAATTAAGACTTCCACGAATAGAAACTCTACTATTATAGTTATATTTTCCTAATATTCCTCCAGCAAGTCCTGGTGCATTTAGATTTATTTCATTATTTAAATCTCCGTAGTATTGGCTTATGCCTAACCATCCACCCACTTCCCATCCTTTTTGAGAATGGATAGTTGTAATTATAAAACAAAAAAGGATTACAATATAAGTCGTTCGCCACATATAATTTTCGATTATCTTCGAGAATAAACGGCAAGGTTATACATTTTGGTATAATTATTTGCCTTTTGATTCTATAATTTATTCATTTTATTTAAAATATCATTAAATACAAATTCTATTTCACTTGTCATCATTGCTGTAGCTCCCCACAAAAAGTGATTTTTGAGTTTATAGCCAACAACATTTTTTGCAATTCCTTTCCCTAATACTACTTCACTATTCGTTTTGTTTTCTGGAGCAAATAACTCTGATAGTTTTATCTCAATTACAGAAGCAACTTCAGATTCTTGAAGCAAATACTGAGGATTTTGGGTAGTATAACCGATAAAAGGATGAACTAAAAAATCACTGGCAAAAACATAAATAGGCGTTAGGTTTCCTAAAATTTGAATTTTATTTTTATCTATTCCTATTTCTTCAAAAGTTTCTCTTAATGCACATTGGAGATAATCGATATCATCAATTTCATACTTTCCGCCCGGAAAACCAATCTGCCCCGCATGTTTATCACCTTTGTGCACACTCGCCCGTTCAATAAATGTTAGATATAAATGATCGCCTTTAGTATGTACCAAAGCAAGTACAGAAGCTACTTTATAATTCTTTGACAATTTACTATACCTCGAAAGATTGGCAATTGGGGACATTTTGTTGTGCGCTTTTGCTCCTGGCAATGGTTTACTCAATGCCTCTACTAACTGGGAGATAATGTTGGTTGTATACATATGCAATAAAAAAAGAAGACAAACAACTAAGTTATCTGTCTTCAATCATTTTTAGCTTTTATTGAAATATAAATCTTAAAACTACGCGTGTTGTAAAAGATCTGCTCCTGCCATCTTTTTCATATTGATAAGTGCATATCTCATTCTACCCAATGCTGTATTAATACTAACTCTGGTCAATTGAGATATTTCTTTAAAGCTCATATCAGCATAGTGTCGTAATATTACAACTTCTCTTTGTTCCGGAGGTAGTTGATCTACTAATTTTCTTACTTTTTGGTGCATTTCAGATTTTATCATGGTTGTATCCATATTATCATCTTTGCATTGCAGAATGTCAAAAATATCAAAAGTTTCTGTTGCAGAAATCTTCGTTCTTCTTTTATTTCTTCTGAAATTGTCAACACACATATTATAAGCTATACGCATAGCCCATTGAAGAAATTTACCTTCATGGTTATACTTTCCTTTTCTGAGTGTATCTATTATTTTAATAAATACATCTTGGAAAAGATCATTAGCCAAATCTCTATCCTTAACAAAAAGGTAGATTGAGGTGTAGATTTTGTCTTTGTGTCTCGTTAGTAAAACTTCGAAGGCTTTATCATTTCCTTCAAGATAGGTCAATATCAATTCTTTGTCCTTAAGCTCATGTACATTCATAACTATTATATTAATCTATTAGTAATTGTATTTCTGATTAATTCAAGTGTAGAATGTAGCTATAGGCAAATTTTTATTTGATAAAAAGTATGTTAAATATAGTGCAATATATGACCATTTTGTCAAAAATAAAATAGCAAGTCAAAAATAAAACAAATATAATTATTTAAATATATTACAACTTACTGATTATTAGGTGTTTAATTTTAAAAAAACAAACACACTAAATTTTAAAAAAATATATTACATCGTATTTATTCTAATTTCAACGATTTTTATTTGATCTAATTTTTTTTCTGAATATACAAATACTCTATATTTTCCATTTGGTGTTGTCATTCTTGCTACTCTATAACTAGAGTTTTTATCAGATGATTTGCCATTATGAATCAGCTTGTATTTTATAATTCTATTGTTCTCAAAAAATGTATTTATTTTTAATATTGCTTTTTGTTTATCAATCTTCATCTGAGCATCATCAATATTGAGGTTTATTTTATTGGCCATCATCACCTCTAAATTTTCAATCTCTCCATTTCCTAAAGTTTTTAAAAATTCCACCTCAATTTGAGCAGATAGGCTAATAGCCATAAGTACAAACAAGTTGATTAGTATAGTTTTCATATTTTTATTTATTTCACGCTCAAATGCTATTGCGTTATTTTATTCTTCTAACGTTACAATAAGTTGATATAGTTCATTCTGCGATTATATACATATATAATAAATAGGATATCTAATACTTAAAATGCAATACTTTTGCCTGATTACTATTAGAAACAGAAACAATATAAAAGTTATCGTATTCTGACTCTGGGAGCGTCATATAACTATTAGATTCTGTCAATAAATTCAATAAGTTTGGTGTTGTGTTACTATGACCTACAACCATCACAATCTCCCCATGATTATTGTTAGTCACCTTATTTTTCAAGGCGATTAGACCGTTCGGGTTATATATTTCAATGTCGATGCCGTGCTGTTCTGCAGTTGGCAACACCGTTTGAGTCGTTCGTTTATAATCCGTAGAATAGATAGCTGCTAGTGGGGTATTCATTAGGTTATTTGCCAACTTAATTGCCCTTTCTTTTCCAATTGCATTTAATTCAGGGTCAGACCCAAAAGATTCTTTTTCGGCGTGCCTTATCAATAAATAAGTTGTTACTGTATCTTGTATATAAGACATTATATTTATCGTATCCGTAAATTGAATAGTAATAGTATCATGTTCGATAATGGTAATTGTATCGATTTCGTAGATCGTATTGGTTATTATTTCGGGATCTTTAGTACAGCTTTCTAATAAACTAATGCTTAAGGTTGCGAAAAGAAAAATC
>JAZGFO010000278.1:0-6549 GCA_036479655.1 Saprospiraceae bacterium
GAAGAAAAAAAATACTTAAAGCTGCCAGAGGATATTTTGGAGCAAGAAGTAAAGTTTACACAGTAGCTAAAAATGCTGTTGAAAAAGCTATGCAATATAGCTATAGAGACAGAAGAAACAAGAAAAGAACTTTCAGAAGACTTTGGATTGCACGTATCAATGCCGCATCAAGAATGCACGGTATGAATTACAGTACATTTATCCACGGTTTGAAAAAACAAAATATTGACCTTAATAGAAAGGTACTTGCTGATATGGCGATGAATCACCCAGAAGTGTTTACGTCAATAATTGGTAAAGTGAAGTAATTACACTTTTAGTATATGAAAAAAGACCATCTCATTAGTGAGATGGTCTTTTTTTTTGCTTTAAAGTCAAATTAAAAACATGAAATTCCTTCCTTCCTTCCAATAAATAAGTATTATGATAATAGCAATTACAACCTCTAATTATAATTTGTTTTTTCATGAATTCACCAACGATTATTTCCCAAATTGACTGCCAATTGACTCCGGAGTTCGAAGCATCATTAGAAGGGCATGTTACAACTTCGTCTACACATCTCCACATTGGCTAGATCTATCGGCTTGCTTAGCATTTAAAACCCAATATATTTTTGAAGGTCTCAATGAGGCACAAAAATGGGGGAATTTTACAAGGTAGTGCAATTAGAAAATCAATCTTACGATACTATACCAGGGTTCAAAATTCGATTCGATGACCTATTTGCTTTTTCAAACCCTACATGTACGACTTATGTTAACACAAACGATGTGGAAGTTAACAATACAACACATCTCTTTCCTAACCCCACTTCAGGTATATTCTACTATTCATTAGATTATAAGAACGTAAATATATTTACAGTTGCTGGAAGCATTATTTGTCATGGATCCGCTGGAAAATTTGATCTGAGTAACTACCCTCCAGGCGTATATATATTAAAAGGAGAATATGAAAAAAATGTGTGTGATCAAAAAAATAATTAAAATATTATAGTTGGATTCATTTTCATCATAGCTTATAATGTGAGCTGCATAATTAAAAACAAGGATTGTATTTATAAATTAAAGATATTCATTTTTCATTTCTATCTTTGGTTGATAATCATAATACTGTTTTAATATGGAAGTGAATGATAAAAAATATGTATTCTCAAATAATGTAGATGCGCTTGCGCTGGCATCAAAGTATGGCTGTCCGTTGTATGTATATGATACAGTAATAATAAAAAAGCAATATGATAAGATTTCTACCTCTTTTGACGTAGCTCAACTTAAAATAAATTATGCTTGTAAGGCATTGAGTAACATCAATATACTAAAATACATCAATTCACTCGGGGCCGGATTAGATGCGGTATCTATCCAAGAGGTCTTATTGGGCATAAAAGCTGGTTTTGATCCACAAAAAATATTTTTTACTCCAAATGGAGTATCAATTGCAGAAATAGGAGAAGCCATACAACTTAATGTTAATATCAACATTGACAATTTAAGTATTTTAGAACAATTTGCAAGCAATTTTCCTCAATATAAAGTTGGGGTTCGTATCAATCCACATATACTTGCAGGAGGTAATAGTAAGATATCAACTGGCCACCTTGACAGTAAGTTTGGTATTTCTTTTTTACAATTGCCACATCTCAAGAGAATAATTGAGGCTACTGGACTTAATCTCGTAGGTCTTCATATGCATACTGGTTCAGATATTTTGGACTCTGATGTTTTCTTGCAAGGAGCAGAAATACTATTTAATGTGGCTGATAATTTCCCAAATTTAGAGTATTTGGATTTTGGAAGCGGGTTTAAGATAGATTATAAAAACAATGGACTTGCTACTGATGTTGTGGATTTAGGTAAAAAAATATCGCTTAGGTTCAATGCTTTTTGCGCCCAATTTGGCAAACCATTAGATCTAATATTTGAGCCGGGTAAATATCTTGTTTCTGAGTCAGGAACATTTTTAGCAGAAGTGAATGTGGTAAAACAAACAACTTCTACAGTATTTGTTGGATTAGACTCAGGACTCAATCACTTAATAAGACCAATGCTGTATGATGCATATCACAGGATAGAAAACATCTCAAGGATAGGAGGTAGAAAAAGAATATATACGGTAGTAGGATATATATGTGAAACCGACACTTTTGGAGTCAACAGAAAAATAACTGAAGTACATGAAGGAGATATTCTTGCTATACATAATGCTGGGGCATATTGTTATATGATGTCTTCAAATTATAATTCAAGATATAGACCAGCAGAAGTATTAATACACGATGGACAAGATTACTTAATTAGAGAAAGAGAAACAATGGAGGACTTGCTTCGCAATCAGAAAAAATTAGATATATTCTAACATTGAGTAGATAATAAATACGCGATTTCAAAACTCAAATAGTAAAATTTTACGCCATGTATAAAAATATGAATTTCAGAGTATTAACTTTATTTGTTTGTTTTTTAGTTGTTAGCTGTAAAACTGAAAATATTAATATTGATGGAAGCTACATCAAAGAGATAAGATCAAATACAATAGTAACTCAAAATGGGCAAGAGGTAGCACTTTCACTAAACCAAGGCGATAAAATTATTTATCTTGTACGTCATGCAGAAAAAGATACAATTCCATCCAAAAGAAATCCGATCTTGACAGAAGCTGGATACCAAAGATCCTATAATTTGGCTAATATTCTAAAGAAAACTAAAATAGACGCTATCTATTCTACCCTATATAATAGAACTATGCACACGGTAGATTCATTAGGATCTGCAAAAGGCTTATCTACAAAAATATACCAACCGAAAGATTTAAAAAAATTGGCAAATGATATACTATCTGACAATAAAACTAATACTGTCATAATATCAGGACATTCAAATACTACTCCCGGTCTTGCAAATGTATTTTTGGAACAAAAAATTCTAAATAAATCTTTTGACGAAACAGATTATGACAACCTCTTAGTGATAAACATCACTAAAAATGGATATAAAAAACTTTACAAAATAAAATATAAGTAAAGTTAAGTACAAAATAGGAAAATCATACAGAAAAAAAATAATATTGATATTGATATTAAAGTAATTACACATTTAATTATTTATCTTTGTTCCTCAATTAACATTTAACATTATTTAAATTTTTAACTCAATCAGGTATGAAGAAGTTACAATTATTGCTATTATTTTGTCTATTTATCACTATAGGTTTTTCTCAAGTAATAGCTTATTCGGAAGATTTTACAGGACAAGAAAACCAAGGAGCCATCGGCCCAGGTAATATGATCAACACTTCAATGGTAGATTGGACAGTGGATGTAAGTGCTGCTATTTTGAATGCTACAACTGATTGGTTTAAAGTGACAAATAGTTTAATGGAAGGTAGAGATGTAGATGGTCCAGCAATATGGAATTCTCCAAGTATAGATATTTCTACATTGGTTGATGTTTCAATAAGTATAGATATTTCAGGCATTGGGGGTTTTGAGTCTTCTGATTATATCAAGCTATCATATATTATTGATAATGGACCTACCTTTGACTTTGGTACATATTCGGACGATTTTGCTGCACAAACAGTAACAGTTTCGGGATTGAGCGGTATGTCTATCGTAGTTGTTGTCGAAGTCAATAATGGGGCAGCACAAGAAAAACACAGATTTGACAATGTCTTAATAGAAGGAATGTTAAGTGGGGGTTCTCCTGCCATCAATTTAACAGACATATCTGGACCTACAAATGAAGATGGAACATCGGCGACGTTTGATGTTGTACTCAATTCTATGCCTACAGCAGATGTGGTTCTTGACATATCAAGTGATGATACTTCTGAAAACACAGTTTCTCCCATGATGATGACATTCACAATGTTTAATTGGGACACCCCACAAACAGTGACTGTAGCAGGAATTGACGATGCTGATTTTGATGGAGATCAAACAAGTAATATTACTGTATCAACAAATGATGCTCAAACGTCAGATATGGATTACAACTCACTATCCCAAACAATGGAGGTTATTAATGTAGATGATGAAATAATATATACTTGTCTTGATGATATATCATGTGCTTTCGAGATTGTACCTGTTATACTTAATTCTCAAAATGACAATTGGCAATGTACTGGTGGCACATATACTGTAAATGGCTTTACAGGTATAGATGGTGACAATAGTGAATTATGGCTAATCTATGGAGATTTAGAAATATCTAATACAACTATACATAATATCCTATTTGACATTGAAGAAAATTATGATGGTAGTACAGTTTCTGTATTATATACTGAGAGTTATACAGGCTGTCCGTCAGACGCAAGCAATTACTGGGTAAACATTGGTAATATAACATCAGGAATGGACAATCTAACATTTGATCTTAGTGAAACAGAAGGAAACAACATATATGTAGCCATAAAATACGAGAGTGATGGAGGACCAGGTGTAACTTCTGAATTTATAATATCAAATATAACAATTGAGGCAGATGTCTGTCCAACTGTATTAAATCCAATAACTTCTAATTGTGAATTTCCTACCGAAGTGCAACTATCTACCACAAATAGTATGGTTGATGAAGATGACATGATTGTCCAAATCTGTGTTGACATTATAAATCCTAGTAGTACAACTGCAACTACAGTAATGTTAGACCTTGATGCAAGTAGCACGACTGTAAATGGAATGGATTACAATATGATAACATTTCCATATACAATCACATTTGCTCCTGGAGAATTGATGCCACAATGTTTGACAGTAGAAATTATAGATGATAGTGAAGAAGAACCTACGGAAACTATTGTCGTAAATCTTAGCAACCCAATGGGAGGAGGATCAAGTGTTGCCTTAGGAAATAATATCCAGCAGACAATATCATTAAATGACAACGACATGCCAATACCCACTGTAAATGATGTAAGAATAAATGAATTAGATTGTGACACACAAGACACAGATTCAGTAGAATTTATAGAATTGTGGGGTACACCAAACTTTGCTCTTGATGGAATAGTTGTAGTGTTTTTTAATGCTACCTCTAGCGGTACTGGTATTAATTCTTATGCTAGTTACGATCTTGACAATATGCAACTTGATGCTAATGGATTTTTTATTATTGGAAAAAGTGGGGCAACGTCATTCACTTCGGAAATAACTTTACTAAATTCTGGCATTCAAAATGGCGCAGATGGTGTAGGTTTATATTTTGCCTCTTCCAGTAATTTTCCTGTAGGTACACCTGCAACTCTCACTAATTTAATAGATGCTTTAGTATATGATACAAACGATGCTGATGCAAATAACTTAATGAATGCATTGGGAGTAACAGAACAAATAGATGAAAACGAACATTTGCAAAAAGATTTTGAGTCTATTCAAAGAGGATCATGGTTTGTCGCTTCACCATCACCACGACAAGAGAATGTATTGCCTGTTAAACTTATTTCTTTCAAAGTTGTACATCAGGATAATACAAATGTATTGAGCTGGGTAACTGCAAGTGAGATAAATAATGAAAAATTTGAAGTAGAAAGATCTAATGATGGGACTCTATTTGAAAACATTGGGACTGTTCGAGGGATTGGGAATACATATAATCAACAAGAGTACACTTTTAATGATACTAATCCGACAAATGGAATAAACTATTATAGACTCAAACAAATAGATTTTGATGGTAAATATGAATACTCAACAATTATCAAAACTAATTACAAAAAGGAGATTAGCGTAAGGATATATCCTAATGTTACAAACGGTCAATTATATATTGATCTAAATAAAGAAACAATTGCGAGTGGAGTCATTATGGCTATCAATGGTAATCAGGTAAAAGAATTCACTCTTGAAAATAGTTTTAGTACTTTAGATATTTCTAATTTACAAACTGGGGTTTATATAATACAATTGACAACTCCTACGAGTCATAATACGATAAGAATATTTAAAAATTAAAAAATTTAAATTCTAAACGAAAAATTAAAAAATTACTAAATATTAGTAATCGAGATAGCTTTTTTTGTTTTTATTACTTGCTTCCACCCGAGTAGTTTTTTAAAAATTAATTTTATATACTTCGTTTATTTTTAGTGACTTTATTGTAATTAAATTGTCTACAAGTATATATAAATTACTTTTTTTATCCGACCATTTAAAATTTAAAAATGAAAATTATCTATATCTTATTTTTCTTTATGCTATCCACTTATAGTATAATTGCACAATGTAATGTTGATGGAATATCAATAGATGCGGCTTTGTTAGATCCTAATGGGACTAGTAATTTTGATACTGACTTAGATGGTACCGCTGAGACTGCTGATGAATTTGTTCAAATTTGTAATACTACAAATGCCGCTATAGACCTCAGCACTTATACTTTTGGCGATGATGAAAGCACAACAAGTGGAATATCACTTTTTGGAACGATACCTGCAGGAGAATGCTTTGTAATAATGGACCAATATACTGGTACACCTCCAGCAAATTTTATAATTTTACCCGCAAATAAACTAAGTTTAGCAAATTCGGGAGAACCACTT
>JAZGFO010000279.1:0-8392 GCA_036479655.1 Saprospiraceae bacterium
CTATAAAATTCTATACAATTCACATTATTAATATTATAATAAGCTTTTAAACCTTGGTCTTTTAGGAGCTACGTCCCCATACAATTCTTTTTTCTTAGCTTCATAAGCACTATAATTACCTTCAAAAAACACTACATTCCCCTCATCTTCATAGGCTAAAATGTGCGTTGCTAATCTATCAATAAACCATCTGTCATGACTTATTACAAGTACGCAACCAGCAAAATGCTCAATTGCTTCTTCTAATGCCCTTAGAGTATTTACATCTATATCATTTGTAGGTTCATCTAAAAGCAATACATTTCCTCCTTCTTTAAGCGTTATTGCAAGGTGTAATCTATTTCTTTCTCCTCCTGACAATACACCCACTTTTTTTTGTTGATCAGCGCCGGAAAAATTAAATTTACTTATATATGCTCTTACATTTAACTCTTTGTTTCCTACCGTAATAAAATCATTTCCACCACCAACAACTTCAAAAATTGTTTTGTCAGGTAGCAAATCTTTATGACTTTGATCTACATAAGATAGTTTTACTGTTTTTCCAATTTCAACTGTACCAGAATCAGGTTTTTCTTCTCCCATTATCATTCTAAATAATGTAGATTTCCCCATTCCGTTAGGTCCAATGATACCTACAATTGCATTTTTCGGAATAGATAAGCTAAGATTATCAATTAACAATCTGTTATCATACCCTTTAGATACACCTACAACATCTATCACCTTATCTCCAAGTCGTTCTCCTGCAGGTATTACTAATTCAAGTTGAGATTCCTTTTCTTTTATTTCCTGATTACTCATACTTTCATATGCTTTCAGTCTAGCTTTACCTTTAGTTTGTTTTGCTTTTTGATTGCTACGCACCCATTCCAACTCTCTCTTTAAAGCTTTTTGCCTTTTCGATTCTGCTTTTTCTTCATTTGCTAATCTATTGGACTTTTGTTCTAACCAAGAGCTATAGTTACCTTCCCATGGAATACCTTCGCCTCTATCCAATTCTAAAATCCATCCAGCAACATTATCTAAGAAATACCTATCATGCGTAACAGCTATGACTGTCCCAGGAAATGATTTTAAATATTGCTCTAACCAATGTACACTTTCTGCATCTAAATGATTGGTTGGCTCATCAAGCAAAAGAATATCCGGCTTTGACAACAACAATCTACAAAGTGCAACTCTACGTCTTTCCCCTCCAGACAAGACTGATACTTTAGCATCATCAGGTGGAAGCCTTAAAGAGTCCATAGCTATATCTAGTGTATGATCAAGGTCCCAAGCATTAAGTAAATCCATTTTTTCTAATAATTCTCCTTGCTCTTCAATTATCTTCATCATTTCATCATCTGACATAGGTTCTGCCAGCTTCAATGAAATAGCCTCATAGGCATCTACAACACTTGCAATCTCTTTGACTCCTTCTCGTACTACTTCCTTTACTGTTTTTGATTCGTCTAATTCTGGTTCTTGAGCTAAGTACCCAATCTTATAGTCCTTGTCAAATGTTACCTTTCCTTGAAAGTTATTGTCTAACCCTGCTATGATTTTTAATAGACTTGACTTCCCAGAACCATTAAGTCCTAAAACTCCGATTTTCGCTCCGTAATAAAACGATAGCCAAATATTCTTTAAAACTTGTTTTTTTGGTGGATAGACTTTTGTTACGCCTTCCATTGCAAATATTACTTTTTTGTCACTCATATTATCTATTTTCGTTTAGCTTATTGGTCTTGTTAAATATTGATGCTCGAAATTAGTATTTCTTTGCTATTCTAATAACTATATTTATAATAATTTTGATAATAAGAACAGTTAAAGATCATTATTATCATTTTTTAAAATAATCATTCAGAATATAATACTGTTTTAGCAAGTAAGTTGTATTCGTAATCATCAATAATTTTGATTTGGCCTAAGTGTCAGTACAAAATATCACAACTGAGAATATTTCGTAGTTTATGTTTGGTGATTTTGCATTTAGTTGCATTATTCGTACCTTTGTTTTGTAATCTACATGATTTTAATATAAATAATGCGCGTTTTAACACTACAAATATCAACTTTATTTCTAATTGTACTTTGTTTCGTTGCATGCGAGGAGCAGTATCAATTAGACACGACCGACTTTGAAGCAAAATTGGTAGTGAATAGCTTATTTAGTGATGATGATTGGTCAGTATCCGTTTCCAATAGCAATAATATTTTAGATGCCAATACGAAAATAAATAGTATTAGTAATGCTCGCGTAGAAATTTTTAATGAAGATGGAGCATTTTTATATGAATTAGTTCATTCTGAAAACGGTACATTCTCTAGAGATGGTTATGCACCTGTAGCTGATAAGATCTACAGTATTAAAGTCACTTCAAAAGGATACAAAACAGTTACAGCTACTGGTAGAGTCCCAGTACTTTCAAAATTAACAATTGCTAAAGTCTTGTTGTTAGAAAACGAAACAGATAAAGGTATTGAAGTAGATTTTGAGATTGAAGATACTTACAATACTGACTCTTATTATATTTGGGAAATTGTCGAATTAGAAGATGAAGATGAGAATGAAGAAAATTCTGTTTCTTTTAGTCTATCAGATTCTTGGATAAATAGTTTGTCCACTTCATCAACCATTGGTTCTTATGGGAGAAATGATATCATTGGTACTGGAGTTTTTGGAAATGGTAAATATAAAACTACATATAATTCTATAGATTATAATAAGTCCAATAATTCTAATTTAGACTCAAACGCTTCAAATGACAACCCAAACTATGAAGTAGTAGGTGAGATTTTCAATACAGGAGGTGGTATTGGCAATAATGAAGGATCTGAAGAAACAATAGTTTATCAGTACGAACTAAGAGTAATGACTATAAGTAAAGAGCTTTTTGACTATTATTTTAGTATACAGGATTATCTCAAATACACAGATAACAACAGTGGTCAGACCCAATACAGTATTTATACCAATATAAATAATGGTCTTGGCATATTTGCTGGTTATAACGAATCAGTTATACAGTTTTAATCACATTCATTAAACTAATTCATTTGTACTTTTCTCAAGTTGATTTTGGAACTCCAACTTATTGTCAGTTATATAATCTGAGAAATGAAATATTGAGAAAACCACTTAATCTTAAATTTAGTATTAATGAAATATCAAACGAATACACTTCTTTCCATTTCGGTCTTTTTAATACTACAGACGACTTACTTGCTACATTAATTCTAAAAACTGTTGACTTAGATACTATAAAGATGCGACAAGTAGCCGTAAAACATAATTTACAAAAACTTGGCCTTGGTCGTAGGATTGTAGTCGAATCAGAGCATTTTTGTCGCCAAAACAAATATAAAACTATCACATTAAATGCACGAATAGAAGCTATACCTTTCTATCAGAAGATGGGTTACAAAACAGATGGCAATGATTTTTTGGAAATTGGAATTAAACATTACAAAATGATAAAATCATTGAAATAATGTCAAATATCAACCCAATTCAGAAACATTAATCATGGTATCTTCTACATGATGTACTAACTCAGTATATCTTGGATTTCGTTTTATTTCTCTATTCCGTTTTAATGGAAGATCGATGTCTATATGTTCAACAATTTTTGATGGTTGAGATTTTAATATATAAATATCATCTGCCAGATATACGGCTTCAGCTATATCATGAGTAACAAAAACTATTGTACTTTGAAATTTCTCCCAAAGACCTAATAACAAATCTTGCATTTGTAACCGAGTACGTATATCTAATGCTCCAAATGGCTCATCCATAAGTAATATTTTTGAATTTGCGAGTAGGCTTCGAGCTATAGCTACGCGCTGCAATTGACCACCTGATAATGAAGGATATTGAGCATACTTATTCTGATGACCGTCAAGACCTACCAGTTGAATCATCTCCATCGATCTTTCATATTTTTCTTTAGCAGATACTCCTTGAAATGATAGCGCTAAACCTACATTGTCAAGTACTGTCATCCAGGGTAATGAGGAGTATTGCTGAAAAACCATACTTACTCTGTTTTTATCATTTACAGGTCTTCCGTTTACAAGAATCTCACCTTTTGTTGGGACTTGAAGTCCAGCAATATATCTTAACAAAGTTGATTTACCACTTCCAGACATTCCTAATATTACAGAAAACTGTCCTTGGTTTGGCTTATCTTCAACAATAAAATTTAAACCATCCATTATCCAATTTTTACCTCCGTCATAACTCTGAGAGATATTACGAAGATCAATAATATTGTCAAATGATACTTGGTCTTTATATTTATAATCTGCCATATTTATTCGTATTTCTCCTTTTTAGACAACAATGAATAAAACTTATAAATAATAGCTCCAACAAAAATGGTATGTATCACCCAGGCAGTTCCTCCAAAAAGATAATGAATGAGATTTATATTACCTAAAACACCAAATAATTCGTCGAGTACAGTAATAAAGTACAAGCCTAAGGCTATCCAAGTAAAGGCTAACCAACAGTAATCAATTACAACACTTAAAAGTGTATCTTCTTTATCTTTAGAAGTATGATCGTATTTTCCTTTGTTTTGATATTTGTGTGGAAATAGCTTTCTATCTATATATGCAAAGAATTTATCTTGAAAAACCCCTATCATAATTATCAAAATAAGTAATGCAAATACTTTATCTATCCTACCTTGTCTTTTAGCTCCATATGTCAACAAATAGCCTAATCCTCCTTCACCAATAGACTCAACAAATACAATATAAGTCCAAGAAATAGCCGTCATTATTCTTATATCATCTACTAATCTTGACAATACGGAAGGGATGTAAACTGATGTGATAGTTTGCCAGTTAGTTGCACCAAGCGTATACACCGTCTTAAGATAGACATCTTTAACCTCATCAATACGTTGAACTACAACTGGCAAAAGAAAAATAAAGATACCAAATGCCATAAAATAAGACTTCATCGTAATGCCAATACCAAACCAAACAATAAAAATACCTGTAGTGGCTGTTAGAGGTACAAATCTTATAGCTTCAACTAAACGCTGGAATAACCCTCTAAAAAGTGGCAATAAGCCCACCACAAAACCCAACACTATAGATAAGAAAATGGCAACAACATAACCAGAAAGATTAAGCCCTACACTTTTCGCAATATTTACAAACAGGTTATTGTCCTTGATTAAATCCCCATATGAGGAAAACACTTGAAACGGACTAGGTAAGGTAGCAGGGTGTAATACTGGTGAAGCTCCAAAAGTTAATAATATCCATATCCCTACAAATATAAGTGTACCTACTATAGCTAAAAGTAAATTAGTTTGTTTATCTAATCCTCCTCTTAACTTAAATAAATTTTTATAATCTGCCAGCATAGTTTATTTCAAATTGAAATTATTACAGTGAAAGTTCTATTCTTATAATAAAAAACACATTTTGATTACTAACCATTAATCAACTGAAAATCTGTTCTTCTGTTTTTAGATTTACATCTTTCATTCTGATTTGTCTCACATCCTTTTACTGGTTTATCCGGTCCATTACCTACAATAACAAATCTATTTGGATCCATATTGTATTCTGATTTTAGGTAATCAGAAACTGATTTAGCACGTTTTTTTGACAGATCAATATTCATGCCTCTAGTACCTACATTATCCGTATTCCCTTCGATTCTAATTTTTGTATTACCAAATATTTTGGCTGTCTCTGCAAATTGTAAATCTATTAAAGTTTTTGCGTTTGCATCAAGTCTGTATTGTCCCGTAGCAAAAGAAATACTAACTGGTTTTGAAGAAATTGCTGGTGCTGTTCTATCTCCATTAGACTTTTTAAATACTTTAGCTTTTTCAGCATTGTATTGAGTCGCATTCAGTTTGTTGTCAGCAGCTTGTACGGCACCAGTATATACAACAGATCTCCATGGCGGAGCTACACTTTCAGCATCACCAGTTTCTACAAATTTTTTCGACATCTTAGTATATAAATCAGACCCTTTTTGTCCTGCATAATCTCTATTTAGACCAAAGAAATTTTTATTATCTCCATGTCCTGTAAAATGAAC
The DNA here is from genome assembly GCA_036479655.1 of Saprospiraceae bacterium. Lineage (GTDB taxonomy): Bacteria > Bacteroidota > Bacteroidia > Chitinophagales > Saprospiraceae > CAJXUU01. The sequence continues at coordinate 6,065 of JAZGFO010000279.1, forward strand.
TACACTCATCATTCCTTTAGCATCATCAACAGATACTGCATTCAATTCTGCCAAATATTTAGCAGCCTTCGTTACATTTTCAGTGTTTTGCAATTCTGCTACTCCTTTCATCCACCCTTCATAAAAATCATGAATCATTTCTCTATTGTTATCAATAAAGTCTTGTTTTGCAAACATGATATCACCAATAATATGTGATTGTTCTTTGGTCGTTAATAAAATCTTCGATCCTTTTACATCTTGAGTAGCAAATACATCATCTGGACTCCATACTACTGCTGCATCTACATCATCAGATCTAAATAATTCGGCAGCTTTAAGATTGTCAGGTGTCTTGATTACTTTCACATCACTATATTTCAGCCCTGCTGCTTCAAGAGAAGATATCAACAGAGTCTGTGCAGGTGATGGCACAGCTACCGCTATCGTTTTTCCTTTCAAGTCATTTATTGTTTGTATACCCCTTTTTACAATAATAGCATCTCCTCCTCTACTCCAATCTACTTGCATAAAAGCTTTGGGTTTAAATGAATTTATATCAGCAGGTCCGGTGTATAACGGAAAGGCATCAGCCGTTTGTACTAATACATCATATTCATCTGCTATCCATCCATCTAATGCATTAAACAAGTCATTATTTAATCTGAAATCTACTTTAAAACCATAATCTTTCAAAAATCGACTTCTGCTATTTGCTTTTGCTCCTTCATTAAAATACAACCCTGGACCATAACCGCCCCATGTTACTAATTGTACTCTAAGTGTTTTATTACCTTTAGAATCTTTAGCTGGTGTTGTTTTAGATGAGCCTGTATTCTTGGTAGGTTTTTTATCATTTTCAATACTTGCCTCTTGTTCTTTTTTTGCATCCTCTACTGTCTTTTGTAGATTTTGTCCAAATGAAGTGTTATTATAAACATATTTTGCTCCAAAAAACACAGCTGTCAAAATAGCCAATGTTATAAGTAATTTCGAAAAAGACGTTAATCTTGCTGGTACCATGTTGTTCTATATTAAGTATTATTATATTTTGATTGTTGTTTTTATAAAAATTTGACCTTTAATCAAAAAGATCGTCATATTGATTTTCTCTTCCTAATATTGCGACCTCCTTGACGGGATGATTTAGATCTAAAATATCTTCATCGTTATTTGCTTGAAGAATTAAGTCATCTTTGGAGTCCCCTAATAGAAGAGAAGTACTTTCTTTTTCCCACTTTTCTAACATTTTCAACCCTTCATCTTCAAAAATTCCATTTTGTAAATCTACAGATTGCATAAATGTTTCTGACATATCCATAAATCGCTCCATTTCACCTACTTTATTAGATACATCATCAGCAATTGCTTCTAAAGCAGCATCAAACATAGCTTTTTTGTCATGATCTCCTTTTATAACATTCATTGCTGATTTCATAGCGGAATGTCCTGCTAACAGAGCCTTTCTTTCTATTTCCTTAACTTGAACCTGATCTTGAATATCTTCTACAAGAATAGCACTATTTTCATACATTTTACCAAGAACTCGATAGAGTACCTCCATTTTCCGATAGAGGGCTTCTAATTTGATGTTTGATTCTTTTAGTCTAGCTGCTTTTCTGCTTTTAAGTATAAGTTGTGAGTTGTTATTTTCTATTTTCGCTTTACTCGCTTGAGTCATATTAGACTTAATCTCCTTTTTATTATTGAATATCATTTCTTTAAGAACATGCATCTGTCCTCTCAACTTACTAACTTGACGGTTCATTTTTCGCAGATTATCTTTTAAATCATCTACATAACTTTTAAGTATTGCGATAGGATTAATCTGTACAAACATTCCCGTTATCCATCGCATTGCACTTTTGTACATATACGATATTAATGTTCTTGTTTTGGGATCTATGCCCATGAATATAATTAACCCTAATGTCAATAGACCAATTACCATCCCAGCAGCAGAGCTTAAAAATGCAGCTGTAGCTATAGCGCCCACCTTAAATAACAAGTATCCGGCACCAAATATTATCCCACCTAAGAATAATGCACCTGTAACACCTTCAGGTTTTTTCCAAAATGATTTTGGTTTAATATCTGTCATTAAATCTTAGTTGTTTCTTTTAAATTATACTTTAAAATTCCTTTTACAAGGTCAAAAATAACAAAAATAATCTAAATGTAGTTTGTGTGAAATTATTAAATTTAGATTCTAGTTTAGTCCTACTGAATTATTGGTCAAATCACTGCAATTTTGATAATAAAAAAAAACAATATATTCACCATTTGATTATATAAAAATTGAAACTAATAGCTGTTTGTAATAAACTGATAAAACAAAGTTTTGCTATC
>JAZGFO010000280.1:0-13683 GCA_036479655.1 Saprospiraceae bacterium
AAAAAAGACTAAATGACAATCTTGCTTATAAAGTCAAACACAGCGTAAATATTAGTATAAATAAAAAATGGGAAAAACTATCTATCAATCTAAATGGTCGATATAAAAGTGCAATCGAAGAAGTATTTATCTATCCCGGCAATGAGCCAGATGCATTTAGTGTATTGAATGGCAGAATTAGCTACAAAATGGATGATAAAAAATCTCTCTACTTATCAGTTCAAAACATTACAGATGCCCGTTACGAAGAATTAGAAAGATATAGAATGCCAGGACGTGCTATATCAATAGGTGCAAGAATAGAATTGTAATTTCTTTGATATTTATTTAAAGGTCGGCCTTCTCTCGCTTTCTTCTAATCATCAATTCCCTATACCATATTGGAATAATAATAGCACCACCTATTAAGTATGAATAGTAAGTGATCAATCTCCATATTAATGCGATCAAAGAAGCTATTCCTTTAGCGACATAGTCAGTATAGTATCCTCCAAACAGATATTCGATAACTCCAGCCCCTCCAGGTGTTGGGCTAAATGCAGTAGTTATATGCATCGTCTCTCCTCTAGCCATTATTATTAGTTGATTATATAAGTCCACTGGGGTGGCAACAATCAATGCTATAATAATACAATTAATAGCAAGAAACCTTGTAATCCACGCACCACTTGTTGCTACCATTGCAGAAAAATGAAAATGCCATGACTTAGATTGCATTTCTTTTGAAGACAATACGATATCTTCGGCAGTCTGTACAATACTAGTTTTAAATCTTTTGAGAATTGATATTCTTGAAAAGAATAATAATAGTTTTTTTATAGTATTTGGATTAATAAATAAGCCATAAAAAAATATAGCACCATATATCGTCATAAATAGAAGCATACCAAAAAATGTATAACCAAATCCATCTAAATCACTAATAGAATTCATCTCAGGTCTAATGATAATTGGACCTATTATAAAAAACAATAACGGAAGGGATACTACAAAAAACACAGTATCTAATACCATCGAGTATATAACTACAGATACTGTTTTGGCAGTGGATAGTTTTTCTTGAGCTAACAAAAACAATGCAACCCCTGCGCCACCAATACTTGTAGGACTAATAGCAGAAGCAAATTCCCAAAGAGTGATGAGTTCTATAGATTTTATCCAAGAAAAGTAATTATCTGTCATAATCCGTAATCTCCAACTATAGAAGATATGACGTAGGACATACATCATAATGGCCATTAATACCCAGAAAAACACATACCCACTCCAGTTAATTTTTAGCAACTCTTCAATATCAAGCTGTTGATACATCAAATAGCCGACTACTGCCAAGCCCAATAAAATTGGTGGTATTATCCGCGATAATTTTATCGAATTTAATATCGCTTCTTCTTGATTATTATTTTGATTGTTTGCCACTAGTGTACCCTGTTTTTAATACTATACTTACTCGAAGGTAATAACTAATCTAATATCATTATTGTTGCAATAGATGTATTTTTTTTCGAAGATAAATCATCAAATTTCAAAAGGACAATGTTGAGGAATAAAATTTGTGGTTTTAAGGATAAAACGCAAGTTAAATACTGTTAAAATTATTATAACAAAATAAAAATCGAAACTTTTTGGCTGTTTCTTACGTCTATAATTATGAAAGCCATACAATTAGAGTATTCTAATCCGGTTTTGACGATTTCTTTTTAACTTTTAATAGATTGTTAACAGATAATTTAGTTTAAAAGTGATAAATTGCGGAAAGCTTTTGTAGATAAAGAGTCGAATATTATTAATCAATAAAATCCATACTAATGAGATTTACGAAATTAAAAACATTAATGAGCTTCCTAATGATGACAACTGTCACTATGGTAGCTAATGCACAATTTGATGATTTATATTACGATCCGAATGATGAAGATACAGTAATAATTTTTGACGAAGAAGAGTCTGACGCTAATGATTATGTAATCGCAGATAATGATGATTATGATGAATATGATTATTCAGAAGGAGATTATTATGACGATGACTATACTTATACGAGAAGAATAAAAAGATTCTATAGACCAGTTGGAGGGTTTAATTATTACTCTAACTATTATGTAAGTGGTTATGATAATTATAATTCCTATTATGACCCATTTAACTCTTATGGAGGTAATAATATATACATTTCTTTTGGACATGGTCATAGACACAATAGATGGAATAGATGGAATTCTGGTTTCTACCCATATGGTTATAATAACTTTAATTATGGCTATGGTTACAATAGTTGGAATCCTTATTGCCCACCAAGTTATGGATATGCAGGCGGTGGATACTATGGAAATGGTTATGGAGGTTACTATGGAAATGGAGGTTATAACGGATATGGTTATAATGGCTATGACAACAACTCAACTAATACTACCAATGTAACTGCCAATCCTAATGGTACGTACTATGGATCAAGAAAGAATGGTTCTGTAAGTTCTTCTACTAATGGTAGAAACGCTTCTCCAAGATTTACCAATCCAAGAGATGAGGAAGTAGGTACAGTATCTAATACTACTCAATCTACAACTACTAAAACAGGAATTAAAAATCCTACAGGAAATGGTACAACTGGAGCAAAGAGAAGAGGATTAACTAAAGAAATAAACTCTGGGAATGTAACACCAAGTACTAAAAAGAATAAGAGATCAGGTATTTATTCTGGTAGAAAAAGATCGAGCAGAAGTGGTCAGTCAACAAGACCAGGAAACACAAGACCTACCAATAAAAGCTATGAATCAAGATCATCTAAAAGAAGTTCGAGAATGAACGCTAATAGAAATACATCTTCTCGATCAAATACAGCACCATCAAGGTCAAGTAATAGATCATCTTCTTCTGCAAGATCAACTTCAAGTCAACCTTCGAGATCATCATCTACAAGATCATCTACAAGATCGTCATCAAAGTCTTCAAGTAGATCATCTTCAGGGAGCTCAAGAAGAGGTGGCAAATAAAAAAAGAAGTAAAATAACAAATATTGAAGTGGGGAGGATAAAAATTATTCACCCCATTTTTATACCCAGAGATTAAAACCAACTTTAATTTTATTGACAAAAATCAACAATACATGAAATATATACAGTATATAATAATAGCCTTAATATCAATAGGTACAACAAGCGCACAAAACGTAGGTGACGCAGTAAGATACTCTGACCTAAGCCCTATAGGTACAGCTCGGACAGTAGGAGTGGGAGGGTCTTTTGGAGCAATGGGAGGTGATTTTTCGGTAGTAGGCATTAACCCTGCAGGAATTGCGGAATACAGAATAGGAGAATTTACAATAACACCATCAATAGAAAACGCTAAGAGCGATGCCTATTTTGTTGCTGATGGATCAAAATCTAAAAGGACTAATAGTTCTTTTTTACTTGATAATATTAGTTTTATTGGTGCGACTAATCCAAAAGAGTCGTCATGGAAAACATCCAATTGGGCAGTAGGATTTAGCAAATTAACATCATTTAGTAAAAATGTTTCTATTGCAGGAGAAACAGAAGGCAGTATTACTGAGCGATTTGTGGAAAGAGCAAATGGTTTTACTTTAGAAAACCTAGATGGTTTTGAAGCAGGACCAGCGTATGATGCAGGTGCAATTTTTCTTGATGCAGGAGGCAACTATGTAACAGATTTTAAAGATGATGATAATGTAACAAAAAGTCAATCAATTGATCAAAATGGTTCAATAAATGAATTGTCAATTTCTTGGGCAGGAAATTATGATGATAAATTGAATGTAGGATTGAGTTTTGGAATTCCGTTTGTGTCATATAGTGAGACAAAAAGGTACAATGAAGGTATTGTTGATGGAGAGTTTAGCAATGATTTACAATATATTGAAAACCTTACTACCTCTGGAGTTGGTGCAAATTTTAAATTAGGTTTGCAATACAAAGCATATCGTCAGCTAAGAATAGGTGTAGCTTTACATTCTCCTTCTTGGTATTCGCTCAATGATGACTATAGTACCAAATTAAATTATAAATACGCTACAGCACAAGAGAATTATAACGAAAGTGGGCAATCGCCTGATGGATCGTTTAAGTATGGACTTACTACTCCTTGGAAAGTAGTTGGTAGCATTGGCTCAATATATAAAATCGGGGATATCAAAGGTTTTGTAAATGCTGATGTTGAGTTTTTGGATTACACCAATAATGAATATGATTTTACTTCCAATAGTAATGATCCTAATGAAGGTGCATATGCTCAGGAAGTAAATATGAATATTGATGAACAATTGGGCACAGCTACTAATTATAGATTAGGGACCGAATTAGCATATAATGCACTAAGGTTAAGAGCTGGGTACACTATAAGTACTTCTGCATTTATAAGTGAGACAAAGACTAATAATAGTTGGTCAGCAGGATTGGGCTATAGAGCAGATAAGTTTTTTATTGATATGGCTTATAAGCGGTCTTCAGTACATCAAGGGTATAATCCTTATGTTGTCCTTGACCAAGTTGATAGAGATCCTCTAGCAATAATAGATACCAATTATGGTAGAATGGTAGCAACTGTAGGATTTAAATTTTAGATAATTGAAATTATACTTAATATTGACCCAACATTTATAACAATGGTATCGTTAGTAATGAAGTTATTAACAAAAAAATATTAAAAATGAAAGCATTTAAATTATTCGCATTATTGATGATAGTTGGAGTATTTGTTACTTCTTGTGGTGATGACGATAGCACTGCACCTGTAGTTACTATATCTTCACCAGCTAATGGAGCAAATTTTTTAACAGGGGACGTCGTTACTTTTGAATCTACTATTACCGAAGATACTAAACTAAGCTTAATCAAATTGACTTCTGATTTAGGGTTAGACGAATCTATTACACAGTTTAATAGTGATACCAACCATAATGGAAATTATAATATCACTATCGACTCTAACACAGTTGCAGGGTCGTATTCTATCGTACTTACTGCTACTGATGATGCTGGTAATGTAGGATCAGACCAAGTAGAAGTGAATGTACAGTAATTAGAATTATTGATCTTTTTATAAGGTTAAACCTAAGAATATTATAAATGCGTTGTAATTAATTTTACAGCGCATTTTATTTTCTAAACAATATTCAAAATATTAATACTTGACACAGAATAGTTTCTAACTTTACTGATAAATAAAACTTCATTTCTTGCCAAATATAAATCATGATAGAAAACAAATATGCTCAATTACTTTTAGACTATTGTCTTGGTATTAAAAAAGGTCAAAAACTTTATATTAAAAGCACTACTTTAGCAGAACCTCTATTGAGAGAATTGTATAGAGAAGGTACCAAGAGAGGTGCACATATTATAATTGATATGTCTTTTAGGGGTCAGAATAAGATATTTATGGATAATGCTTCTTCAGAACAATTGAGTTTTATTAGTCCTAATTTTGAAGCCGCAATGAAAACTTTTGATGCATATTTATTTGTCAGAGCACCCTATAATCTTAGAGCTGGACATTCAATTGATACTAATCAGATAAAACAAAGATCTGAAGCTATAAAACCGATAAATGACATTTACTACAATAGAACAGGAAATGGATCTATGGTACGATCGCTATGCCAATATCCTACACAAGCTAGTGCACAGGAAGCAGGAATGAGCCTTGAAGAGTATAGAGCATTTGTATTTGGAGCATGTAAGTTATATGATGACAATCCTCAAAGCTCATGGTTAGCAGTTAGAGCAAAGCAACAGGCTATTGTAGATTATCTCAATACTGTAGAGCATGTACAGTACAAAAGTAAGACCACCGATATATCATTTAGTGTCAAAGATAGAATTTGGATCAATTCTGATGGTCGTACCAATATGCCTTCTGGAGAGGTGTTTTCTGGACCAGTAGAAGATTCTGTAAATGGTTATGTGCATTTTGAATATCCGTCAATATATATGGGTACAGAAGTATCCGGTATTACACTCGAAGTAAAAGATGGAATGGTTGTAAAATGGGACGCCAAAAGAGGAAAAGAAATCTTGGATAGTGTATTTGAAGTAGAAGGAGCTCGTCAGTTTGGAGAAGTTGCTATAGGCACTAATTATAATATTCAGCGTGCTACTAAAAATATATTATTTGATGAAAAAATAGGAGGCACTATCCATATGGCAGTAGGACAATCTTATAAGCACACTGGAGGTAAAAATAGTTCTTCTATTCATTGGGATATGATATCAGACATGAAGGATGGTGGACAAATAATTACTGATGGAAAATTGATCTATGAAAACGGACGATTTTTGGAATTTTCGCTTTAGTTTTTATTATTAATAGTTGTATTATCAATAATAAAATTACGAATACACGTCATATTTCAAACGTGTATTAGTTAAAGCAATGGAAGAAATTGTTATTCTATAATTTTTAGTGTTTTTAATGCCATATCAGTTGTTTTTCGTCTTTTTACCGCAAATTCTTTTCTTGACATTTCATTTTAATAGGCGAAATTTTAGTAGCAAAGTAGAATATGTTTCCTCCTTTTTCGACATAACCCACAAACCATCCTACAGCGTTTTCTTCAAAAACAGCGAGTCCAGTTTTTCCACTTAAGATATAATTTTCAGTTGTTTCGATTTTCATAATATTTTTAACTATTTTAGTTGTGGTACTTGAGACAGGTAATTTTTTCTCGTAAAACCGAGTTAGAAAATCAATTTGCTGAAAAGGTGTTATTTTGGATTTTCCCATTAGCCAGAAATTATCTATATTCTCATTATTCACATCCATTGCTCCAAATTTCAATTTTTGAATGTTTTCTTTCATTATTATCGCCCCAATATTATGGGCAAGTTCTTGATAGCAAGGGACACAATATTTTTGAAAAGCATCTCTTAAAATCAAATCTTTTTCCCATATCGAATAGGCTCTTTCTTTGCCATCCCATTTAAAAACTGTGTTTTCGTCTTTAATGATACCTAGTTCTAATCCTATAATCGAATGGGGAATTTTAAAAGTTGAAGCAGGTATGACACCATGTTTTGCTTCTTTAAAATTGTTAGAATAGAATTCATTTTTCTGCTTATTATATATAAGGATTGTACCTTTTACATTTTTAGAATCCAATATTTCTTGGAATTCTTGTTTTTCAATATTTACAACAGATTTACTTCTTATATTTTTTTCTTTTTGTGAACAAGAAAAAGTGATAAATGTTAAGAAGAATACCCCGATTACATATTTCATGAATTTCAATTTTTTATGAGTTAAACAATTGTGGTTTTCTAATATAAGCTGAGAAAATAGTAGCCATAACAATTAGAATAGCTACTTCATAAGGTTTTCCTTTGTACATATGAATAAGTACTATAAAAGTCATATATAATGATAAAAGAGTAGTCCCAATAATTATGGTTTTATTGTACAAGAAAAGAATTGTTGCAATTAGGATAAATATACCTGTAGTAATTATTACAGTACTATTTGTAACAATTTTGTCCAATTGATTAGAATAAAGTATTTTACCTAAAGCATTTGGAATAAAAAACAATGCTATTATAACGGAAGGTAACCATATCAATACTTTTTTAATAATTTTATTATCGCTCATTCTTTATTTTTGATGTTTACATTATTGTACTCTACACTGTTATTGTAATATTTTCCACTTTACTTTGATTTTTTATACTTCCACTTAAGTCGTACCAATTCATATTTCGTGTAAGATACATCGCTATACCAAGGGCACTGAATAAACCAATACTTCCTACTATTAATGCAAATTCTTCCATTTGCAAGAGAGTATAAATGTAGCCATAGAGACTTGATAATATACAATACAATACAATCACATTGGCACTTCCTTGGAGTAAATACCGACTATACCATGTAATAAGGCTTACCACAGCAATAGTTGCAATAAAATACGCAATATCAAATCCAACATGTTCTGAAAATGATAATAATAAAAGATAGAATACGGAAAGTGATAGTCCGACAAAAATGTATTGGATAGGATGGATATTGTTGCCTTTTATCATTTCATAAAAAAAGAAAACCATAAAACTTAAGCCAATAATTAGAATGGCATATTTAGAACATCTCATATTTTTTTGATAGTGTCCAACTGTTTGTATTAAATTAACACCAAATGACGAGTTGAAATTCTCTATCAATACTTGATTATTTGTCCATATACTTTTAAATGGACGATTGTATTCCGTTGTTTTCCATTCTGCAGTAAATCCAGCATTAGATATTTCACGTTTTTTTGGTAATGGCATACCGATAAATCCTGGGTCTTTCCAAGGACTTTCCATATTTATTATAGTGTTACTAGCTAAAGGTAAAAACTCTATTTTTTCGCTTCCATTTATTGCAATGTTAGTTTCGAAACTGTATTCACTAATTGATGGATCGATTTTGATATCTGCATGAATACCTGATCTAAATATTGTCTTTTCTGATGCTCCTGATTTCATAGGGTATGGTATATCATTCCAAGTAATGATAACTTTTTGATCAATACTGGCAGCAGACGTAAATCCAATATCTATATTAGCTTCATCCCATAATATTTCAATTTGTTGATCATTAAAATCACTTTTGGTCGGAATAGTAAATGATGATTTGATATTGTTTTTTGCACCATATAGAATAGTAGAATATATGCTTTTACTCCTTTTTTCTGTGGACAATGTAACATCAATTTTACTTTTATTAGGGAGAACCCGTAATATATCCCTAGCGTATATAGTTCCGTCTTTATTAAATGTAGTATAGGGAATTGATAATACTGGACCCATGATTTTTTGACTTGGTCCCCAGTTTTGAGCGATTTCTCTTTGTACTTGATACTCTAATCCTTTACGCTCCCGTATAAGGTCATGGGTCAGACTATTTGGGATTATTAATAGCAAGATAAGAAATAAAATAAAAGTAATTTTGAAATATAATTTTTTTTGATTTTTTCTTTTTTCAATTATTGAATTATCCATAACTTGTATTTTTTGATTATTAATAATGCAAATATGAATCAATATTGAATCGACAGATTTTAAAATGATTATTCGTTAGATAATAACTATTATTCGTTATTAATGATTATTGTTTTGTTTGTAATGAATAATTAGATTGACATTTATTATTCAAATGTGTGAAATGTGAAAATATAATTTATACCTTTGCGCATGGAAAATAACAATACAAACGACTATAGCCACATTTCTGAGGCACTTACATTTGATGATGTATTATTGATCCCCTCATATTCTGAGGTGCTACCAAGAGAAGTAGATGTTTCTACACAATTTACAACTGATATAAGACTTAAAGCTCCAATAGTATCTGCAGCAATGGATACAGTGACAGAGTTTAAATTGGCAATTGCTATTGCTCGTCAAGGAGGAATTGGAGTGGTACATAAAAACATGACCATCGCACAGCAAGCAGAACAAGTGCGTAAGGTAAAAAGATCTGAAAGTGGGATGATTCTCGATCCTGTAACGCTTTCAATGAATGCAAATGTAGGAGATGCATTGGCATTAATGAAATTACATAAAATTGGAGGTATTCCTATTGTCAACAATGATGAGAAGTTAATGGGAATTCTTACCAATAGAGATTTGAGGTTTGAAGTCGATGGGAATAAGCCAGTACAAGAAGTAATGACGACGAAAAATTTAATAACTGCACCAGCTGGAACGACATTGGATCAGGCTAAAGATATTTTACAAAAGCATAAAATTGAAAAACTGCCTGTAGTAGAAAACAATAAGCTTGTAGGATTAATTACCTATAAGGATATAATGAAAGTAGAAAACTACCCCAACTCTAGTAAAGATACACATGGACGACTAGTAGTAGCTGCAGCTATAGGTGTAACCAATGATATGATAGAGCGGATATCAGCATTGGTAAAAGTAAGTGTTGATGCAATATGTATTGATACAGCCCATGGACACAGTAAGGGCGTATTAGATGCTATAAAAAGAGCAAGAAAAGAATTTCCTTATTTACAGATTGTTGGAGGTAATGTAGCGACAGGCGCTGGAGCTCAGGCACTAGTAGATGCTGGAGTCAATGCAGTAAAGGTTGGTATCGGTCCTGGTAGTATATGTACTACAAGAATAGTCGCTGGTGTGGGCGTACCTCAGTTATTTGCAATAAAAAGCGCTTATCAATCGATTAAAAATACTGGCGTGCCTATAATAGGTGATGGTGGTATAAGATATACTGGAGATATTGCCAAAGCATTGGCTGGTGGTGCCAATACGATCATGGCAGGATCTCTATTTGCAGGTACTGAAGAGGCTCCAGGAGAAACAATTATTTATCAAGGAAGAAAATTTAAAATATATAGAGGGATGGGTTCTCTTGGGGCTATGACTCAAGGATCAAAAGATAGATATTTTCAAGATGTAGAAGATGATGTAAAAAAATTAGTTCCAGAAGGTATTGAAGGTAGAGTGCCATATAAAGGAACACTCTCAGAAGTTATGGTTCAATATATTGGGGGGTTAAGAGCAAGTATGGGTTATTGTGGGGCATCTAATATAGATATGTTGGTAGATGCAAAAATGGTAAAAATAACAAATTCTGGAATGTTAGAAAGTCACCCTCATAATATTTCTATTACCAAAGAAGCTCCAAATTATTCGAGACGATAGTCAATTAAGTAAGCTACAAACCATATTTATCTATTCTAATTTAAGTTTTATGCAAGCTATTAAGTATTTAGTATTGATATTTTTATGTGGCAATATTTCATTGGGTGCACAACATCAATCAGTTGATAGCACCAGATATAAGACTTCATTATTAGGAAGTTCTGTATTCTCAGTCGGATTGATGACGGTTGGTGCTATAATCAATCAATCAGATTTTGAAAAAGAATTGCAAGTTAATTTAAGAAATAAAGTAGGTAATAATTATCGTACGTATATAGATGATTATATCGTTTTTGGTCCAGTTGCAGAGATGTACCTTGCTGATATACTTGGTGTTTCGGCTAGGAATCACTGGTTTGATCAGTCAAAAAATCTATTTATGGTAAATCTGATTGGAGGATTGACTACTCATGCATTAAAAATTGGTTTTAATAAAACACGTCCTAGTGGTGGTGGTCATTCATTTCCTTCTGGACACACTTCTTTCGCTTTTGCTAATGCAGGAGTCCTATACCACGAATATAAAGATACTTCACCACTACTCGCTTATAGTGGTTTTGGTTTTGCAACTGCTACAGGTGGATTGAGAATGGCAAATAATAGACATTGGCTTTCTGATGTCTTGTTGGGAGCGGGAATAGGAATACTATCTGCACATATAATTTATCACTTTAAACCATTTAAAGATTATAATCCATTTCTTAAAACTAAGAATATAACTTTAATTCCAAATGTAAGCTTCAAAGAATACGGATTTTATTTTGCATACAGATTATAATATTACCTTGTTTTTGTGCATATTTTGTATTTGTACTATATAATACTTTATCACATTCTGTCCTAAACTATGATTTTTAGGATAATAAGATTGTCATGATTTTTTGCTTTACCACCTTCTGACTTCCTAAAGGAAGAACCGCCAAGCCCAACAAAAAGCAAATAGCAAAAGGCAAATAGTCGAAAGTAAACAGCCAAAAGCAAACAGCCAAAAGCTAACAGCTAACAGCTAATCTCCCCCGAAAATAACTTTCCCATTCTCCAACTCCACTCTCCCATCAAATATCCGATAAACATACACCCCCGAAGTCAAATCTCTCAAATCCAAGATAGTATAAGCACCCTCCAGTGGATAATCATTTACAAGATTTCCTCTTACATCATACAACTTCAACACCATATCTAACCCTAAATAATCATGAAAACTGACAGTCAAATAATCACTTACTGGATTGGGAAATAGGGTAATATTTGCATTGTATTCTTCCTCCTCAGTAGATGTTGTACCGAGCATGATGGTCTTGCAAGTGGTATGGGTGTCGTAGTCATTGCTGACTGTGAGGCAAACCTCATATACACCTGTGCTCTCATACACATGAGTAGGCTCTAACATATCGGAAGTGTAACTATCTCCAAAGTCCCAATCGTAGTCTCTGGGGTCGTAATAGGATAGGTCAAAAAAGTGAATTTTGAGATCTTCTAAGCTGTCTTGTACATAACGGTATTTGGCGATAGGGTGATTGTCTATTCCGAGGGTGTCACATGAGCTGCCATCGAGTGGGCCGAGGCGGAAATTGGGGAAGTTGGGCATGGATCTGCTGTCAACTGTAGGTAAAAATATACCATGTTGTTTTACATCACAAGCGACTCCCAACTGGTTGGGGTTATTGATGACATGCATTACTCTGCTATTGCCAGTAGTACTAGTAATATATATTTTACCATCTGGTCCTAATCCCATCCAACCAAATCTTGTAGGACGAAAATCACAATTTTCACAATTAGAATATTCAAATCCATCATAAGTAGCTACGGTCAATCGGGAGGCAATGACATTATCAGCTTCTAAATCATATTGGAAGATATGATCGCTGTCCGTTCCGTATAAAAATCGACTATTAGGAGAGAAGGATACACCTTGACTGAAAGAGGTTCCAGCTACAATGTCTTCCTGTATATTTGATAATATTCCAGTTGATCGATTGAAATTTAAAATTCCGATTTTACCACCATTAATTAAAAAATGAGAAAATATACCAAAACCGATTTTATTGCCATCAGAAGAGAAATACATTTGCGACAATCCATAATCAAATTCTGATCCTAATAAAGTTTCAGAAAAAAAATGAATACCTTCAGTATCAAATAAATATAAATAAAAAGTGTTATGATATCCGCCAACACCAAGAATCCACCAATCTCTTCCATTTGCATGCTTAACTGCAGTTAAAGAACCATTAGATAGTATTGTGTTCAAAACGGCAATATCTTTTTCAATAATCTCATACTTTGTTTCATCTTTTTTAATTACGCCATACAGTAATTTATTAGTGGCAAAGATATCCAAATCATACTGACTATAAAAAACATAAAACATCCCATCATGCTCAGGCCATGGCAATATAAGAGCGCCTTGAATAGTAGGTAGTCCTGTATTGATCAATACTCCTTCTTGTATGACACTCCAATTGTCCCATTGAGCATTATAGTTGATTGTGTCTTCTATCACCGTATGAGATCCACTATATATGGCTTGTCCATTGGTATAACAGATTAACTGTCCTTGATCATCACATATACTTGCATTAGTACCTCCAAAGTCCCATACTCTTGTAGAATCATAATATATTTTAGGAGGGTCAAAGTTAAAATCAATATTGGTCGCTCTCCATGTGCTGTCTTGGAGTACAATTTCTGGGATATAATTATCTCCAACTGTAGCACCAAACAACCATATATGATCTGTTTTTGTGCAAAAATTCAACATATAGTTCTAAACCATGGTAATACATATCCACTCTGAAATGCCCAGCTAAATTTAAGGACGAACCTGATTCCGTTAATTCCAAAGTCGGATTATCAATCAAATTTCACATTCCAAATCACATCCCTGCCCCCACAAAAAATTAGATCCTAAAGTTAATATCAATATTATCATTAAACCTCTAAGGTAAGGTTGTAGGTTGTAGGTTGTAGCATAATCTTATGTATATTGGCAAATAATAGCCCAAATGCACACAATTAACTT
>JAZGFO010000281.1:0-2565 GCA_036479655.1 Saprospiraceae bacterium
GCCACTCCAAGAATAAGTAGGGGGTGTCTGGCATCCAGAAACCTCCGCAGTCAAATAAATACCAATACCATTATCGCAGTTTACAACTGCTGATAATTCTGGTAAAGGAGGTGTAACTGGGGCATGATTACCTACATATTTTTGTACACTACCACCAATAGTAAAACCATTACTATAATCACTACCATTCATACCATCAGCATTGGAATCTGGATCAACTCCATTTTCGTATACTCTAACATCTACTCCACATTCTGTAACAGGTGATATATCTAAAGAAAATAATTTTATCGTATCTCCTGTAACCAAATTATTATAAAAAGAAGCTGGAGAAAGTGTAGGAACTATACTTTGAAAAACTAAACCTGGCGCAGAAGCCGGATCAATAGCTGATGACGAAAGCTTCCAAACCATTGGTGTTGTACTCGTATAGTTTTGATTATTCTGTAATGGCATGTTATTAATTGGTCCACCATTAATAGAAGCAGATGTAGGATAAACTACAGTAAACTGCGAATTAAATTGTGCTCTGTGCGGAATAATAGTGGCAGAACCACCTTCAATAACAATATAGAAATCATGTAAACATGTTTCTGGATTGAATCTTGCTTGATACCTCACACTATCGACCTGTGCCGAAACTTGATTTGACATAAAAGAAGACATTGTGACAATGACGAAGAAAAAAAGTAACTTAAAATTCATCTGACCTTAGATTTAATGTGGTTAAAAATGCATAGCAATGCTATATTCTATTAGAATACTATGCGAAATCCGTTTTCTTATTAAAAAATCAATATCTACTCGATAAAAAATAACCTTCCATTCTATTTCTTATTAAATATCTACTGTTGTAGTTTATATATAAGCACATTATATTTATGTGCGTTTTTTTTCTATTATTCGAGAGATTTCATAACATCTCTATACTTTTGCCTAACACCTCCAATTGTAAATCCTATTGAAAAATCTCCACCACCCATTCCTTCAGCATTAGAATCAGCATCATGACCATTCTTATATAGCCTAAAAATTGGTTTTGCAGTTAAGTTGTTTTTTACACTTACACTAAAAAGCCTAACTTTATCACCTTCTAATAAATCATTGTATTGTGAAACAGGTGCCATTACACAACTCACAGCAAAATAATCCAATTCTGGTGAAACATCTGGAGCAATCACTTTTGTTGTCTCGATCCATAACATGGGTTTTTGACCATTAAACTTTTGATTCCAATTAAGAGGCATGTTTAAATCAACAATATCAATATCAGTACCTGTACTAGCTACAAAAGAAATTTGAGAATTAAACTGAGTCCTTTCTACAACAGAAGCTGCAGAACCTTTTTCAACTACTAAGAAAATATCAAAATTTCCAGTATTATCATTTTGAACAACATCAAAGCTTACAGACTCAACTTGTCCGTTTAAGCTTACAGTCCCAGCTACTACGAGTAAAACAATTAAAGATTTAAAAATACTTTTCATTTCATTTATATTAATCCAATTAGTCGAAAAAATCATGTTATATTTGACTAAAATCAATCTAATTGATACAATTACAACACAAACATAAAAAATAAAGCAATACGTTGTATGCCTTTGTATCAGCTAATTACAAATTAATTAATATTTACATATGTAAATGTTAAAACTAACACATATAGTTGATAAAAAATAATAATTAAGTTACATGGATATAATTACAGATTTGAAAATTCAATTTTCTTCGTATTATGAAAACATAATTGTTTTCTTCCCAAAACTTATTGTAGCTATTATAGTTACGTTAGTATTCTTGTATAGCATGAGGTACATAAAGAGTAAGCTAACAAAGTATTTTCATAAAAAAGCAGATGATAAATTATTAATAAATTTTATTGATAGTGTTTTAAATATTTCAATAATAATATTTGGTTTTTTACTTTTTCTATATATTATCGGTCAGACAGGAATAGCCACTAGTATATTAGGTGCCGCAGGAGTTTCTGCTTTTATTATTGGATTTGCATTTAAAGACATAGCGGAAAATTTTTTAGCAGGAGTAATATTAGCATTTAAAAGACCTTTTAAATTAGGAGATGTGATAAAATCAGAAAATGTGGAAGGTTCTATTATAGAAATGAGTCTAAGGGATACACATATTAAAACTTTTGATGGAAAAGATGTGTATGTGCCAAATGCTCAGATATTGAAAAATCCATTATTTAATTATACTATAGATGGTTTTCTCCGAAAACAATTTAGTATAAAACTTGCATATGGATCTGATATAAATAAAGCAAGAAGTATAATAATAGATAGCGTAAAAAAAGTATCTGGAATATTACTTGATAAAAAATCACCATCAACATTGATCAGTTCGTTTGAGAATGAAGCAATAATAATAATTGTATATTACTGGATAAATACTTTTGACAAATCATTCTCCGGTTCTGAAATTCAATCTCAAGCAATGAATAATACTCTAATAGCGTTGAGCAAGTCAAATTTTGAAAGACCAAGTGCTCAATTGAGTATAAAGAATGAAAATAATTAATAAATTGATATTATTAAATAAAAAAAA